>JACRFU010000052.1 GCA_016212585.1 Candidatus Magasanikiibacteriota bacterium | reverse complement strand
CGAAATCTGCGCGTTTCACTGCAAAAGCGCATTCGGCGATAGACCCATATTTTCAAAGCACTCTTTTCAAATACTGACCAGTAAACGAACGCGGGTTGCGCGCCACATCTTCCGGCGTTCCGTTTGCAATCACCTGTCCCCCACCACTTCCGCCCTCGGGCCCAAGATCAATAATATAATCCGCGGTTTTAATAACCTCCAAATTGTGTTCAATGACGACCACGGAATTTCCATGCGCCACTAAGCGCTCCAATACCGCGAGCAACTTGCGGATATCTTCAAAATGCAAACCCGTAGTGGGCTCATCAAGAATGTACATACTGCGGCCGCGGTCTCGGCGTGAAAGCTCGGACGCCAATTTGATGCGCTGTGCCTCGCCACCTGAGAGCGTTACGGAACTCTGCCCCAATTCCAAATAATTCAACCCTACCTCATTCATAACTTTCAAATTGTCATACACCTCCGGGATATCTCTAAAAAATTCTTCCGCTTCCGCGATGGTCATTTTCAAAATATCGTAAATATTTTTTTCTTTGTAATGTATCTCCAGCGTCTCGCGGTCAAAGCGTTTGTCGCCGCACACATCGCACGGCACATATACCGCAGGCAAAAAATGCATTTCTATGGCAATCTCCCCCAACCCTTGGCATTGCTCGCACCGCCCGCCGCCTCTGCCTTTTTCCGCGCCGCCGGAGCGCACATTGAAAGAAAATCTGCTTGACTTGAATCCGCGGAAACGCGCCTCGGGAGTGGCGGCAAAAAGCTCGCGAATGGGCGTCCACGAGCCGGTGTAGGTAGCAGGGTTGGAACGGCTGCTCCGGCCTATCGCGGACTGATTTATTTCTATCACTCTGTCCAGATATTCCAAACCCAAAAGCATTTTATGCGCGCCGGATTGCCCACCTGCGCCATTGAGTTTGCGTGCCAAAGTTTTATACAAAATATCATCCACCAGCGTTGACTTTCCCGAACCGGAAACGCCGGTTACGCACACCAAACGCCGGAGAGGAATCTCCACGTCAATATTTTTTAAATTGTGCTCGGTCGCGCCTTTGATCTTTATGCAATCTTTGTTATTTTTACGCCTGTGTGCGGGCAAAGGAATTAGTTTTTCACGGCGCAAATACTGCAAGGTGAGCGACGCGTCCGCTTTGCCGATTACGCGCGCACGGTCTGTTTCATTGATTTTCTTTTTGAGCAAAACATCGGTTGGTCCTGCAACCACAATTTTGCCGCCATGCTTTCCCGCTCCGGGGCCAAAATCTACCATATAATCAGACGCCAAAATCGTGTCTTCATCATGCTCCACCACGATTATGGTGTTGCCAATATCGCGCAAGTCTTCAAGCGTGGAAACCAAGCGGTCATTATCGCGCTGATGCAAGCCGATGGTTGGTTCATCCAGCACATACAACGCGCCTACCAAACGAGAGCCAATCTGTGAAGCAAGGCGAATGCGCTGCGCCTCGCCGCCGGAGAGCGTGCCCGCCTTGCGGTCAAGCGTCAAATACGTGAGCCCTACGTTGACCATAAATTGTATGCGCGCGATAATCTCCCTCAACACTGGTTCGGCAATTTCATACTCCGTGGCGCCCAAGGCAATATGTTTTACGCTTTGTTTTGTTTTTATGGATTTCAAAAGATTGCTCCCCTCCGGAATCAAATCAACCAAAAACACGGCGCTTTCTTCTATGGATAAGTGCGTTATGTCATTGATATTTTTTCCATTGATTTTGACCGCGAGCGATTCCGGTCGCAAACGCGCGCCATTGCACACGCCGCACACGGCGGCAGAAAATAAACTTTCCGTGCCCAACCCCGTGCACTTTTGGCAGTAGCCATACGGGCTGTTAAAACTGAACAAACGCGGTTCTATTTCCGGAAACGCAAACCCGTCGCGCGGACAAGAATATTTAGTGGACAAAAACTGTTCGGTCTTGTCCGGATACACCACGGTAATCACGCCGTTGCCATAATCCACCGCGGTTTCAACCGTTTCCGCCAAACGCACACGGTCGTCTTTGCTCGCGCTGTTTATGGCGAACGCGGGAAGAGTATCCACCACCAATTCTATGGTGTGCTGTTCATAGCGTTTCATGATGATGCGGTTTTTGAGCGATTTGTACGCGCCGTCAACACGGACATTTTGAAAACCCGCGTTGTATAAATCATATAACAGCTGGTAGTATTCACCCTTGCGCCCGCGCACCACCGGCGCCAAAATCCGCACCTCGCCGCTTTCTTTTGCGCGCGCGGCGGATGTAATCATGCCCATCATTTCTTCTACGGTGAGTTTGCGGATTGGGTCGCCGCACACAACGCAAAACGGGTGCCCCACGCGCGCAAACAACACGCGCAAATAATCGTATACCTCGGTAATGGTGGCAACAGTTGAACGCGGGTTAGCGCTGTGCGCTTTTTGATCTATGGAAATGGCCGGCGAGAGCCCTTCTATCTCATCCACATCCGGCTTTTGCATCTGACCCAAAAACTGCCGAGCGTACGCCGAGAGCGACTCCACATAACGGCGCTGGCCTTCCGCAAAAATGGTATCAAACGCCAAACTGGACTTGCCGGAACCGGACAAACCCGTGAATACAATCATTTTGTTGCGCGGCAAGCGGAGCGAGATATTTTTGAGATTATGCTCGCGCGCGCCCTTGATGACAATTTCTTCTTGCATAGTCTACAACGGACTTTTGATATTTCTAATGCTTGGATTGGTTACATGCGTATAAATCTGTGTAGTGCGAATGTTGGCATGCCCCAGTAGCTCTTGCACATAGCGCACATCCACGCCGTTTTCCAGCAAATGCGTGGCAAAACT
>JACRFU010000006.1 GCA_016212585.1 Candidatus Magasanikiibacteriota bacterium | reverse complement strand
GAATACCACTAATTCATTAGACGGATACAACACAACAGTAAAAAACTTCATTCGAATCCATAGAGGAATTAGGAAAGAAAAAAGATTGAAAATGTTAAACCATATATTAAAATCTAAACCCTAGAATATTCCCTTAAGCCTAAAAATCTCTCCACTGTAAAGCGCGGAGAGATTTTGAATATGTGTACTCTATCAAATTAAGGTAACACAATAACTTTGCCTGCAAAAGGAGTCCATAATTCAGATCGTGTAAGACGACAATAATCTATGGGTATCCCATTTGGCTCATTCCCATCCGCATAGCAACCAAACACCCCACTGCCAAAGCTGACACAGTTGGTGTTTGCCGGTGCCGAATTCGCATTGCACCATCCCCAATTATCAAGCAACTGCACTTTGGGGGTATAGACGCAGGCGGGCTTGTTTGAGGCGATGTTAGGGAATTGCTTTTGAAATTCTGTAAATGCTCCTCCAAGCAAGGTGCCTATAAGCCCGCAGTGGGAGGAGTCAAGTTCTGCTTTCTTAAAGAGATACGTATGCTGATAGGTAAAAGGGTCATCATCAACACAGGCTTGTGCGTTTCCTCCCCACCCGTATTGAGCAGTGTTACAGCCATTCTCTGTGCTCACCGTGCCGTCTACGTTTAACAACTTCCCTCGTTTATTTTTGTAATAGTTCACTGGTGAGGTTTCATTGCCTCCCACTATATCCGTGCCATCCCCCCAGTCTATGGCAATACGTCGCAAAGGCATATGGTTTTTATCCGCAAAGCCGTAGAAGCTCAAGGTGGCAAGGAGCTGGGATTCTTGCACCAGATAGGCGGGTATCGCGTCTTTGCCAGATGATGCTGGTTTGCCATACACGCCATTGACGCTAAACCCCTGCCCCACCAGACTTACTTCCGCGTTGTTGTTCTGGCCGTCAACCGGGCGGAGTTGAGGAGGCAAACCACCTTCTTGCGTTTTTCCCAGCTCAAACGCAGAATCTTGTTTGCCAAAATTGCTTAGTTCGCTCCATTCTTTATTTTTATACTCTCCAACGACTTTTGTTGTTGGTGATACCCATGTCCACATATTTACCATTTTGGCAAAAAGCTGTTGAAGCCGTGCTACCCCTTTAACAAAATTTGTGGTTTTAGATACACTAGGAGCCACGCCGCTACAGACGGTGCCATTAGGCGAGTCCACACACATTGTGTTTAAATTTTGAAAAGCATAATCTTTGCAAGATGTTTTAACATTTGGATCACACAACACATCATCCCAAAAATTATTTCTAAAATAATCTAAAGTCGCACCATTACACACATATTTTGGCAAACACTGAACTTGTGAAACATCTTCCTGATTATTCACACAATCAAGAGCTGTAGAACATGAAATTTTACCTTTGAAAGAAGGATCTTTAGAAAATCCAGCGTTAGCCACACACACAAACGCGCTACTTGTGTCTTTTTGACAGTTCACGTTCTTTATCAAATCTTCAAAACATGTTTTTTTTGTGAATGATGGAGTTGTATTTTGACAATAATTTTGCCCTTTCGCACTCAGTATATTAAATCCAGAATCTGCTGAACTCGCGTTTGGATCATACAAACAACTATAATATTTTTCATCTTCATAAGGTACTGCATCGTTTGTATTTGCTATTTTACACACATTAATAGTTACAGAATTAGCTGTAAATTGATATGGTCGCGTTTGCGCTATCTCATTAGTCAATTTTTTATTACCTTCACAAGTCAATGTGATGGGATTCGGGAGAGAAAATGACTGAGCCTCCAAACATACAGGGAACATAATAGGGTAGATCGTGGTTGGCTTGGAACCCACCCCAAATGGTTGTGGGTCAGTATTATATGCATACGCCATATTCGCGGCATTTTGCTCTTCAAAATTCACCAGAGGCAATTGAAAATCTGTTTTTTGCAGACGGTCTGTCCATGCTTTATTCCTCGTATTGCCTGAGTTTTGAGAAACTTGCGCGAGCGCGCGGCAGGCAAAATTGGTTGAAAACCACGCTACTTTAGTATCTGCATCCACGCCATAAGTAAGACAATCGTTCATAAAATTGTTTACAAACTGATGATCTGGATAATTTTTGTCAGTATCATCATCATTGTGAACAGCGCCCATTGATATAGCTTTCAATGTGTCATCTTGATTAAAAGTGCTCCTTGTGTTTTTAAATTCATTGTTTGATAAATACTCTGCAACATCATAACATTTCGCTCCTGGTTTAACCATACTTGTCAATGTGTCATCAAGCGTAACTCCATTAATCTCATTTTCCGCTGTAATATTTTTCTGCACATCAAATACAGAATCATTAGGAATGCACTTGTAAGGACACCCGTCATGAGAAAGCGAAGAGCCTGAAGTATCACAAATTCCGCCTGTATCACAAGTGCCTACCACCGCAAAATATCCTGTAGGACAGCTTGTCTCGTTAAGACACGCAATATAATCTTTCCAACCGCATCCGCCTCCAATATAGCTGCATTGTTCCCCGGATGGTGTCTTGGTAAGCATCACATCACCCGCGGCGCAATAATATACGTCTGCATTCAGTGAATACCCCGCCTCCGTGTTCTGCGCGTAAATATCCACAGCACCAGGGGCTTTGTCTACCGGATACCAGGTGAGGCATGGGTACACATTCTTGCCGCCTTGCTTATACAACACCTGCGAGGTGTCATATTCCAAACAATAATCCTGCCAGCCAACATATTGGTTATCAAATTTAAATTGCGCAACAGGCGTGCCGCCGAGCGCGCATTTTTTTGTTGTATCGTTGCCATCAACGTCTTTAACAGTAACACAAGATTTTTCATCCGCTGGGTTACATTGTTCTGTCGGCTGTCCTCCATCATCCGCGCCTCCACTGCATAAATACGCGGGAGACTTATTTTCTCCTTGTTCAAAAAATCCTTTCTTTTGCTGTTCGCCTTTGTTGGGGTCTCCGTAGAGCGCCACATTATATGAGCATTCGCAATTCTGCCCGGCAATACATGTATTAACATCTTTATATTTCAACGGACGGATATCCGTTCCACTTGGTTTACTAAATGAAAACGGCGCGTCAGAAGCCGGGTACCCTCTGCAGAGCAAACTAGATTGTATATTAACACTCTTGTTTCCTAAATCTTGCGGAGAGTATTTGATAGCGCATCGGTGATTGGCATCACATACGCCTTGCGGCCCGTTTACCACACCACAAACGTCGTTAATGTTTTCACATATCGTAGAATCGGAATTCTTCTTGGAGTCAGTCTCACAATTTACCCCGCCACTAATAGGACAATACACAAACGCAAGTGATGTTTTTGCCTGCTTACCCGCGCCATTCAACTGCACTGGTTTATAAAACTCAACAGGATAGCTCAAAGGGATAGAATAACCGGTAAATTCCGAAGCCGCAAAACCAACTGAACGATTTTGATATTTTTCCACGGTCGCCACCGTGTTGTTACTAAACGCTTTGTCCGCTGTCTGGACACTGCCATACTCCCCGCAATTGCCCACGCTTCCCACACCGCTTACGCTCACGCTCATTGGTTTGACGCAAGACTGAAGCGTCAAACACTGTTTGATTGTCTTGGCGGTGTTAGGGTCAAACACATCCATGCTACTGCCACAAGTGAGCCATTCACTGCATACGCGGTCGCGTTTGACTTTAAGAATTGTGTTGGCATCTCCGCCTGCGCCGCCAGACGCTTCAGAAGGTTTTACCAACGCGCCACCCGCGTCCTGGCTTGCTGTGTATGTTTCTGTTGATTTCCAAGGGGTGTAATTTACCTCGCTTGTTTTATAAAACAACACGCACCCTTGCTCTTTGCTCACCTGCCCGTTACAAGACGCTTTATCAAGTTTGGTGTTGTCCAACACATAATACGCTTTGCCGTTTGGGTTTGCGCCTCCCGTGTCTGACGGGTCCACAAACTCGGAGCAACTGTCATACTGTGCAGGACACTGCCCCACCGGATTGGTAACTTTGTTGTAGCCGGAATCTCCCGCGCGATATATGCCAAATGTCGTGCCGTCCACTATATATTGCGGATAGCAGGGCAATGGCTGGTTGCACACTTGTTTTTGCCCGCCAACCGGCGCGCAATCACTATCCGCGGCGCACTGTGTTATTTTATCATTAGCCAACCCCGCAGGGCTTGCGCCTTTTGCACCGCAAAATCCTACACCGCCGGTTCTAAACCATCCATTGAATATCGAGCTGTTGTATTCCACATTATCTCTCCATTCACAG
>JACRFU010000051.1 GCA_016212585.1 Candidatus Magasanikiibacteriota bacterium | reverse complement strand
GGGACTGTCGCCGAATGCCATTTTGACTGCAACGCGCATCTTTCGGACAAAATGATTTCAAAATTTTTCAGCTTAACTCCTGTTAAACTTCAAAATTTATTCAATAATTTTGTCCAGAAATCTGCGCATTTCGCTGCAAAAGCGCATTCGGCGACAGTCCCATAGCGTACCAAATTTCCGACGACAACATGACGCAAGAAATCTATACGTGGGCGCACTTCGGACTTTTGAGCGCCACCATACTGCTGGAGGCATGGAGCGCAGGCAAGCGAACCGATGACTACCTAAAATTCCGAAAAGGCCTCCGCGGGATAGAGCGCCTGCAAGCAAACGACAATGGCAAGTACAAAGCGACCATGCAGTTCTTCGCAACCGGCGGCTACGTGCTGGCAACCGAATGGTCGTTGTTGGTGGGGCTCCTTTTGCTCATGGGAAGCCTTACGCTCGCCGTCAAAAGCCTTTGGACAAAATATCATCCACGCACCGCGTAAACCCTCCGCAACCAACCCAACTCACTTTCAACCGGTGAGTTTTTATTAGTTGCCCGTAATACTCCGCGCTCTTGGCGCGGAGATGAAGGGTTATTAGAGTATATGTCGACGGAGCCGACATAGCTACTAAAAAACCCGCCCAGATACCCTGTGCTCCCGAGCACAGGGTCGGGTTTATTTGCCAAAAACGCTTAAAAGCGCTATTATTTGCCTATACTTTCTATACCCTATGATTTTTGAATCCCTTGAATTTAAGTAACGTTCGCACATCATCTCGGTCTTTTTTATTATGTAACAAAAAACCTATGTACGAACATCTCCAACAAACAGATAATGAAGTATATGAACTCGTTAAAAAAGAAACTGAACGCCAACAGCATGGACTCGTGATGATCCCTTCAGAAAATGCGGCGAGCGTCTCCGTTCTTGAAACAATGGGCACCGCGCTTTCCAATAAATACGCGGAAGGATATCCGGGCAAACGCTACTACACAGGCAACGAATACATTGACCAAATAGAAAACTTGGCGATCTATCGCGCAAAAAAATTGTTTAACGCCGAGCATGCAAATGTCCAGCCAAACGCGGGAAGCGGCGCAAATTTGGCGATATATTTTGCGTTATTGAAGCCGGGCGATACGGTGATGGGACTTAACCTTGCGCATGGCGGACACTTGACCCACGGCAATCCTGTTAACTTTTCCGGCATGACATATCGCTTTCAGAGTTATGGAGTAAACAAAGAAACAGAACGCATTGATTTGGACGAAGTGCGCGCGATCGCGTTGCGTGAAAAACCAAAAATGATAGTAACCGGCGCCACCGCCTATCCGCGGCAGTTTGATTTTTCTGCATTCAGAAAGATTTCAGATGAAGTGGGCGCGTATCTTTTGGCGGACGTATCCCACTTTGTAGGGCTTTGTTTGGCAGGCGTACACCCTGCTCCGTTTCCTCATGCTGACGTAGTAATGACCACCACGCATAAGACGCTACGCGGGCCAAGAAGCGCGATTATTTTGTCAAAAACGACAGATCGTTTGGCGAGCACCCCGGCAGACCCCGCAACCAAAGTAAAAAATCTTGCACAAAAAATTGATTCCGCGGTGTTCCCCGGCACACAAGGCGGTCCCATGGAGCATATTATCGCGGCAAAGGCCGTGTGTTTCGCGGAAGCAATGAAACCGGAATTCAAAACCTATCAAGAAAATATTGTAAAAAATGCCCATGCGCTCGCGGAAACACTGCAAGCGGAAGGTATACGGTTGGTTTCCGGTGGCACGGATAATCACTTAATGCTCATAGATTGCACACCGCTCCAGATTACAGGCAAACAGGGAGCAAACGCGCTGGCGGATCTTGGCATTTATACGAATTTCAACACCATTCCCTACGACACGCGCAAACCGTTTGATCCTTCAGGTATTAGATTAGGAACGCCTACGCTCACTACCCGCGGCATGGGTGCTGGTGAAATGCAAACAATCGGCCATACGATTGCCAAAGTGCTCAAGAATATGACGAACGAAACCGTACGCGAGGGCGTGCGTAAGGTGGTGCGGGAACTCACCGCGCGCTTTCCGTTGTACAGTGAACTATTATAAATTGTGAATTATGAAATGCCATTAAGATAAAAGACTGGCGGAGCCCGACGGGGCGAGCCTGAGCGCCCCGACTTCACGTCGGGGACGCGTACCCCTCAAAGCTTTTACCGAAAAAGACATTTCATAATTTAAAAAAAACACCATGATCACCATAGACGGCAGACAGATCGCTAACGCCTTGCGCGCCGAACTCAAAGAAAAAATTAAACAACTCCCCTCCTCACCCGGCTTGGGCGTGATTTTGGTAGGCAATGATCCGGCATCGCATCTCTATGTGACACTTAAAGAAGCCGCGTCAAAAGAAATCGGCGTGCGGTTTGTAAAAAAAATATTTCCGGAAACAATCTCCCAAGCTGAACTTTTGCGTACCATTCGCGAGATGAACGCGGACAATTCCATACACGCAATTCTCATTCAATTGCCTCTGCCACATGGATTTGACGAGGATGAAGCAATTGCCATCATAGACCCTGTCAAAGATGTTGATGGATTCCACCCGCAAAATATCTCCGCGCTTCTCAATGGGCATCATGATTTCATCAAACCGGTGCTCGCGCAAAGCATTTGGGCGCTTGTCAATGAAGGGCTCGTCTTGCAAAATCGCATGAGCGTGCATGAAACACTCCACGCTCTCTTAATCGGCAACAACACGGTGTTTACCATACCGGTAGCGACATATCTCAAGAGCAAAGGAATAAAAACAGACGCGGTGCTTGCGAGCGCGCTTTCAAAACCACTCCTCAAACAATATGACATTATCATTGTCGCGTGCGGCCGGCCGGGTATTATCGGGAGCGCCGATGTGGCGCGCGACGCGGTGATTATAGACATTGGTACCAATAAACTGTCCGATGGCCGTGTGGTGGGCGACACAGACTTTGCGTCATTTGCTAATACAGAGTGCGCGATAACTCCCGTGCCAGGAGGCATTGGACCAGTGACGGTCGCCATGCTCATGAAAAATACAGTGGAGCTTGCGCGGCGAGCGATGAAAATATGAAAAATCAGAAAATAATCACCCATAGCGCGGAAGAAACGCGCGCGCTGGGAGCACAACTTGCACAAACATTCAAAGGCGGACACGTGGTACTGCTGGAAGGCGACTTGGGCGCCGGCAAGACGCATTTTGCGCAAGGCGTGGCACACGCGTTCAGGATAAAAAAACATATTACGAGCCCCACGTTTACTATCATGAACGTGTACAACATCCCAGTCGCCAAACAATCCTCGGGCATCAAGTGTCTTGCCCACATAGACCTCTACCGCATCAAAACCCCTGAAGAGGCATACGTTATCGGCGTTATGGATTATATCGGCGAACCTTCAACTTTGACCCTCATAGAGTGGCCGAAAAAAATACAAAACGCGCTGCCAAAAGACTGCGCGCGCGTGCATGTTACCATCAAAACGCGTCAAAAAGAAATACGCGTTCTGACAATTTCGTTTAATTAGACTTATCATTTAACAGCATCTCTACTGTAATTGTGTAATTGCAAAAATTTATTAAGCAACAGCTCTATTTTTTGTTCTTAGCGCGTTTAATAACAGTAACCTTGCCGTGTGTTGCATTCACATCAACCAAATCCCCATCACGCAATGCCTTGGTTGCTATTTTAGTGCCAACCACACAAGGGATGCCGAGCTCTCGTGAAACAATTGCCGCATGGCAAGTAATGCCGCCAGCATCCGTCACAATCGCGGCGGCTTTTCTTATTGCGGGCATCAAATCCGGATTGGTAACCATAGAGACAAGTATATTGCTTTGTTTCATTTTTTCCATTTCTTGAGGAGTGTTGATAATAGCAACACGTCCACGAATTCTTCCGGATGTAGCGCAATCACCCTGAAGCACTTTCACATCATTATATTTATAGGTGATCAATTCAAATTGTTTTAAAAAAATACGCGCTTTTTTTTCTTCCAATAAAAGGGGAAGTTGCTTACTCAAAGAAGAATAACACACGCTGTAGGATATGCGTTCATTGAGACGATTACTATCAAACTGGTGCTTGAGCAGAAGTTGCTTAATCTCATGCGGATACAAAAAACGCACCTGCTTGAGCGAAAGAAAAAAACGCCGTCCTATTTCGCGGTGCAAATGTTCGACAATAGAAAAATAATAAAATAAACTGTCTTTTCTAATGCCTTTGGAATATACCAATCCTCGCGCAACACCAAATAACCGTTGATGGAGATAATCTATACTAAGTTTTTTGACAAAGAATTTTTGTTTTTTCTTGAGAACCTCTTTATTGTGAACAATCTTTTTAAACAAAGCGCTTGGACGCGCGCCTTGCCGTATAAGACTCGCGACAATATCAACAAAATAAGCCATGTCCCATGCGGGACCGGCAAATCCATACCCCAAATATCCGTATGATTCTCTGTGCTTTTCAAATAATGCGTAAAGCCGCGCATCTAAACGCTTCAATTCTTCTACAATTAAACGGGTTTCCGTATGTGCAAAATAAACGCGCAATCTTGGGTGTTTGACAACATACTCAAGTAGTTTGAGCAATGATTTGTATTCCTTTCCCGCGTTACTTTCTTTCAAGGGTGAGGTGAGTGTTGAAAACACATCTCCAAGCACAAAAGATTTCTCATCGATTTTTTCTTTTAGATATATAAGCAAGCGTTTGGAGAATAAATTATCTCCAAAGTCCATTGCGGTTTGTATCCAATGAAAATTATGAAAGCGACGATAATTTTCAAAAGACTCTTCAAATAACGCGTACAACTCCTTATCGGAATAGCGATCCAAATTTAATGAAATTAATTTTTTGGCAGAAGCATAAAATGCCGATGATTCTTTAAGTATTTCCGCATTGAATTGTTCACCTATTTGAGGATTACGCAAAAGACGAACTATAATCTCGTTTGAAAGCGCGTCAAATTCTTTTTTAATGAGCCAAAATGAACATAGACCATTTTCATATTTAGTCACAATTTTTGACAGCGAACGGCGTATGCCGTGCGCTGTCAAAAATTTTCGCGCTTCTGGCGCGTGCATGGGGATATACGACATCAAGGGAAAATATCCAACGATTTCTTGCAGTAAAAAAAATCTTTCTCCCATAAATTTCATTCGTTATTCGTTATTCGTTACTTCTTTCTGTTTGCTATCCTGCCTTTTGCGCCACGCGTGCTCGAATTGTGTGCGCGCGCATCACCAATTCATAACTTCCTACCAAAAGCGTTGTATACACCACATCCCCCGCGAGCATTGAACGCCAAAATGGCAACCCTGCCGCATAACTCTCCATTAAACCGGCAAATGTATGCGCGTACATAGCGCCAAATTGCCATACCGCCCAATTAGTCACCAAAAAAAATAACGCGGAGCTGGAAATGGTTACCGTGCCAATGGTAAACACATTTTTATGTTTGCGCGTCCACGCACCCGCAAGCCCCACAGACGCAAAACTGCCGTAAACGGAAAGCATGATAGGCAGGCTATAAAATCCAATGATTGTGTCGCTCAAAAGCATTGCCGCGAGCGGCACAATAATCCCCAACCGGCGGCGCAAATATAATCCGCTGAAAATAGCTACGGCCGCAATCGGCGTTGCGTTGGCGGGATGCGGAAAAAATCGGCCTGCAATGGCAAGCAATATTAAAAAGTAAGGAAAAAATCGAAAGAAAAAATTGTTGTGCATAATATCCGGTTATGAGGAAATTAAAGTGCGGCTAACAAAAGGCGCAAAATCAGGAGAATGCTTGTACCTGCAAACACCGCGGCACTGCCGGTTGCGGCGCTTTCCGCGACTCTTTTTTTGAGCGGTAAAAACGGATCAGTTTGTTGGTTTTTGTCTTCCAGCGCGGCTAAGGCATTACCTGTTTGATTGCCTTGATTTGATTGATTGGCCGCGTCTGAAGTGTTTACCGGTACGGTGATTTCATTCCCGTTTTTACGGCGCGGGAGTGTTGCTTGCGCCGAAGTTACAAAAATTGGCTGTGCCTCCTGCACAAGATTTATAGTACCAGATTGCGAGCTATTGCTCAATACCGGCGGAGATGTGATGTTGGGTTCTATCGGCACCGTAGAGGATGCTGAAAATACCATTGGTAGAATGGCAAGCGTGGATGAAGCGAATAACGGTACACTTGCGAGTGTTGATGATGCGGTCGCTAACGGCGTGCCACTGTTGTTGGCACTTCCACTCCCTATATTCACATTGCTTCCCCCGCCACCCACCGAAACAGGTTGAGAAGCTTGTATCGCAGGTTGCAGTTTGGACGCAAGAATAATCGGCCATGATTTTCCACGCAACGCAGGCACCGCGTGTTTGGTGCCAAACCAATCAATGCCTTCACTGTCCCACGGTGATTCATAATATCCTTTTGCGTTTAATTTTTCCGTCATCACATTCCACGGAGATTTTCCACTTGCCGTGCTCCACTCCTGCTGACCTTCCCCCAAGGCGTTAATCCCCATCATAACCCACGCGGTGGTAATGGGGTCTGAAGTAACATCCCATGCATTCCATCCGCCATCAACGAGTTGTGTTGAATGCAAATACTGTATTGCTTTTGCGATTACTAAATTATCAGAATCCGACGCGCCAAGTGCCTTCAATGTGTTGATTGCCGCACCGGTCATATCCGGCGCGGGAGAACCCCACGCAATGAATACTCCGGTTGCCGCATCTTGCGCGCGCAAAATTGCATCATGTAACCCCTTCATAACCGCGTCACTCCCCTCCACGCCAGCCGCGCGTAACGCAAGCGCCACAAATATATCATCATTGATCTCTGGTAAATTTTTGTCCCCACCAGCGCCACAACGTGCAATCAAAAACGCCACGCGGAGCGCCACGGTTGTATCATCTGCCGCAATATCAGCCGCGCGCAATGCCAATACCCGCCGCGCGTATGCCGCGCATACATTTGCTTCCGTATCCAATGTCGTATCGTTCTGAATAAATTGCAAGAGTGAAGAAGAAGTATGCGTTATGTCACTGGCATATTGATTATGCGCCGCAAAAGACATAATTGCCCAATCGGTTGTGCCCGCATCCAATACCTTGCCATCCGCGTTTTGCCGCGAGATAAAAAAATCCAAAATTGATTTAATCTTTTCTTCTATTATGGCGGGAGAAACTTGTTGCGCCGTACTTCCGCCCCCCGTTCCTCCCCCTCCGCCGCCGGAAACACCAGTATTGTTTCCGTCACCCTGTGACGTACTTGTTGCCGTTGAAGATGCCGCAACCGGCGCATCAAGCACCGTCAACGTAATCGGATTGCTCCATTTTGAAAAATCGGGTGAGGTGATTTTTGCGTAATAGGTACCGGTAGCGGAAAACGCATAGTCCACGTTTCCTCCCGCATCACTTGTGAGTGTGGTAGTAGTCATGGTCGTATCCCACCATCCGGCGGGTGCGGGGTTGGGCACGGAAACATCTACCGTATCTCCTCCGTCTGCCGCCCACTCTGTTGACGTGTTGTTATAATGATACCGCCAGGTGGACAGCGTCGTGGTTGTGTTCACAGGAAACGTGCTCGTGCTCGCGGTCATGCGCCACGGCATGCCAAAATATACATACACCTGCTCATCGCCCTTTAGCGCATACGAATCCATCCCCACGCTTGGATATATGCCATTGACCACATAATTCCAGTTGCCGCATGCATTGGTGCTTGTTGTTGTTTGTACCGTAATACAATCAAGATAAAAACTTTTATACGCGTCGTAATAATCCAATTTGATTATTGAAAACGCGTCTGAAAGTGTGTCCGCATCAATAAGCGCGGTCAACACGCTTGATGTCGTGGTAACCTGATGCGCGTTCCCCAACGTATCAAGCACTGACTCATGCGGCGTAGATGTTACCATACCTTCAAAAACAAACGCCTCGCCATAGCGCACATGCATGCCAAATGAAGGATACGCGACCGCCGGCGTACTGCTCACCACGGACAACGGCACCGCGTCCGAAATGGTTGAAGTTGCCGATGTTTCCGGTGTGGAACTCACGTCTTCGCTTGCGTACGCGGGCAGTGCGCTTAATAATAACAGTGCGCATCCAAAAATGCGTGCCGCATACAAAATAAAATTTCCTACACGCGCCAGTGAACTAATCTTTTCCCGCTTCATAGTGCCATGTGATTATGTCATGTGAATTAATTTTAATAGAAGAAATGCCCGATTTTGCGAGCGCGCCGTTGATGTAATAAATCCAAAATTTGTTTGCCCGCGCGTCATTTGCCACGCCGTTGATTGCTTGCACCATCGCGCCAAGTCCCGTAAATTCTTTAAACTGAATATCAAAATTAGTATCTCGTGCTAGCGCTTTCATGGCGTCATATACCGTGTCTCCCGCGCGCGCAGAAAAATTCACCGTGCGCGTTTCCTGCGGAAGCGCGATGACAAACACAACCGGTACGCTCTCTTCTGCCGGCGCGATTGCGGATGATGAAGCGCTTTTTTGCGTTTGAAGCGGTGAGGACGGGTTAAAGACGATTTCCGTGGCAGATATATTTTTGGGCAAAGTTGAAGTCGCCCCTACAGAGACGTTTTGATGTGCATCGTTATTGGAATTTGAGATGGCTGATGCCAATAATGGCAGATTCCCTTCTGACGAAGAAGATGACGCGGAAATTACAGGTATATCAAGACCAGATGATGGCACAACCCTATTGCGATTATCCAATCGTCCCCACCATAGCATGCTCACCACCAAAATTACTCCGGAAAGAGCCCATAATCCAAAATGATGCTTATGTTGTCTAATAAAATGTTTCATAAAAATAAAAAACCTCGTTCCCGCGCGGAGGGAAAGAGGGTTTGTGCGCTCACAAAATAAACCTGCTTCACTCTCCTGCTCGGGAGATGAATAAGTATAACTCTTAAAGCAAAGACCCGGCTCATTTTGAACGCCTTACGGCTCAAAATTCACGGTTGCGGCACAGCAGAGGATTTTCACCTCATTTCCATGCGTTAAAAGTTATCAACAGTTGAATGACCTTCATTCACTATATACAAAACACATATGCGGTGTCAAGTTTCAGGATCCCCTTCTTGAAAAGTGTTCAAAAATGCCATAGATACGATGCGCACATCTCCCCAGCTCCAACCGCGCGCTTTCATTACCGCGGGAGACACAACATAATGTCGCGCGCCATTTTTTATCCAATAAATTTTTAACCCTCCTTGCGTGCGCGCTAAAAAAGGTTTTTGCAATTTTGATTCCGCGACTAATGGATTATACCCAGCCGCCACCTCTGTACCGTCTTTAAATCCATCGCCGTCTGTATCTGCAACATATAAATTAGTTCCGAGCGCAATTTCATCTTTTTTGGAAAGCCCGTCATTATCCGCGTCGCTCTCTGCCGTAACGTCTACCGTAGGTGAAGTAAATACCATTACTTTTGAGCGTTCACCCTCAAGATCCGGCGCCCAATCCGCGTTAGCTCGCATTATAATATCCATCGTATACCTAAAATTTTTGCCGTGTCTGGTGGCAGGATCATTGGTAATAAATTCTTTGCGCGCGTCGTCATATCCCACAATCACCACCACATGATATAAAGGTCCCGGACTTTTAAAATATGGATTGGGTAATAATCTGCCGTTTGCCGGCACAAGCACCAACCGCCCAGCATCTATTTCGCCTTTAATCATTGATATGGTAGGCTTTTCCACCACACGCGCTTCAAAAGGCATAAAATCATTAATTATGCGCGTCATTACTTCCGCGTTAGTGTCTGCATTAAATCCAAATATCCTATCTTCTAATTCCACCAAAGACAGGATCTTTCTGCTTGCGTCTTGTTTATCTTTAAATGTCGTGCGGCGATAAAACGCATCCGCCATTAAAAGTGAGGTTTCTTCACACGCATCCTTAAAGGGCTGAACCCACGCGCCATTGGGAATCTGTATGGAAAATGGCACATCTAACGCAGTGTCCGCGCGCGCCTGTTTGGCAAACAAAAAAACAGCAATAAACAAAATGCCCATGCTGAATGCGCCAGCAGTAAATGTATTACGGCGTTTTTTCTGCTCCATACGCGGGATTCTGAATCATCGCTGGACCGGTAGTGTTACGGTCAGGCTGATAAAATGGCGGCAATTTTGTTTTTGGTTTTTGATCCAAGACACTTTCAAATGTAGCGGGCGCTTCTCGCGCGCATCCGCTCACTGCCAGTACTGCCAGCAAAATAATACTATAGACAATACTCCGCCGCATCATATTGATTCATTTGGAGACAATGGAACAATATACCAAAAACCTCTTTCGTCAGCCTCCAACGGCACCACCATACCTTTAGAAGGTGGCATGGAAGGAGGTCTTGTATAGATCACCACATATAAATGATCAAACGGCCCTTTCAGTGGACCATACCATGTGCCTCCATCTGTTTCTACACGGACAGGAATAGATCGTTCTACTAATCCCCGCGCTTCGTTAAATATCTCATCCGCGCCATGTATGCGCATTTCTTCTTCCATATTAGTTTATATAACTTTGTAAAGTTGCTAAAATTGTTGTATCATCTTCAAGTGTTTCATGCACTTCCACAAATCGTCGATTGGTTGTATCAAATTTTTTGTAGGTATGTCTGTATATAGAATCCTTTTCTTCTGAAAGAAAAATACGCTTTGATTGTCCAAAATCTATAATATACAATGCTCCTGTCGCGTCATCTCTCATAATGTTTCCCATATGCAAATCGCGATGATATATGCCTGCTTTGTGCAACGCGGCAATCATAGACGCGAGTTGAGTTTGGAAATGCGCAATATCTTTTTTTGAAATGACTCTGCGTGCTTTTGCTTGGTACTCCTCAAGCGTACTGCCGGTAATAGCCTGCATCAACATATATTCTTGTCCCGTCTTGGTGTCTTGTATGTGCGCTAACGGTTTTGGAACGGGTACGCCTGCTTCATACGCGCGTTCTAAAATTTCAAACTCTATTTCAAGAGTATTGATAGGTTTACGCCCATCGGGCTTGAGCGCCTTGCAACACACGCGTCCTTGAAAAATGGACTATCATACGTATAAACCGACGCTGTTTGACCTTCGCCCAATCGCTCGCCTTTCTGCATTACTCTTTGTATTTCATCACGCACACGCGCGGTTTCCACCTCGTCAAGCGCAATAGGCAAGCGACAAACATCTGTTGACGCGTACCTCTCTTTTTGTTTCGGCAAAGGATAAAATGTTTCCGCTCCTGATCCAAACTGTTCCATAATGTAAGCTAAAAAAATCTCTGAAACCACTTGAGCGAGCCCTGATCCCATGCCACGCGGTGCGTGGTGCCTGATGACGCGCTTTCAATAGCTTGATAATGCTGAAGATACCATTTATACGCGTTGATTAACGCTTCCGCGTTACTGCGCGTAGCGCGCCAGCCTAACTGCTCTTTAATTTTATCTACGGAAACAAACGAATCTCTGTCCGCGGTTCCGTAAACCCATTTATACAAAGGAGATAATTTTAATATTTCCAAGACGTGCAATATCGGTTTGACAAACCACGCGGGAATTCCCATAGGCCGCGCGCCATGCCCCGCGTACGCGCAGAGCGCGCCAACATCTTCATTAACCGTGCCAAATTCTTCAGCGCCGACATTGAATGTATCGTTTGCTTTGTCAGCGGTGACGGTGGAGGCCAATAAAATTGCTGACACCAAATCTTCCACTTCCAATAATTGATAGCGATTTTTACCAGACCCTATAACCGGTATTTTTTTGCCTTTGCGCACCCACTCAAACAAAATTTGAAACACGCCAAGCCGTTCAATGCCAATAAAGGTCTTGGGGCGAATAACAGGAACGCATAGCCCACGCGCGCGAAACTCCGCGCATACCACTTCTGCCGCTATCTTGCTCTCCCCATAGGGCCCCACGCCAATCATTAGGTCAGTTTCAAAAATTGGATGTTTTTTTGGAATACCATATACCGCTGTGGAAGATATGTACACCACGCGAGATATCCCCGCCTTTTCCACTTGCTCCAAAACCGTGCGCGTGCCATCTATAGTTACACTGCGGATTTCTTTGGCCGGTTCAAGAGGCAGCGCCGCGGCGGCGTGAACAATAACATCTATACCCTTAAGTGCATCCACAAGTTTTGCCCTATCACGTACGTCGCCTTGTATATAGATAGTGCCTGGCGGATATGTGGAAATGTCAACCGGCGCAACATCATATATAACAGATTTTCCACCCAGTTTTTCAACACCGCGCGCAGTATGAAATCCCAAAAATCCGGCGCCGCCGGTTATTAAATAAACATGAGGAACTTCCGCCATACCACGAAAGAATTATTTATTGTGCAGATGAGCTTCGTAAAAAATATTATAAAGACAACGGCCATGGAGCGGCAATCATGAGTGCCATCAATGCGGCACCCAACAATGCCATATTTTTGTAAAAATTGATGGTATTCATCATTTTCATATTTGGATCAGTATCTTTCCAAAACGCGTGCATAAGAAATGATGCGGGCGCCAAAAATAACACTAACGCCGCGATTGCCCACTGCACATAGATGCCCAAAATAATCCCCAACCCGCCAATTAAAAGCAAAAACCCTGTAAAAAGCACCCAAAACTTGGCAGGTTTAACACCTTTTGACGCGGTATATCCCGTAAGCATATCCACCTGAGTAAAATGATTGAACGCGCTCTTGACAAAAAACCCGCCGAATAAAACGCGCCCGAGTAAGAAAAGAAAAGATGTAATGGCCATATATCTTAAATTAAATAGTAAATAACTTTGAATGACGAGGTGTCTTTTCTCGGCAAGTGTCTCCAAAAAAGCTTTAGCAATTGCAGTAGAAATGTTATGCGGTGGCAAGTTTATAGTATACCATGTTTTGGTTTGGTACCGCCACGGGGAATCGAACCCCGATTTAATGGCTGAGAACCATTCGTCCTAACCATTAGACGATGGCGGCAAGTTAATGTCTGTAAAATATCATACACACCGCGTATGCGTCAATCATCGCGCCATTACTGGGTCTGTTGCCGAATGCCATTTTGACTGCATGCGCATGTTGGCGACAGACCCTTATTACGGCACAATATACAGCCGCACACTGCCTGCTTGCGCGCTCGGTTCCCATCCGGGAATTTTGAACTCATGTGAGGCTACTCGTGTGCCAGGTCTCACCTCGCGCATTAATTTTTCCTTAAACTCCTGCATACGGCTGGTAATGAGATATACCATAATTACATCTGCGTCTTTCCAATCCGCGGACCAATAACTCTTTGCTTCCACGCATACCAGCGCACCCAACCCGCTCCACCATGCTTTCAGCCGCGTAAACCACACAAGCATAGGATGTATCTCCCATCCGCGCGCGTGCGCTCCAGCTCGCGCAGCCGCGATCAGAATCCGGCCATCACCAGAACCCAAATCATATACCTGTTCGCCTTTTTGTATGCGCGCAAGCGCAATCATATCTGCCACCACTTTGTGCGAGCTCGGCACAAACGGCGCGCCGCGCCAAAATCCAAAAATCATGCAAATATAAAAAACAAGCGCACCAACCGCGAGCACCAAAAAAATACTGTCTACTACAAACGCAAGCGTTGCCAGCATATTTTAATAATCGTCCAGCCAATGGCCGTATTGGCGGCATAACAAATGTTCCGCGTGCAAAGGCTCGGCCATCAACTCGCGCGTAATTTTTTCCATACGCATACCTTGCGAACCTTTGATCAAAATCACATCATTTGGTTTTATTTTTTCCTGCAAAGCCTTTCCCGCGCTTTCAGCATCGGCAAAAACTGAAATTCTATCTTCTTTCATACCCGCAAATGCGGCCGCCTGCGCGACAAACTTGGCGCGCTCCCCCACCGTGTATAAATACTCAATGCCAAGCTCCGCCACTTTTTTACCCAGCTCACGATGTTCAATTTCAGTGTGCGGCCCCAACTCAAGCATATCACCCAATACGGCAAATTTACGCGCGCGCGTGGCGCAGGGCGTTACGGCAAGTGTTTCCACAGCCGCGACAGCGGCAGTGGGTGATGAATTATAAGTATCATCTATCAGCATAGTGTGTTTTATTCCTTCTACAATCCGCATCCGTCCGGGCGGCGCGTCATAATAATGCATGCGCTCTGATACTTCAACCAAATTCATACCCACGCCAACGCCTACGGCGGCGCCCGCAAGCGCGGCATATACATGCTGACGACCCAAAACACCGGGCAAAAACACCGGTACCGTACTCCCTTTGTAAACAATTTTGAAATATATACCAGTGAGTTTACACTGCTCTTCCACTGCTTCGCTTCCAATAGAAAGTTCCACGGCGCGCACCATTGCCTTCTCTCCAAATCCATAGGTAAGCGTGCGTGCGCGTGTTTTATTTTGCATGGCAATCACTTCCGCGTCATCCGCGTTCAAAAGAGCAAACCCGTCCGCGGGCAAACAGCTGATGAGTGTTTGTTTTTCTTGCACGAGCGCGCGCATTGTTTTAAAAAACTCCAAATGCGCTCTGCCAACCGCCATTACCACCCCAATCTGCGGAGACGCAATTTTTACCAAATATGCCAAATCTCCCGGCCTGTCCGCCGCCATTTCCACCACCAACGCCTCCGGGTATCGTTTATCTTTGAAAAAAACCAATCGCACCGCGCGGGCCATAATAGAAAACCACTTGATGAGTGATCGTTCACTCCCATCCACACCCAAAACGGTGAGCGGCACGCCCACTTCATTATTGTTATTTTGAATCGTTTTGCCCACGCGCAAACGCCCGCCGATAATGGCGGAAATTGCTTCTTTGGCAGTAGTCTTGCCCACCGAACCGCTCACACCAATAATAATCGGCTTATACCGCGCGATTACCAGACGCGCCGCAGTGCGTAAAATCAATTGGAGTACCGCTCGTTTCATGATTACTTTTTATCAACTTTAAATGAGGGAGGTATCTGCAGGTAGTTTACCAGAAACTTGGCAATCTCTCCAAATACCGGCACCGCGGTGTACTCGGCAAATCGCCGCTCTGGTTCTTCATACTTCACGAGCATGGCAAACACTGGATTATCCGCCGGCGCAAACCCAATAAATGTCTGATTGGTTTTTGCGCCATACCCGCCCGTCGCATCAGAAATCTGCGCGGTGCCGGTTTTACCCGCCACATAATACCCTGGTACTTGCGCCTTTTTTCCATGGCCGTCTTTGACAACCACCACCATCATTGCCGTAAGCAACTTTGCCGCGCGCGAGGATATTACTTGCCGCACCACCTCTGGTTGTTTTTTTTCCACCGTGCCATCTGGCTTGATGATATAATCCACCACGTGCGGTTTCATAAGCGTGCCTTGATTTGCCACAGCCGCATACGCAGACAAAAGCTGTAGCGGCGTAGCGGTGAATCCCTGCCCAAATGACGCTGTTGCCAGATTCAAATCACTTTTTTTATTAAGCGCGGATATGTTGCCGGAAACTTCTGTGTCCATTTCAATGCCGGTTTGCGCGCCAAACCCAAAATTGTCCACATATTTTTTAAACGCTTCTTGCCCCACTTTTTCCGCCGCAAACACCGCGCCGGTGTTGATTGATTCTTTCAAGACACCTGTCATGGTTTGTACACCATATTTTTTTTCCGCCGCGTTGCGAATGGTAAACTTGCCATAACGCAAAATACCATTGTCGGTAAAGGTTGTTTCCGGCGTCACCTTGCCCGTGTCCAGCGCCGCCGCCATGGTTATTATTTTAAACACTGAACCCGGTTCGTAGGGCGTAAATATCGCGTTATTATTAAACACGCCAATGTCTGTTACTTCTTTATACTTATTAGGGTCAAAATTCGGCGTATTGCACAGCGCCAAAATCGCGCCGGTCTTTACTTCCATAATCACCGCCGTCGCGCTCTTTGCTTTGTATTCTTCCATGTGTTTTTGAATCGCACCGCATGCCGCAAATTGTATGGTGCGATCAATAGTGAGCGCTACATCAAACCCTTTCAGCGCGGCGGACGGCAAAGCGAACGGAGTTTTTTCAGTGGAAGAAATAGAGGCAACATTTGAGCCAGACAACAGGTGGTTCAAATACCCTTCTACTCCGTATTTACCGGTGGGTTTTTGATCCGCGTCAAATCCATAAAATCCAACCACCTGCCCAAACAATGCGCCTTCCGGATAAAAACGAAACTGTTCGCGTTCAAAATTAATGCCTTGCAAATTTTCCAATTTCAATTCTTCAACGGCGGCAAGCGGCACTTGGCGCTTTAACACTTGATACGCGCGTACGGGAACAGTTAATTTTTGATACACATTTTTTTCATCAATTTCCAATTTTTTTGCGGCGATTTCCGCGACGCGTTTGGGATCTTTTACCAATGCTTTATTCACCCTGCCGCCTGGTTCTTCACGCAATAAATAAGAATCTATAAACACGGTAAATACATCCTGATCAACCGCCACCGGATACACCACATCCGGGGATTTTATATCACGCGCCAAAATTCGCCCACGCGGCGCGATTGGAATTGGCAATCCGGCATCACGCCGCGCCTGAAGCTCCACATACTCGCTATGGCGCGCCACCTGCAAAACAAACAAGCGCCCCAAAATTGCCGCGCCAAACAATACAACGCATGATATAAAAAAAATAATGCGCCCGTCTTCCACGAAAAACGCAAAAGCGCGCGCCCTATTCCTCAAAAATTGCAATCGAGATTTTTTCCGCCGCATGATGGTTTGTTTACTTATGAGAAATCTTTTTTACGCCAATTTCCGCGCGCTCATGCCAACAGTTGCGCGTTTATCAAATGTTTCTTGGTCTATCAACCCCTTTTGCAACAAATCTTTAAGCGCGTTGACCATGGTAACCATGCCCTCGCGCACGCCTGTTTGCATGGTGGATTGAATCTGGCTGATGTTATTACCGTGAATCAAGTTTGCCACCGCCGGCGTATTGATGAGAATCTCGCGCGCCGCCACCAAACCACCGCCTTTTTTTGGCACGAGCTCCTGCGCAATAACCGCGCGCAAAACCGCGCCCAACTGCACCAACACCTGCCGCTGTTTGAAGCCTTCAAACACATCCACAATGCGCTCCACCGCCTCCGCGGCGCTTGGCGTGTGCAAGGTGGAAAACACCAAATGCCCGGTCTCGGCCGCCGTGAGCGTTGCGCTGATGGTTTCCGGATCGCGCATCTCACCCACCAAAATCACATTGGGGTCTTGGCGGAGCGCGCGCTTGAGCGCTTCATGAAAGGACTTGGTGTCCACACCAACCTCGCGCTGTTCTATCAAACTTTTATCATTTTTAAAAATAAATTCTATGGGATCTTCAATGGTAACAATATGCGCGTTGCGTGTTTTGTTGATTTCGTTGATGAGCGCGGCAAGCGTGGTTGATTTTCCGGAACCGGTGGGGCCGGTTACCAACACCAAGCCGTCATAAAGTTTTGACAATTCGGTAATGCTTTGCGGAAGACCAAGTATTTCAGGTGTTGGAATTTCATACGGGATCAAACGCGCCGCCAAACCAATAGTCCCCTGCTGGTAATGTACATTGACGCGAAACCGTCCGCCGCCAATCTCCAGTCCAAAATCCAATTCAAGCGTTGTTTTGAGCTTCTCTTGCTGGTCTTTACTCAAAAGTTCAAAAATGCCAATCTCCAGCTCTTTTGCTGGCAACACTGTTTCTTCAATCGCTTGCAGCTCGCCGTGTTTGCGTATGAACGGTTTGTCGTTGGACACCAAATGCACATCCGACGCGTTGTTTTGCGCCGCGTATTCAAAATATGAAGTAATTTGTTTCATAAGGCAAAGTCAAATGTTACCCAAAACACTCCACACAGAGTGATGTTGGAGTTATTTTTTTGAAATAAATCGTTTTACCGGATTGCGTTGGTTAATATGATGCGCAATAACATTTATATATCCCAAAATAATACCCATGCCCATTACAATATATACCATGGTAAATATTTTACCAAGGTCGGTTTTTGGTGAGATATCTCCCAAACCTACGGTAGTGAGGGTGGTTACGCTAAAATACATAGCGTCTAAATATCGCCAATGTTCAACACGATGATAAAACCATGTGCCAATTAAAAGCACAATGACCACCAATGAGGTGAGTATGCTAAATTCATGAGCGCGCACTTTGCGCACTATATACCTTAAAAATGGGATGAGTATAAGAAATTGAACTACCATGAAAACAGTATATCATAAAATCTTGCTTTAATCCATGTAATACGATACTATAGGGGGAGTTATCGGGCTGTAGCGCAGTTGGCTAGCGCGCATCGTTCGGGACGATGAGGTCGAGGGTTCGAGTCCCTCCAGCCCGACCAATTCAGACATTGAAAGTTTTCGGGCGGCGGGACCAAAAGAAAAAGAATAGTTGCGCTTGCCCCACCCTTCCCGTGCGCGCGCAACAAAAAAGTGGAACTCCCTATAAACTCTTGGACAATTTTCATAAAATCAGCTATCATTGTAATTGATGAAGGTTAAAGGATACTTTTTAACCTATACAATATAATGGTATATCTTGTTGTGAGCTATGTCAAACAATAATCCACAGTCAAAAATCGGTAAAAATTTGAAGAAATTGCGCCAAGAAAAGGGCATCTCGCAAGATCGCTTGTCCAAGCTGGCGGATTTGTCGCTCAATACTGTTGTTACGGTAGAATCAGGAGCAAATCCGAACCCAACCATTGAAACGCTAACGAGAATCGCCAAAGCGTTAGATGTTGGCGTTGATGATTTAATCAAATAGCACTATGGGTCTGTCGCCGAATGCACTTTTGTAACGAAATACGCATAATTCGAGACAGAATTGTTGAATAAATTTTGAGGTTTAATTGCAAATTAAGCTGAAAAATTTTGAAACAATTATGGCCAAACTATGCGTATTGCAGTCAAAATGGCATTCGGCGACAGACCCATAAGGGCGAGTTTGAGGGCGGTACACAATTTCAGTACCGCACTACTCCGAACAAAGAAGCGGCTGAACGCTTGGAGCGTAAAGAGATCAAAAAATTCGACCCGTCATCAAATCAAGTGTAATAACAACCATGCTTGCTAAATTTATTCAAGAACAACGCAAAAAACGCAACTTGACGCAAGAGTTTTTAGCGTCCGTGCTTAAAATTTCCCGCCCGACTTATATGCAAATTGAGCAGGGAGAACGGGATTTAACTATTACCGAAGCCAGGAAGTTGGCGGAGGTTTTTGATATTTCATTTGAAAATTTTTTGGAAGGAAAAGGAAATGCAAAAACAGTTGTAAAAATTGAGGGTAAAAAGAAACAAAAACAAGAAGCCGAGGACGAAATTCGCATCAGCGTCCCGCAAGAAAAAGCCGATAAGTTCCGACAGGTTTTACTTTATATTTTGAAGAAAGTGGGTGGCAAACCGAATGTAGGCATGACGGTGCTGTATAAATTACTTTACTTTATTGATTTTGATTACTACGAAAAGTATGAAGATCAACTGATGGGTTTGGTGTATCTCAAAAATCATCGGGGGCCAACGCCGCTTTTGTTTGAAAATCTCATCGGCAACATGGTGAAAAACGGCGAAGTGGAGATAATAAAAAGCAAGTTTTATCAGTACCCCCAGACGAAATACTTGGTGAACCCCGAAGTTGAGCCGGACTTAAGCGTTTTGAACGGAAAAGAGCAGGAACATATTGATTGGGAACTGCAACGGCTTTCTGACATGACGGCAACCCAGCTTTCCGATTTATCACATAAAGATGTACCGTGGGTAAGCGCCGAGAACAGCAAACCGCTCGATTACGAATCGGTTTTCTATCGCACGCCCGAGACATCAGTACGCGAATATGGCAACACCGACGAAGATTGAATATGACGCGACCGATGTCTTTCAAAAAGACCTCAAACGACTCCTCAAGAAATTCCAAACGCTTGAGGAAGATTTAGAAACCGCGAAGCGCAACGCGATAGAGCTTTACCATCTCAAAAACATAGACAATCGGAGCGTTTTCCCTATTCCTGATTTCTGCAACGATGCGATATTGGTCTGCAAAATTAAGAAGTTCGCCTGCAAATCTCTCAAAGGGCGAGGTGTGATGAGTGGTATCCGTGTAATTTACGCATACCACGTCGACGCTTCAAAAGCTGATTTTATTGAGATATACTTCAAAGGGGTCTGTCGCCGAATGCGCTTTTGTAACGAAATACGCATAGTTCGAGACAGAATTGTTGAGTAAATTTTGAGGTTTAATTGCAAATTAAGCTGAAAAATTTTGAAACAATTATGGCCGAACTATGCGTATTGCAGTC
>JACRFU010000049.1 GCA_016212585.1 Candidatus Magasanikiibacteriota bacterium | reverse complement strand
AATGCGGATGATTTGCGAAGTGTTGGAGCTAAAAAATAAGCAGGCTGTATTAAATATACAGCGAACTTAGTTTTTTGTGAAATACAAGCAAATCGCCGTAGTAATGGATTATGAGCGCGGTTTCTAAATGTGATGTTCATAGGTATGGTGAATATGGTATCAAATTTTTGAGGGGAGAGCAAGGTTTATGTGAAAACAAAAACACCCCTTGTTTTAAGGGGCGTTTTGAAATAAGAGCAACAAGATTAGATAACCGTAACTTTGATGCCCGGACCCATGGTGGTGGTAATGACCACATTTTGCAGGTAGGTTCCCTTGGAAGTTGCCGGCTTATACTTTTTGATTGTTTCAAGCGCGGCATTTAAGTTTGCGGAGATTTTTTCCGCGTCCCACGAAACTTTGCCGATCGCCAAATGCAGGTTTGCCGTGTCGTCGTTTTTGAAAGACATTTTGCCTTTTTTGAGCGATTCAATCATTTTCTTTACATCCGGACTCACGGTTTCTGTTTTGGGGTTAGGCATCAAACCCTTGGGACCCAAAATTTTTGCGAGCTTGGCAAGTTTAGGCATCATTACCGGCGTTGCCACCGCGATGTCAAAATCAATTTTTCCGGTCTTGATCAGTCCGTCAATGGTGTCTTGCGTTGCCACCATATCTGCTCCCGCAGTTTTTGCGTCTTCTGTTTTTGCGTCTTCCACAAACGCAATGACCCGTTTTGGCTTGCCCACGGTGTGGGGGAGCGTCATGGTGCCGCGCACCAGCTGTTCACCTTTTTTTGGATCAATGCCCAAGTGGCAATGAAGCTCCACCGTGGCGTCAAACTTGGCGGCGTTGGTTTCTTTGACCAAAGTGACCGCCTCGTCCGGCGCGTAAGACTTCTTGGAGTCAATTTTCGCCCTAGCGGTAATGTATTTTTTTCCTTTCATACAGGTATCTTTTTAGTGGTGTCTGAATGATTTATAATGGTCTGTCGCCGAATGCGCGTTTCATTGCAAAAGCGCATGTTGCGGTAGACCTTGTAAGCATTCAATCGGCAAGCGGACTAGTGCTTGGCCTCCCACCGTAAATAAATTTTTTTAAACAATTGATTTTTCCTGTGCCGATTTTCTATCTTTGCGGATTACGCTCCAGTGGTACAAGAAAAGCGGGGTCGCGACAAGAAGGAATGAAATGTTTTGCACCAAGTCGCGGTATTTTTGCGCGATGCGCTGTTCTTCTGAACGCTGTTTTTCTTCCTCCCATTGTTTTTGCGCGCGCTCGTCGTCTGCGGCAATTTGTTCAGGAGTGCGTTTGTCGTCAGCTGGTTTTACTCCCATTGCCGGAACAGGTTTAGGCCCGTAATAGATATAGGAACTGTCCGCTTCTGGGAATACCCATGTGATGAGCGCGAGGTTGATGAGCTGTGCGGATGAAACCACCATCATGATCAGCGTGATAAGAGCGACTAAATATAAATATACATTGCGAATAATTTCTCGTGAACCTGTCTTTGGAGTTTCCATAAGCCTTGCAAGTTAAAAAAATTATGAGGTGCATGTATAACTGCGCGTTCCATTGCGCCGTGTTATTTTACTTCCACACCCATCTGGCGCGCCGTACCTTTAACCATATTGATTCCTGCGTCTATATCGTCGGTGTTAAAATCCGCCATTTTCTTTTCCGCAATTTCACGTGCCTGCGCGAGCGTAATTTTGCCCGCTTTTTCTTGTAATTGTTTACCGGAACCCTTGGCAATACCGGCCGCTTTTTTAATCAATTCCGAGGTCGGCGCGGTCTTGAGTATAAAGGTGAACGAGCGGTCTTCGTAAATGGTAACTTCGGCGGGCACCACTTCACCCATCATGTTTTTGGTCTTGTCATTGAACTTGACGCAGAAATCTTGAATGTTGACTCCGTGTTGGCCGAGCGCCGGACCAATTGGCGGTGCTGGGTTAGCCTTGCCTCCCGGAATGATAAGTTTTAGAACTACTGTTACTTTTTTTGCCATATGCTGATTAATTAAATTATATTTTTATTTTCCAGCCTGCATTAAGAAGCGTTAGCAAGCCGGAAAAATAATACATTAAATTTTCTTGACCTGTAAGAAATCCAGCTCAACCGGCGTTTCGCGGCCAAACATGGAAACCAATACTTTGACTTTGCCGCGGCCGTCGTCAATCGCGTCAATTTTTCCTTCAAAGTTTTTGAACGGTCCGTCCACAATTCTGACCGGCGCGCCCACTTCAACGTCAATGGTGAATTTGGGTTCTTCAATGCCCATCCGTTTCTGTAATACGCGCACTTCTTCTTCGTCAATGGGAGTTGGTGTGGTTCCGGAACCTACGAATCCGGTAACATTGGGAGTATTGCGCACCACATACCATGAGTCGTCGGTAACCAGCATTTCCACCAAGACATACCCGGGAAAGATTTTTTCCGTCACAATGCGGCGTTTGCCGTTTTTGATTTTAATTTTTTTCTCCGTTGGAATCATGATATTGAAGATTTTGTCTCCCATATCAAACGATTCAATGCGTTGTTTGAGATTTTTGGAAACATTTTCTTCATAGCCGGAGTAGGTGTGGAGCACATACCATCGGCGGCCTTCATTAAGTGTTTGTTTTGCCATAGTAAAGGTACAATTTTCAAAAAAGAGCTAACGAATAATAAATTTTTCTAATCCAAAATTAAACGCGTAATCCAGAATACCAAAAAAGATTGCGGTGGCAATGCTTAACCCGATGACAATCAATGAGTAACGGACTGTTTGTTCACCCGTAGGCCAGACAACTTTCTTAAGCTCAACCCACGAGGTTTTAAAATAATTTTGGGCGATTTGAAGCAGTTGCATAATAAATAAAAAAAGAGGTTTTTAAAAACCCCTTGCGGGGCGTTTGGAGTTATGTGGATAGTATAGAGGAATGGATTTTTTTTGTCAAATCGGACTTACGCATTTGGCCAATTTCTTTGTCAAAGCCTGCGCTTCTCGCTCGTCGTAGGTATACTACGACTTGCTCCGATGCTCGGCCTTTCCTTGAAATTGTCTAAAAGAGTCTGTCGCCGAATGCGCTTTTGTAACGAAATTTCCAGATTTCGAGACAAAATTGTTGAATAAATTTTGAGGTTTAACAGGAGTTAAGCCGAAAAATGTTGAAACAATTTTGGATGAAATATGGAAATTGCAGCAGAAATGGCATTCGGCGACAGACCCAAAATGCGTAAGTCCTGTTAAATCAAAAAACCCAGGGTTAGCTAGGTTGAGGTTTGTTTATATTGAGAGAAAAAAAGCTACGGTTCTGGTGCTATTGAAACCAGCATGCCCGATTTGAGCACAGTGAACCTTGCGGCGGCGCTGTCTCCCATAACGGCGACTTCCAGAAAACGGCGCGTGCCGAGTCCGGAACTGCCCTCGTAGATGCCTGCCTCTTCATCAGGAATATGGGTGAGCCGCTCAAAACAAGTGAACATACGCTTCGGCATAGCTCCGAATTGAATGGAGATAGTCTGTCCGGGAACGAACCACGGGGCTTCATATTGCAAGATGGAGAGTTTGAGGTTGGTAGGCCTTCCCTCAATGGTATCAATGAGCCACACGCAGGGTTCCACTGTCGGGAATTTGTCGTGCAGAGTGCTGACGCTCTCCATATTGCATCCGTCCCGCAAAGAGCAGAGAATCCGCGGAATGACTTCCAATCCGCGGAAGTTGAAGGTATCCCGCTCGACGCCGAGTGCTTGTATGAACGCGTCTACGTCCACAGCCTGCGCATGCAGATTGGGTATCAGCTTCTTTAGAAGTCCAAGAGATCTGATGGTGGATATGATTGTGGCTTGTCCCAGTTGGACGTACACGATCGCACTTCCGTTGGTGGAGCGAGCATCGCGGCGCGGCGCGGAGTTGCACACAACGGCGCCAGCTCGTCCGTCCAAGGCGTCAATGGCATCCACAATGTTGCCTGCCGCTTCCAGAAGCGACGCGGATTCATAGGGAACGCACACAGCATCCGGGTGGAGCGCGTGGTAGCGCGTCATCATGCGGCTCATTGCTTGGCCGCCGCAGTCTGAAACAATGGCGATGGGGTACGACATCGGGAAACTCCTTCTCGGTTAGACCGAGTCAAGTAGTGTGAAGGAACAGGTTTGATTTCTCGCACCCGCGAGGAATCCTCCTAGAACGCAAAACGCTCTACCTGATGAGGCGAGCGCCGTTTCAGGATTATCTTCCCCCGTGTGAACGGGGCTGGAGGGAGCACCTACCTCGACCGTGAAGTCGGGACGGTTGCTGTGATAGTCAGACGGGGCCAGTCTCGCGCCGCACAGGTTGCCCTGTGCGGACTTCTATCACTCTTGATAATCTTTTATACAATTGATTGTAGATGAGTCAGAATTGAAAGTCAAGCGTGGTGTATTGTGGATAAAAATTATAGCGCGCATTTTCTTTAGATATCCAAGTTTTTTACATTTTTGGCGTGGGTTTGAATGAATCGTTTGCGCTGTTCAACGTCGGTACCCATAAGAATATTAAACATGTCATCTGCTTTTTCCGCGTCTTCCACCGTAACCACTTTCATAAAACGCCGCATTGGATCCATGGTAGTTTCCCATAGCTGATCGGGATTCATTTCTCCCAAACCTTTGTAGCGTTGAATGTTGACGCGTACGCCACCCACCATGGTGGTTTCTCCGCCTTCTTCCGCTCCTTCGCCTTCCACGGCCACGGTTTCCTGTTTAGATTTTGCCACGGGTTTTATCACCGCAGGCAATTTTTTTGAAAGTTGTTTCAGTAGTTCTTCTTTTTCTTGGTCTGTGTATGCATATGATAATTCTTTGCCGACTTTGAGGCTGTAAAGCGGCGGTTGAGCGATAAAAATATGGCCTTTGGTGAGGAGATCAGGGAAGTAGCGGTAAAAAAGCGTCAACAACAGCGTGCGAATATGTGAGCCATCTACATCCGCGTCGGTCATGATGACAATTTTGTGATAGCGTAATTTTTCTATGTCAAACATTTCTCCCACATTGGTGCCCATGGCAATGATCAAGGCCTTCAGTTCGTTGTTGGTGAGAATTTTGTCTATGCGCGCGCGCTCCACATTGAGAATTTTTCCGCGCAAGGGGAGTATTGCTTGGAATTCTCTGTCTCGTCCTTGCTTGGCGCTTCCTCCTGCGGAATCGCCTTCCACAATATACAATTCCGAGATAGATGCGTCGCGTGAGGAACAATCCGCCAGTTTGCCGGGAAGTGTAAAACCCTCAAGCGCGCCTTTGCGCAACACGGTGTCGCGCGCCATCTTGGCTGCCGCTCGCGCGCGCGCCGCCAGGATGCACTTGCCGATGATTTGTTCAGCGTCGCGCGGGTGTTCTTCTATCCATGTGGCAAATGCTTGCCCAAACACGATTTCTACAGCCGGACGCACTTCTGGATTACCGAGTTTTGCTTTGGTCTGACCCTCAAATTGCGGATTGGTGAGTTTGACGGAAACCACGGCAGTCAGCCCTTCGCGTACATCTTCACCTGTCAAATTTTCATCTTTTTCTTTTAAATAACCTTTCGCGCGGGCGTACGCATTCAAGGCGCGGGTGAGCGCGGTGCGGAAGCCCATAATATGGCTGCCGCCCTCGGGATTGAAAATGTTGTTGGCAAACGCGAGCACTACTTCTTTAAAATCATCAACATAGCGGAGCGCGACTTCCACTTTCATGTCATCAACTTCTTTTTCAATATAGAAAATATTGTCATGCTTTGCTTCTTGCAAACGGTTCAAGTGGCGCACGTACGACGCAATACCGCCCTCAAAATAGAACGTGTAGGCGTTGTACCCGCCGGGAAGTTTGGATTTTTCGCGTTCGTCTATGACTGTGATGCGCACGCCTTTGGTGAGATATGCTTGCTGGCGCAAGTGATCCAAAATTGTTAGGAAATCAAAATTGAGCGTCTCAAAAATAGTCGCGTCGGGTTTGAATGAAATTGTTGTGCCATGGTCGCGTGTTTTGCCGGTTTGTTTGACTTTTGATTGCGGTTTGCCGCGTTTGTATTCTTGCACAAACGATCCGCCGTCGCGCCGCACTTCGGCTTTGAGCCAGTCGGAGAGCGCGTTTACCACGGATACGCCCACCCCGTGCAAACCGCCGGAAACTTTGTATCCGCCGCCGCCAAATTTGCCTCCCGCGTGCAGTTTGGTGAGCACCAGTTCCAATGCCGAGACTTTGTATTGTTTATGAATGTCAACCGGAATACCGCGGCCGTTATCGGTTACCTCCACTATGTGATCCGGCAAAAGACGCGCAGTAATAACTGTTGCATGGCCTGCCATTGCTTCATCAATGGAATTGTGGCACATAAGTGGCGCAGAACCACCAACAAAATTTTCTCCATTCGGCACCGACACATCATAGACCCATTCGCGGTGGTAGGGAATTTTTTTTATCTTAGTTATTTTAAGAACACCAAGATCAGAATGTAAAAAATCGGGCATGTCCTCATATAATGTTACGGTGCGTGTCTTGACGAGCGTTTGCAGTTTAAGCGCGGAGATCCCAGTTTGTCCGCTTTTGATTGCCCAGCGCGTTGGCCCGTAACTGCACTCATCGACGATTTCTTTATAAGGTATATGATTAAGATATGATCCGTTGGTGTTCCAGTAAAATTCGTTGCGCCAACTGGTTGTCATATTTTTAATTTCTGTTGTTTTTCGCGCGCCTTTGTAGGTAATATGTATCATCCTTTTCTCTTTATTCTCTTGCGTGGAAATTGAAAATGTTTTGCCTAAAGAAAATAAGAGATATGATAGATCTTCAATAAATTGTTTGCTCACAGAAACAGCGGTAAATTTTTGACGAGATGTTTTATCTGGCGCGGTGTGATTGGCAAGATGTTGCACAAACAATGGAGAAGGGCATCCATCGCCCGCGAGATACGCAATCATATAGCGCTCACGCAAGTTTTTTGGCAGATTAAATATAAGATGTGGAACCCGTTTGGTGTGAGCGTCACTTCCCGCTTCATAGAGATGTCTGAAAATAATACTAACTATAAGCGAATCGATTTGAATGGTTTGTGCGGTCGCGTGCGCATAATGTACGCGTGTTTTGTAATGGAACACTCGTTCAATGAGATGTTGTGTGTACGCGATAAATTTTTTTTCGTGCGCACCAAAACTGAATACGACGCGATTGGTTTTCTTTGAATTTAATGTCGTACCTTCTGCCGCATAAATGCCCAAAAGTTCAACCATATCTTGGTTGAGCGGAAGCGTGCTTGGAATTCTCCACAAATCATTGCGTTTATTTCCTACGTTGCAGAGCATAAATTCCTTTCGCATGTGGCGCGGGATTATTCGCAGAACATTCAAGGGCAGATAATCATATCGCTGGTAATCATAAAATATATTTGAGTAATGGCGTTTGATCTGTTCTTGTTGGCGCCATGTTTTAATGAAAGGCCGTATCTTTTCTGTGAGCGCGTTTTTGACGTTATAGAGATTCACGCTTGTTGTAATTGAAGAATCCATCTTCAATAATTCTTCAATTATATTAAGTGTTGTTGTATAGTTTCTTGGTTCAGGAAACGTTTTAGGAGCTATGATTGAGTCGCCTTTTTTTAATTCCTCTCCTGTGATTGGCATCACGAGACCTGCTCGTAGAGTGAACAAAGAATGATAGGGAGTAATTTGTATGTGTCGGCCTCCTTGTGCAGTGAGTTCAAGAATGTCACTGTTAACCTTATGTCTAATGAGCGCGGAGATGGGCGTCCAAGAAAGTTTGAGGGTTTGCGGATTAAAACTCAATGCTTTCATATCTATTACTCCTCGCAAGATCTCCATATGTGTACCTTTGGATAAGAATGGGTTTGCATTGTTGGCTCGGAGCGTATCATCTACCAACTCCCCAATGGGTTTTATTCTGATAATACCTTTTGAATCTTGAAAAATGATTGGCGTCTCAAAAGTGAGGCTGTTATCCACAACTTCCCACATAAGGTGATGCAAGCCGGACGCGCCGGTTGAGCCAATGTACATGCCTGGCCGGGTGCGCACAGGCTCCAAACCTTCAAGCACGGTAATGTTTTCCGCGCTATATCCTTCTTTTTTCTTAGGTTTGTCTTTGTCTGCCATAGATAAAAATGCTAAAAAGTATGTGAGGTGGGATAGCCGCAAAATGCCATTTCTACTGCAATTTCTGAATTTTGGCCATAATTGTTTCAAAATTTTTCAGCTTAACTTTTGTTAAACCTCAAAATTTATTCAACAATTCTGTTTCAAAATTCAGAAATTTCGTCACGAAAGCGTATTTGGCGGCTGTCCCATGATACCACAAAATTATGTTAGGAGCAACAAGACAGGCGACACAAGACAGGCTACCGTTTGATGAGTTTTTTAAACACTTCCACCATGGGCACATTTTGAGGATCAACGCCGTAGATTTTTGCCAGATGATATGTTGTCCAATCAGCAAGTATGGTTGCGGCAAAAATGGTGTGTATTCTTGATGATTTTTTGAGCCGCACTACCGTGCACGGAAATCCGCGTTTTTTATAAAGTGTGGCGGTAACGCGCATGCGAGTATGAATGCGCGAGTGATCCGTTATGTCTTCCAAAAATACAAAATGAAAATTTTGCGAAAGTGTGCGTGTGGAGGGTGTGTGATCAAATCCGGTCATTTCATTGTGGTTCAGTTCCGGCAAAACATGCCAGAACGCGGGGCTTTTGCCGGTTTCATTAAATTTAATTTTCCAATTGAGCGCGATGACTCCGTTTTGTTCCGACGCGTAGATAACCGGCACATGATTTGATAAAGTTTGCGCGAGTTGCGCACCCGTTTTTTCGTATGACGCGGGTTTGAGCGCGTGCACGAGCGCGCGCAATTCTTTGAGGCTCGCGGTGTCACCCATGAGCGCGACGAGCGCTTGCGTCATCAAGCCGGTTGCCATGCGCGGTTGTGCGCCTGTTTGTGGAATGACTACATGTGGCATGTTATATTTTCGCGCGCGTTCAAGTAGCGCGCCGCTAGTGGCAATTACCGCGAGCGGCAGTTTTTTTGCGCGCGCAGCGTCAAACCCGTCAAGTACTTCTTCCGTGCTTCCGGAGTGGGAACAGCAGATAATGAGGCTTTGTTTGAGTTCTGATTCCGCGAGCGAGGGGAGACCGTAGTTTTGGTGGATAACAAGAGGAATTTCCGGTTTCCATGTTTTGAGCAGTTTGCCAGGAAAACCAGACCCGCCCATGCCAATAAGCACGAAGCGTTTAAATTTTTTAAGATTATTTTTGTTTTCAATTTTTGGCGTATACGCAAATTGTTCCGCAAATGTTTTGATGGATTGGTACATAATGCTGATAAATTATAATTGATAGTACCAGTATAGCTTGTTTTTAATAATTAAGCCAGACGCAAGATGTTGATTTTAAAGCCGTTTCATGGTATACTAAAGGCATATGCAAAATCGTCTTAACAAACTTTTTTGGTTCACCAAGCCGTCGCATTTAAATCTTGCGAAGGATAGAGAAATTATTATTCATCAAACTCTCTCACAGGGGTCGCTTGAAGATATCCGTTTTTTGTTTCGTAAGTATTCGATGCGAGTGATTAAGAAAATTTTTTTGAAAGGCAAGAAAGGTCTATATGATCCACGCGTTTTGGCACTTCTTCAAATTATGTTACGTATAAAACGGATTAATAAAAATAGATACCTCAAACATGTCCATTAGTTTGCATTTAGAAATTTTAGATCCGGAACGTCAGGTGGTTTGGGAACAACTCGCCGCGTTTAAACAGTACGGTTATTTGGGCGGTGGCACTGCGCTTGCGCTTCAAATTGCACATCGGTATTCGTATGATTTAGATATTTTTTGTCATCAAAAAATATCTACAGCACTGATTCAAAAATGCAGAAAATTGTTTGATATAAATCAAGTGCTCATCAACAGCGAAGATGAATTTACATTTCTAACGAGGAAACATATTAAAATTACATTTTTACATTATCCTTTTGTATTTCATGGTCATAAAGTAGAGGAGAAGAACAGATTGCATCTTCTTAATGTTCTGGATATTGCGGCAAGCAAAGCGTATACCTTGAACCGACGTGGCAATTGGCGGGATTATGTGGATTTATTTTGTATTTTAAAATTAAAAAAAATCACCTTGAAGATGATTATTGAAACCGCTCATAAGATTTACGGAGAAGTATGGAGCGAGAAATTATTGCTCGGACAGCTGGCATATACCGATGATATTTCGAAAGAAGACATGAAGAGTGTTCAGTTTATTGGTAAAAAAATAAGACCAGGAGTTATCAAAAATTTTTTTGTTAAACAAGTTAAAGAAATAAGCAAATCCGCGGTTCGCTCTTAAGTTTTAAGAGAGGATCCACCGCAATAAAAAACTGCTATACTTACGAATATGGATCATAAGAATTTTTTAGATATCCCCGGCGCGCAAAATGAAGAATTGACAGGAGGCCAATTAAAGATTGGCTATTGGATAGCGGAACACAGGGTTGGTTTGCGGAAAACAGGTGTCGCGTTTTTTATTGTATTTGATGTTGTGCTTGGCGGATACAATATCTATCATTGGGCTACTTATTTTTTAAGTGGATATTTTAATGATCAAAAAAACGCGGCAGAGCTGGTAAACACCACCAACGCGCTCAACAAACTCGCTTCCGCGCGCGCCGCGGCGCCTATTGCCATTAAAGGCACCTCCGCCTATGAGTCTGCGGCAGGGCGTTTTGACGCAATCGCGCTCGTGCAAAACCCCAATAAAGAGTGGTATGTTTCGTTTGATTATGAATTTGATACCGGCAACGGAAAGACTCCCAAGGCGCATGGATTTTTATTGCCTGATGAAGAAAAGCCGGTCGGCATTTTTAATTTTGAAGGATCATACGGCACCAGCGAACCATCTTTTGTATTGTCTAACATTGTGTGGAAGCATATTTCCAAACATGACATAACGGATGTTTCTACATGGATTGCGGCGCGCAAAAAATTTGATACGCTTAATCTGCTCATCACCTCCGCGGGTTCGCTTGGGCTCACAGAAGGACGCTTGGATTTTGACATAATCAACCAAAGTTTTTACGATTATCACGATCCGGAATTTTTGATTGGCGTATGGAACGGACCAACACTTGCGCGCGTGTATAAAATTTATGTCCCGCGGCTTATAGCCGGGGAAACGCGCCCTATTGAACTCGCGGCGCCTTCTTCTTTGCTTTCGGGCGCGCGTATTACGCTCTATCCGCACATTGATTTTTTTGATTCATCGGTGTACCTTAAATAGGCTATGCCGTATTCATTTCTTGTTCGCAGACTAAGCGGGTTTGATTGGTATTTGGCTGCCGCTGTTTTTTTGTTGGGAGTGTTTGGATTAGCCTCGCTCTATAGCATTGGTTTCGCGCGCCCCGAAACCAATTTTTTGGATTTTAAAAAACAGCTCATGTTTTTTGGCGTAGGGCTCGTGTGCATGGCCGCGCTCGGAAGCGCCAATTATATGATGGTCAGAAACAGCGGGAAGATGATCTACGGTATTTCACTCATTGTGCTTGTTGTGGTGCTATTTTTTGGGCATGTCATCAATGGCACCAAGGGCTGGTTTGTGATTGCGGGTATATCGTTTCAGCCTGTTGAATTGGCTAAAGTGGCATTGGTAATATTTTTTGCGCTTTTTGCGGGGAAACACGCGCGTTCATATAAGACGGGTGATTTTTTTTTGGGGAGTTTGATTATTGTCTTCGCGCCGGTTGCGTTGGTAATGCTTCAGCCGGATATGGGTTCCGCGCTTCTGCTTTTGGGCTTATGGTTTTTGCTGGTGCTTGTCTTGGGCGCTCGCACGCGGTATGTGATTGCGCTGGTGTGCGGAGCCGCGCTCATTATTGCCGTGAGCTGGCTGTTTCTTTTAAAAAATTATCAAAAAGATCGCTTATTGATTTTTTTTGATCCATCGCGCGATCCGCTGGGGCGGGGATACAATGTTTCCCAATCGGTCATCGCGGTGGGCGCCGGGGGGCTTATGGGGCGCGGGCTGGGTTACGGCTCGCAAAGCCAATTGCGTTTTCTGCCGGAAATGCAGACTGATTTTATTTTTGCCGTGATTGGAGAAGAATTTGGTTTTGTGGGCGCAGGGTTGATTATCATATTGAGCAGTGTTGTATTGGCGCGTTTGTTTTTTTTGGCGCTCTCCGCGCGGGATGATTTTGCTTTTTGCGTGATTACCGGAACGCTTATTTTGTTTGCCGAACAATTTGTGGTGAATATGGGCATGAACATGGGTCTTTTGCCGGTTACGGGGATTCCACTGCCCTTTGTGAGCGCGGGAGGTTCTTCTATGATTATGAATTTTTTGCTAATCGGCGTGGTGGAGTCGCTTGTGCGGTCCCGCCGCGCAGAAGTGACTATGGGGAGTTTATAGAGCGGCAAAATGGAACGTCGTAAACGGGGTTGCCAATAGGTTCGCGCGTGGTATACTATAATTAAGACCCATTGAAGCGACCAGTTGAATCTATCATGCCTCTACAACCATGATAATTGGGAGCCTTTAAATTCCGCTGTTCCGTGGAACACGCGTTGCGGGCACCCACCTGTACAACAGGAAGCATGGACTAGGTTCTGCTGGTACTTCGCGGGTCTTTTGATACGCTCGGGAGAAAGTGCAAAAGTGTGTTTCCCCGAACGCTTTTCGGGCTGTAGTATAATGGTAATATACACCCTTGGGGTGGGTGAGTCTGGAGTTCGATTCTCCGCAGCCCGACCAGAAAATTTTATGACCCCGCAAGAAATAAAAAAATTTTCTTTTTTTAGCCCGACCGCTTTTAAAAGAATTGGCGACACATTACGGGTTGGTCTTTTTTGATTTGCGGAATTATTCAGTTGATGATTTGTTGAAAGGCCGGCGCGTTCGGTATCCAAAAATTGTTGCAGGTGTGTGCTACAAAGGACACTTTGCGTTGTTTAAAACATCAGTATTGCCAAAACGGAAGATTGCTTCAAGACAACACATAAAGGGCTCGATGACATTTAAAGGGAAAAAGCGTGGCATAGTTAAGATTGTGCATACCGTTGCGGATATTAGATAAAGTACAAGAAGGCGATGTGTTGGTTACCCAAATGACCTTTCCTTCTTTTATTGTTGCCATGAAACGCGCGTGTGCGTTTGTAACCGATGAAGGCGGTATTACTTGCCACGCGGCGATTGTGGCGAGAGAAATGCAGAAACCTTGCATTATCGGCACTAAAATTGCAACGCAGGTTCTGAAAGACGGGGATGCGGTGGAAGTTGATGCGGAAAATGGCGCGGTGCGGGTGATTGTGTAGAAAGTGCATGCGCAGAGGCGAGCTATGAATAACTTCGAGACTCTATCTTGACAAAGTAATAAGTTTCTAGTATAATAGAAACAAGATATATTTTTGCCTTTAAAAAACGAAACTTATGCTTAAAAAGAAAGAAATTATTTGGCGTGAAATTCTCTGGCAATCAATAGAGAAAAAAAATCGCACATTTACTCAAAAAGAGCTGGCAAAAAAGTTCAACTTTTCTTTGAGCACGATTTTCAACGCTTTAAAAGTCCCTCGTGCCAGCAATGCTATTGAAGTCAGGAGTAAATTTTTTGTTATCCGCGACCAGGAAAAATTTTTAAACATTTGGGCGACTTTTAGAAATATAAATAAAGACATCATTTATCAAACGCGTGTGGAAAAATCTGTCACGGAAATTGAGGGTTGTATGCCTCCATCTGTTATTTTCACCGCTTTTTCAACGTTCCGCCTTACCTTCAATGAAGCGCCTGCTGATTATGATAAAGTGTATGTGTATTGCGCGGATGTGGAAGAAATCAAAAAACGCTTTCCCTTGCAAAAAGGAAATGCTAATCTTATTGTTTTAAAACCTGACGCGGGATTATATAGATATGGCTCTGTCGCACCTTTGCCGCAGATATATGTTGATTTATGGAATTTATCTGAGTGGTATGCTAAAGATTTTTTAAACGCCTTAAAAGAAAAAATTTTTTAAGTATGGAATACTACCACAACCTCATCACCGAAAAAAGTTTTCAATTGCTCCAACAAGTGCGGCGCGATTATCGGTTTATTTTAATCGGCGGTTGGGCGGTTTTTTTTATACTCATTCGCTCAAATCAAAAGATATTGATATCGTCATTGATTACGACGAATTGGATAAATTAAAAAGAAAATTTAATGTGACAAAAAACGATCGTCTTAAAAAATATGAAATAAAAATAGATGGCATTGCTATTGATATGTATGTGCCGTTTTATTCCGAATTGGGCATACCGACGGAGACGATTCAAAAATATATCACAACGCGCGAGGGGTTTACGGTGCCCAAAATTGAAATTTTGTTTATTCTTAAACAAGTGGCTTATGCGGGACGGCAAGGTACGCCAAAAGGAGAAAAAGACAAGATTGATGTGTTTAGTTTGTTGGCTCTGCAAGACATTGATTGGAAGTTATATAAACGATTGATTAACGCCGCTGGATTGAAACACCTGCCGGATGAGTTAAAATATTTATTGAAACAGACGGTTGAAATAAAAGAGTTGAATGTAAATCAGGCGAAAATGTCAAAATTAAAAAAAGAAATTTTCAATTAATTTATTCTATCAACAAAAAGCTGGCATTGCAAGTTTGCCGGCATTGAAAGAACGATTATTAAAACGGTGCGAGGAGGTTAATTTTGAAGAAATGGCAAAAGATGGGTCTGTCGCCGAATGCGCTTTTGTAACGAAATACGCATAGTTCGAGACAGAATTGTTGAGTAAATTTTGAGGTCTATGGACATAATCTTATGAAACCGCGCTCCATAATCCATTATTGCGTTGATTTGCTTGTGTT
>JACRFU010000007.1 GCA_016212585.1 Candidatus Magasanikiibacteriota bacterium | reverse complement strand
GGAATATTGGCCTGTAATCTGGTAACCATGGCCAGACTCATAGCACAGTAACCTGAAATTTCAAAGAACAAAATACAAAAGCATATATTTCAGAATTCAAGTTACTTGAATTCTGAAATTGATGTTTTTACACAGGAACTACTTAGTTCCGTTCAAAGTAGGTTAGAGCATTTTCAAACAAAGGGCACCAGATATAACTTGTTCGGAATTTTAAAAAATAAGCAGCCATTTTGGCCGCTTATTTTTTTGACCTTAAAAATTCCTCCAAAAATTTGCAAAGATTTTGTAAATTATACAAGTATTTGCGTGTTTATTCCATTTTTGTTACTATTACGGCATAATTTATGGGTAAAAATTCTGCAAAAATTACGGTAGGTCTTATATGCGGCGGACCTTCTCTTGAGAGGGGAATCTCCCTTAACTCCGCGCGTTCCGTGCTGGATCACCTTGAATCCGAGGAAGTAGAGATACTTCCTGTTTATTTTGATGCAAAAAAGAAGCCGTACAGAATCTCAAAAGCTCAATTATACAGCAATACACCATCGGATTTTGACTTTAAACTCCAGCAATCCGCGACGCCGTTAAATGAAAAAACACTGGCCATGTTGTTAAAAACAACAGATATTGTGTTTTCCGCCATGCACGGGCCGTTTGGAGAAGACGGTGGAATCCAATCTATTTTAGAGAAGCATCATCTGCCGTTTGTGGGTTCAAGCGCTGAATCGTGCAAAAAAGTTTTTGATAAATTTAACGCGAATGCATATATCAGACAGCAAGGTTTTTTTACTCTACCGTCTGTTGTGTTAAAAATTTATCATTCTGATCATAAGCAAATTCTTGAGAAATTTTTTAAAGAACACAAAATAACCCGCGCGATAGTTAAGCCGGCAAGCGGCGGATCAAGCATTGGCGTGTTTTCCGTATCAACAGTACGCGAGGCGCTGGAGAAAGCGAACCTGCTTTTTTCAAAACGCATGGATACGCGCGTGGTGGTGGAGCTGTTTGCGGAAGGCACGGAGTTCACCTTGATTATTTTTGAAAATCGGTTTGGTTTGCCAGTCGCACTTCCACCCACTGAAATTGAAACAGACTACGCCGCGCATCAGGTTTTTGATTTCAGAAGAAAATATCTTCCCACGCGCCAAGTGGTATATCACTGTCCTCCGCGGTTTGATAAAGAAACCATTGAAAAAATTCAAACACAAGCGGAACAGCTTTTTGTGTTGTTTGGCATGCGTGATTTTGGCAGGTTTGACGGATGGGTTTTGCCCGACGGCAAAATTTGGTTTAGCGACTTTAATCCCGTTAGCGGCATGGAGCAAAATAGTTTTCTTTTTCAGCAGGCGTCTCGCATAGGTCTGACGCATAGAGACGCTTTGCGGCATGTTGTTCAGCGAGCATGCGCGCGGCAGGGCGTGCGTTTCCCAAAAATGACTGCACGCGAGCCGGTTGCGCGCAAAAAAGTGAATATTATAATGGGCGGCGATAATTCCGAGCGGCAGGTCTCGCTTATGAGCGGGACCAATGTATGGCTCAAATTGCGCCAATCAAAGAAGTATGAGCCGCACCCATATCTTCTTGACACGCAAGGCGCTTTGTGGCGTCTGCCCTATCACCTTTGTTTGAATCACACCGTGGAAGAGATTGCCGAGAACTGCGAGAACTATCAAAATGCCAAAACAACAATGAACGAATTTGAGGATCGTGCTCGTTTGCGTCTTGGCCTTTTTGAGAAAAAAAATACGGAAGAATTTTTTGAGCCGCAAAAATTAACGCTTAAAAAATTTATTAAACAGTCTGATTTTGTTTTTATAGCGCTCCATGGCGGCGACGGAGAGAATGGAACTTTGCAGAAAGCGCTTGCCGCGCAAAAGGTGAAATTCAACGGCTCCGGCGAGCGAGTATCTCGGCTGTGTATGGACAAACATGACACCGCGCGGTATATTAATAACGCGCGCATTAAAGGAGTTATGGCTATTCCTGGTAAAGCAGTTGGATCGCGCGGTCTGCTTTCATTGAGCGATTTAGGTTTCAGAACAGCGTGGAGAGCAATAAAAAAAGAACTTGGCGCGGATACGCTTGTTGTAAAACCGCGCGCGGACGGATGCTCAACCGGCATTGTTCATTTGTATTCGTCCAATGATCTTAAAAAATATATGGGGTTTTTGGCGCACAAGGCGCCGCATATTCCTAAACATACTTTTGTTGGCCAGCTGGATATTATTGAAATGCCTACAGATCCGCCGCAAGAACTGCTTTTTGAAAAATTTATTGAAACCGACGCGATGCGCGTGAAAGCCAACACATTGAAGCATCATCAAAAAACAGGTTGGGTTGAATTGACAGTAGGCGTAGTTGAGCGCGGCGGCGCTTTGCACTCTTTGAATCCGAGCATTACAGTGGTGGAAGGGGAAGTGCTGACAGTGGAAGAAAAGTTTCAAGGCGGAACGGGTATCAATATCACTCCGCCGCCGCGCGCCATCATGAAACCTTATGTGTTGAAAAAAGTAAAACACGCGATTGAAGAAATTGCAAAAAAAATTGGCATTCGCGGCTACGCGCGTATTGACGCGTTTGCCAATCGGCAAAGCGCCGATGTGCTGGTGATTGAAGTGAACACTCTGCCGGGGTTGACGCCATCAACAGTGTTGTATCATCAAGGGCTTGTGGAAAATCCGCCAATGTTTCCGCGCGAACTGATTGAGTTGTTTATTCGGAATAAAAGATATTAAACAAAATAGGACTTACATACTACAAAAATTATTTTTATGCCAGAAAGAGGTTTTAATCCCTATACGCGACCAGAAATTTCGTCGGATACAAATACAGTAGAGATTGATGAACGAGCAATGCAAGAAAATATTGCCGCGCATGAACACAGAGCGGCTTCTTCTTTGCCTCAACGCGTTGCTCAACACCATTTGACCCCGCGCGCACGCAGGAAGGCTGACCGCGCAAAGAGTGACGCAGATGAGACGGCGCAACTTGAGCGCGCGACTGCGGATATGTTGCGCACTACACACTCATTTGAAAAAGATGATCGTTTTGTTGATACGGTGGGCGCCGAGGCGGCGTATGTGGATGGTTTATGGTTTGACTCCCTTGTTGATGAACGGGGGCATAATCGCGCTTTGATGAAGCGGTTTGAAGTGTATAAAGAAGCGCTTGAAAAAAGCAAAGATACATTTGTGAACGGTATTCGTGAACACGGGAAAGTGTTGCCCATAAGCGGGTACGCGCCCGGGGATATGTTTGACGCTGAAATCGCGCGTATGAATAGATTGTTGCAATAGACTTGTCCCCAAATAAGCTTTCGTAGCGAAATTGTCAAATTTTGGCCAAAATTTTACAATGAAGGAGAAATGTTATTTGGGGACAAGTCTAATAATAGAGCGCATACATCCGCGATGTATATAATTTTAACAGAGCCTCACCGCTCTGTTTTTTCATTGACATTTTAGTTGTGTACTATTACAGTATGCTTACAACCAGTGAAAGAGACGGCGCACAGGCTGTCTTTTTCTTCACTACAAGGAGGCGATGATTGCGCCCTGATCCTCATTCGTTCTTTGACACTGATCATCCGAGGATGGATCATCTGATGTGGCGCGTGCGTGTGGATTTTGACTCACGCACACTTCATGCGGAGGCGACCATCTCTTTCAACAAGCACGGCAATGTCGTGCTTGACACGCGCGGACTTATTGTTTCGCGTGTCATGGTGGGCACTTCAACGGACATCTCATTTGAGATGGGTGATACCGATCCAATTCTTGGCACGCCGCTCATATTTGAAGTTCCTGCAAACTGTGTGGTGAAGATCGTTTATACGACTTCTCCAGACGCGATGGCGCTCCAGTGGATTGAACCCGCGCAGACAGCGGGCAAGAAGCTTCCATACCTCTACAGTCAGGGGGAGCCGATTCACGCCCGTTCCATGGTGCCGTGCCACGATTCCCCTGGTGTGCGGTTCATCTTCACCGCACATGTGGAGGTTCCGTCCAGTTTGCGCGCCATCATGGCCGCCACATTCGTGGAAAGGTCCGTGAGCGGAACATTGGCAACCGAAGTCTGGGAGACGGATCATCCGATCCCGGCGTATTTGCTCGCGCTCGCCGTGGGTAATCTGGAATCGCGAGAACTTTCTCCGCGCTCGCGCGTGTGGTCTGAACCTGAGATGGTGGAAAAAGCCGCGTGGGAGTTTGCAGGCGTGGAACAGATGATGCAAGCCGCGGAGAGGCTCTTCGGCAAGTATCAATGGGGAAGGTTTGACATCTTGGTCATGCCTCCTTCATTCCCCTACGGCGGCATGGAGAACCCCGGGTTGACCTTCGTCACACCGCTCACGGTTGCGGGTGATCGTTCCTCGGTCTATGTTATTGTGCATGAGCTCGCTCACGCGTGGACCGGAAACCTCGTAACCAACCGCACATGGTGTGATTTCTGGCTCAACGAGGGTTGGACCACATGGGCGGAGATGCGCCTCATGGAAGCGCTCTATGGAGCTGACATCGCCGGTTTGCAGGCGTTGCGTGGTAGGCAAGAACTGGAACGCAGCATGAAGGATTTTCTTCAGAAAGGGAAAAGCAAGCTGACACGCTTGTTTACACCCCTGGCAGGAGAAGATCCGGACAATGCTTTTTCTCAAATTCCATATACCAAGGGGTATCTTTTCCTGCGAGTCATTGAAGAAGCAGTTGGTCGTGAAGAGTTTGACGCGTTCGTGAAGAAGTACATTGCCGCATTCGCGTTCAAATCCATCGGCACTATGGACTTCCTGGAGTTTCTTGGTAGGGAGCTTCCGGACGCGGGTGAGAGAGTGCCATATGCGGAATGGGTGTATGGAGAGGGACTGCTAGAGGCGGTTCCTGTCATCACATCCAAAATTGTGGACAGCATTCACACTCTCGTTGCTATGCACACGATACCAACGCACAAGGACGCCGCGCAGTGGAACCCTGTGGCGTGGCTCTACTACCTTGCCGCGATTCTAAGAGACGCCAACGCGTGTACACTCTGCAGTGCGTTGGAAGAGAGTTTTCACCTTTCCACCGAAGGTAATGCCCGCAAGAGATGGGCATGGTACATGCTCGCGATTGAATCTGAAGCGGAGTATGACCACACGAATCTCGTGATGTTTCTTAAGTCGATTGGCAACATGTACTACTTGAAGACACTCTTCAAGGAGCTGTTTACCCGTCGCGCCTCCCGTGAATGGGCAATCAGCGTGTTTGAATACGTCTGCCATCTTTACCATCCCATTACCATCAAGGTGATAGGAGCGCAGAAGAACTTGCCCTTAATTGACTGAATACATTTCATAACCACCAAAACCAACCGTTCTCAAATACCCCTCAGGGTATTTTTTTTGTCCCGCGCGGCGAATGTGTGTTATACTGGTTTCATTAAGGGACTGTCGCCGAATGCGCTATAGTACACGAAATTTCCAGATTTCTGGACAAAATTGTTGAATACATTTTGAGGTCTAATGGTTAAGTCAAAAAATGTTGAAACAATTCTGGATGAAATATGGATAGTGCAGTCAAAATGGCATTCGGCGGCAGACCCATTAGATGTTTTATTACCAAGGAGGGCGATGAAACGAAATATATTTTTTATTATACTTGTATTATTTTCCAGCGTTGCCGTGAACGGTGGATTTTTTTATACGCGCATGCATGCGGCAACTCAAGAGGTGGTGATTACCGAACTTATGTATGATCCTCCCGGAGGAGACGCCAATCATGAGTGGGTGGAGCTGTATAACGCGGGAGCGGAGCCGGTAATGCTTCATGGTGGAAGCGGCACGGACGGCTGGCGCATGTTTGACGGCGCTAATCATGTGTTTACTACTTCAACCGTGCTCGGCGCTGGCGCGTATATGGTGATTGCGCAAGACTCCGCGCAATTTTTAAAAGATTATCCGGCATTCACCGGTACGCTCGTGGAGAGCAGTTTTATACTTGATAACGCAAGCGGCCGCGCGGCTCTGCGCGTTGGTTCAAGTGGCGCGTTGTGGTCAGAAATTCAATACACAAGCGCGTGGGGCGGAGGCGGCAACGGTTATACGCTTGCAAAAAAACATGCGCTTGGCGCGGATATTGCGGATGAGTGGGCGCAGAGCGCGGCGCTCGCTGGCACGCCAGGAGCGAAAAATACATTTGTTGAAGCGGGTTCTGTTTCCGCAACTTCTACCTACGCCGGGTCAAATCAAAATTTCGGCTCCACTCTGCCTGTGGCAACTGGCGAGACAACTGCAAACCCTGCGGCATCAAATTTACAATCCGAAACCACGACAACTTCTTCCGGCAACACAACTGCCCCCACCGCGCTTTTGATCAATGAAATCTATCCTGCTCCGCGTACCGGAGAAAAAGAATGGATTGAATTGTATAATCCAAACAGCGCGGCAGTTGATTTGACCGGTTGGAAATTGACGGATAACAGCTCCACCACCACGCTCTATGGCGCCATCAACGCCGTGCGTTTTGTGTATTGGGAGTTTAAGGGCGTGTTGAATAATGATGGAGATATTATTACATTGTATCGCCCCGATGGTTCTCTGGCAGACCAAATTATTTATGGCGATTGGCGGGGATCGGTTTTGCCTGCGCCGGAAAACAGCCAGTCGCTCGCGCGGTTTCCTGATGGCGCGGCAAGCGGCAACCCCTTGCATGATTTTTTTCTTACCACCACACCCACGCGCGCCGGCGCAAATAAAATCAGCGCGCCGCTCGTGTCTGTCAAAACAATTGAAACTTCCTCTGCCGCGCCGCAGTCTATGAGTGGCGGCATAGTGTTTTCTGAACTCATGCCAAACCCGACGGGTCCGGATGATACGCCGCAAGGGGAATTTATAGAACTAAAAAATTTTGCGACTTCCACGGTTGATATGAGCGGGTGGCGTATAGAATCAGGTAGCCAGTCATATCGCATTGCAAGTGGCACTTTTGTTGGCGCGGGGCAATTTGCGCTTTTGTATCGAGACACAACGGGTATTTTTTTGCCCAATGAAAAAGGCTCGGTGAATATGGTGGATGCGCGCGGCGCGCTTGTTGATCGTATGAAATATGAAAACGCGTCAGCCGGAACGAGTATTAATCGCGTTGCGGCTGATAAATGGGAATGGTCTATGATGGCAACGCCTGGCGCGGAGAATCGCGTGGTGCCGCCCAATCATCCGCCGGAGCCGGTGATGTCTATTGAAGGTGATTTGTTTCCCGGCAATCAATTATGGTTTGACGCGAGCGATTCATGGGACGCGGACGGCGACACGCTGTCGTTTATTTGGATATTCAGCGATGGCGTGCGGACGCAAGGCAAATGGGTAACGCGCACGTTTGGCGATACACGGACGTATAAGGTAACGCTCGTGGCGATTGATACGCACAAACACGCGCGCGCGTTGACGCACCAATTAAAAATGAATGAGGTGTATGATACTCATTTTGCGGAAAATGCATCAGAAGAATTTGCTTCTTCTACAGTTGATGCAGAGAATGTGGTGGATGTCATACGGGAAACAATTGTTTCTCGTAGTGGTGCGAATTCTCCTTCTCAAAACAAGTCGCTCAAAGTTACAACCGTTGGCGGCGCGCTTGGGCTTGATGTGGGTGCGCGTGTTTCTGTGCAAGGAGTGGTGGTTGCCGCGCCCGGAGAATTCAACGTGCAAACAATGTACATTGCCGAGACGGATGATATGGGAACCGCGGTGCAAATCTACCTGCAGAAAAAAACATGGCCTGCTCTCAAGCGCGGCGATACGGTGCAAGTTGAAGGCGAGATTGGCAAAGCGTATGGCGCGGCGCGCATTAAAATTAAAAAATCAGATGATATAGAAATGATGGGGCATGGCGCGAGCATGGAGCCGGCGCGTGTTGTGGCCGCAGATATACCGACAACTCTTGGCGCCGCGTTGGTGAGCGTAGAAGGCACTGTGGTAGATGAGCAAGGCGGCGGGTTTGCACTCGCGGATGAATCTGGGCAAATCTCGCTTGGGCTCAAGCGCGGATTGGCATTGCCTAAAGGCTTGGCGCATTTAGGCGACACGGCGCGCGTTATCGGCATTGCGGTACCGGCAAAAAATGGCATGCAAATTCTGCCGCGCGACGCGCGTGATATTGAAATTACCGGGCGCGATACCTTGGTAAGCGCCGCGTCCGCAAAATATTTTTTGAGTTCAACCATATGGGTGTGGTTGATTACCATATGCGGTGTATGTGTCGCAGGCGCGTCATGGTGGTGGACTCGTCGGCGTGGAATTATAAAAAAATAGAAATTGGGTGATTCTCGTTGTTGGTGGTCATCACGCACTCGCGATTGCTACCAAGTTCCCGCTCGGAGCGAAAGTATTCATGCATATCAATTCGGTGAATATTTTTGTAAGCGCACTTTCGGACGAAGAACCAGGAAGCCTCACCACGCAAAGAATCACAGGCGGGTTCACGCGCTTTGTGTGGAAGGTGGGACAGCGCATTACTTTGGAAGAAGCGCTTCAGATTGGCAGACATGATGACGATTGGCGACTGCGGGCTACTACTCGAGCAGGCTATGTGCATGGAAACTTGAAGACTGAGGCGTTTGGGGTGTATCAGCACACAACCAGATCAGCCGAACAGGCATGGTCAACATCTCTTTCTATGGCATACCATGTGGCCGAACAATGGGAAATTTCCGGCGCGTATGATTATGCGCGGATTCCCGAGCAGACACTGGGTCTGTCGCCGAATGCGCTTTTGTAACGAAATTTTCAGATTTCTGGACAAAATTGTTGAATACATTTTGAGGTTTAACAGGAGTTAAGCCGAAAAATGTTGAAACAATTTTGGATAAAATATGGAAATTGCAGTCAAAATGGCATTCGGCGACAGTCCCACACTACCTTTGGATGAAGCGTTCGCGCAGTTGACGCTTCTGGCTTTGGGTGATCATCTGCGCGTAGCCGCACAGTATGGTTACACAATGGAGTCGCGCGTCCACAAAGTGACACTGCATCTACAGACCAATTTCTAGCCGAATCCGCGCACCACACCATATTCTTCAACCTCGCCAAACCTGAGGTTTTTGTTTTTTTCGTGGGTGTTGTGTTATACTATAAGCATCATTTATTAACATTTTTTTTATGCCAAAGACTGCGCATTTTTTTATCGCGCTTGGCGCGGTTGTTTTGTTATCCGGCGCTGGGTGTGCGCCTTCTCAAAAGAGCGTCACTTCTAGCGGCGCGCCAGCCAAGACTGATGTTGCAAGCGAACAGCCAGAAAATACTGAATCAGAAAAAATAGAACCGGTGGGAGAGAAGAAAGAGGAGTCATCTGATTCTTCCGTGAAAGCGCCAAGTTTAACAGTTGATGTGCCGGGTGTTACCGTAGTTACCGAGCCGGTCAAGAAGACTGCGGATACGCAATCTGCGGCACCGCAAATAGCGACTATTACCTATGATGATAATGGGTTCTCTCCAACTCCGCTCACTGTAAAAATGGGCACTAATGTAACATTTAAAAATAACAGTTCAAGCGATTTTTGGCCCGCGTCTGCCGTGCATCCAACGCATGAGGCATATCCGGGTTCAAGCATTACTAAATGTGAGACCTCTGCCGCCAAAACGATTTTTGACGCGTGTGCGGGAGTGGCGAAGGGTACAAGCTGGACATTTATCTTCAAAGAAAAAGGATCATGGAATTACCATGATCATTTGAAAGCAGGCCGCTACGGCAAAGTAGTTGTGGAATAATATCTATGAAACATTTTATTGTTATTGTAAGTTTTTTTGCTGGTGTGTTTTTAGCGGCTCCGGCGGTGTATTCTGCGGGAGCAGGAGGCGGCGGAGGTAGTGGAGGAAGCAATGCGCCTTCATGCACCGAGGACACATGGGATTGCACCGCGTGGAGCGCGTGCAGTAGCCAAGGAAAACAGACGCGCGCGTGCATGCAGACATTTGATTGTCCGTTTGTGTTTAGCACGCGTCCCGCAGAAGAACAGTCATGCGCGCCGAGCGTGTCGGAAGAACAAAAACCGCAAGAAGTTAAAAAGCAAGAAAGCGCGCCGGTACAACCTGCGTGTACGGAAGATATATGGAAGTGCGGTGAATGGGCAACCCAATGCGACGCGTCTGGCGCACAACATCGCGCGTGCGGTCTGGTGTCTGATTGCGCGAGCGCCAAGACGCCAGCGCCCACAACTGACCGTGCGTGTGCCAAATTGCAATGTGGCAATACATCTTCCATGAAAGCGCGTATTGAATGCAGGCTCAAATTATCAGCAGAAGCTGTGGCACAAGAATTGGCGATTCAATATCTGCCAGAAGAATGCCGCGCGCTCAAGAAGGGAGCCACACGGATCGCGTGCGTTGTTCGGTATAAAGCGTTGAAGCCGTGTTGGGAGAAACCAGAAGGAGAGGAACGGTTTGCATGCGCTCGCGGGGTATTGAAATTGGGACCAGTGATGAGTGAAGAGGTCAAGACCTGCAAAGGTAAAAAAGGAAAAGAGCAAGTTGCGTGCAAGGCGGCGGTGCGGGAGAAAGTTTTTTCTATGGTCAAATTCCGTTTGTATGATTTGTCTGAACGCGCCGAGGAGATGAGAGAAAAAGGCGTGTCAGTCAAGACGGTGTCACAGTTGGTCTATAGCATGGAATTTGTCAAGCAACAGTTTAATAGAGCTTCGTCTGCAGGTGCGCGTCGCGCGCAAGTGGCAAAAGCTCGTTCCTCGTGGAAGCAGTTTGTAAGTGTAGTGAAGAAAGTGGACGCGTCTGCTGGCGCGACATTAACGCATGATAATTTGGATCAAGCGTTGATCGATTTGAAATCGATACAGTAAGATGTTTTATTTGGAGGATCTGTCGCTGAATAGAGTTTGTTATAAGACTTACCTCAAATGCGTAAGTCCTATATTATAACAAAAAAGCTCCTCATAATATGAGAAGCTTTTTTGTTGGTTGCGGGACCCGGACTCGAACCGGGAACCTCCAGGTTATGGGCCTGGCGAGCTGCCAATTGCTCTATCCCGCGCCGCTTGAGGCGTGTAGTATTGGTTTGTCGTCAAATGCCATTTTGACTGCAATTTTCATATTTCGGACAAAATTACTTCAACATTTTTCGGCTTAACTTCTGTTAAACCTCAAAATGTATTCAGTAATTGTGTCTCAAAATCTGGAAATTTCGTTACAAAAGCGCATTTGGT
>JACRFU010000050.1 GCA_016212585.1 Candidatus Magasanikiibacteriota bacterium | reverse complement strand
TGTGCGACGACGGAGCGAATAATGGCAAATATGGATATTGTTCGTTTGGTTGCACAACGAAGGGCGGAGGCGGTTTTTGCGGGGATGGAAAGTTTGATATAAAAAATGAAATCTGTGACGCGTCGGCGTTGAATTATCATGGATCAGAAAGTGATAATATTACGCCTTTTTGGTCGTACAAAACAGGTGGGGTAGTTACTACTAGTATCGGCAATGGAACACAGGCGTCTTGGAGGGATGATAATAATTTGGTTGCATGCGTTAATTCAAGTTATCAAGATGGGTGTGTGTTAAGCGGCGCAAAATATAATCCTGATAAATTGATGTCCTGTTCTTGGGACTGCCAGTCTTTTGATTATTGCGGAGACGGCAAAGTGAATACTACATTAAAAAGCGACGGCAAGCCGTATGAAGAATGTGAAAAGAGTGAAACATGCCAAGTGGGATATTGTACCTATAAAAATGGCACGAAGTTTATAAAAAACAACGTAGGTGTTTTGTGCGAGAATAATGTCGATTGCGCGCCGAAAGCGCTCAATATCGCCTTATCATTTTGTGAGAATCATTATAAATGCAGTACCGATAGCTCAAACGCGGGAGATGCGTGTACAAAAAATGAAGATTGCGTACAGAATTTTATTTGCCAAGATTTTGAAGTTGGCAAGCGATACTGCAATATGAAGTCAGAATTTCAGCCAAAGCTTAATGTAACTGCTTTTGGCGATGATACTGCAAAATTTGTGTCAAATGCGTGTGTTTGGAAGTCAGAGACCGTTGGCGTCGCCATCGTTACTTGCTTGCCGTTGTCCGCGCCGCCTGTTCAAGCAAACGCTGGTGTGTGCGGAGATGGTATAATACAAGATGGCAAGAAGGGGGCAGATGGCAAACTCATGCCAGGGCACGGCGAACTTGCGCCCGGTGCGGTGCCGGAAGTATGTGATAAGGGCAATGATAATGGCAGTATACCTATTGTGGAGTATGGCAAGACCGCCAATTATTGCGCGTTTGGCTGTGGACAGGTGATAACGGTGAGTGGTGGGTTTTGCGGAGACAAGAATGTGAGCGGTCCTGAATATTGCGACGCGAGCGCCGCGAGTGATGATTATGTGTGTAGGGGTACGAGCACGGCGTGTAATCCAAAAGATAGTTCGCCGTGTTCCGGCAGCACTAAGTGCGTTCCTTCCGCACGGTGGAGCGAGGGCGCAAAAAATAGTTGCGACGCGACCAAGCAAGAGAGCACCGTGCCCAATGGCTCATTCTTGACCAATTGCACTAACACCTGCATTGGTTCATGCAAAGTGCCGGTGTGCGGGGACAAGGTGGTTGACCCTGGCGAAGAGTGTGATAAAGGAGACCCGCAGACATTTAAGGATGGCGCCAATGGCGTAGTGCCTGTGCTTGCCTATAACAATAGCAAAAAGACGCAAAATTATTGCGACGCAAGCTGTAAAAACGCAACCGTCTCCAATGAATATTGTGGGGATGAAAAATTAACATCAACTGAGGATTGTGATACGGTTAATGCGTTAAGCGCGTTTAGTGACGCGGCAACAGGTAAATGTTCATCTTCCACCTTTCCCCAATGTGACACAACGTCCTGCACGAGCAAATGTGTTTCGCCACCTATAAATGATGTAAATTTATTAGGCGTCCAAGGTACATCGTTAATAGTGGAAGTAGTTGATCAAAATGGGGTATATAGTCCTGAGTCATTGAGTGACGCGAGTGATAAATTAGAGGTACAATGGAATGGTCGTACGAAATATACACTTGACAATTCAAACAAATTTAGAATTAAGTTTCTTAATCTTATTGCTTCCCCTTCTGGTGGTTCAGATGGTAAAATCACGGTAACTCCAGTGAATAATGGGTCCGACTTTCGCTATGTGGCTTTGTACGCAGTACCAGTTAATCCTTCAGAATCGTCTATGAGCACAAATCCAAATGTTTGGTCATGGGGCGGTTCCACACCCGTCACAGAAGGTGTGTATATTAGTTTTACTGATCCAATAGATGTCGTTATAAAAACTAAAAATCCATAAAAATTTATTTTAATATATACCCTATGTTTGACCAAGCCCCAAACAATTTACCCACCGAGCCGGAAGATATTTTGGCAGACGCGGATGCGAATGTTGCTCCCGCCGCTTCTGGCGGTGCCGGTTCTCCTCCGGCGGCAGACGCGGCAGGATCGCCGTTATCCGGTATGAGCGCGTCTGGCGCGCCGTCTACCGCGCTTGCCGCGGGGCGGCTGCGCCCGACCGCATCCGCCGTCGTTGGTTCTGATTTTCTATCAGACGCAGAACCGCAACCAATGCCGTCAGCGGCGCGGCGCGCGCAACCAGCGTCAGAAGATATGCAGTCTGATTCTGATGTGGAAATTACTCCTCCCATTTTGAATAAGCGCAATGTGTTTATCATTATTGTTGCGGTGCTGGTCATTCTTATCGCGGGCGGCGCATTTTTGGTATGGCGTTCCTCCGCAAGGCGTACCGCTGTGCCTGCTCCTGCGGCGCAACCGCAAACCGAAGCTCCAGCGGCCAATGAGCCGTCTGCAAATGAAAACACTCAAGCAACAATACTTGTGCAACCCTCTGCAACAACTACTACGGAAGCCCCGCAACCCACCTCACCTGCTGTTGACGCGGACGGAGATGGTCTCACAGACCAGCAAGAAATTCAATATGGCACGGATCCGCAAAAAGCCGACACGGACGGCGATAATTTGACTGACTATGAGGAGATATTTATTTGGCACACCAATCCGCTCAATCCAGACACGGATGGAGATGGATATTCTGATGGTCAAGAGGTGAAAAATGGTTTTAATCCAAACGGTTCCGGTAAATTGTTAAACATCCCAACAACTGCTTCTTCGTCAAAACCTTAAAATATGTTGCATGGCGAAATGCCGTTGAGGCAATACCATTAATTTTTCTCATGTCTGAAGAACCTCAAACACCAACACAAGCGGAACCAAAAGAATCGGAGATTCAAACCATACCTCCGGATTTTTATGGCGGCTTAAAAAAAGCTCCTCGCGCGTCTGTGGCGCAGGCGGCTGCGTTCCGCCAGCCGCTGGTCGCGCAAACGCGCAAAGCGCCTTCTCCTGCAAATATCGCGCCGCCATCCGCACTTCCGGCCACGATGGCTGGCAAAGGATCGGTAATAAAGCGATTGCCGCCAAAAGTAATCATCATTCTTTCCAGTGGAATTTTTGCACTCATCCTTGCAGGCATCTCTTACTACTATATTCGTCAGGCGCGAACTATTAAGCAAAGCGTACAAAGTTCCGCTCAAACAGGGAATGTTCCACAAACAGAAATCACGCCGCTTGCGGCAACAAGCACCACGGAAATTGCGTCTACCGTTGTTTCAACATCTTCCGTGTCAACAATCCAACCATTGATAGGAGTGATTTTTCCTCCCAAAACATACACTCAAACAATTGACGCGGACAACGACGGACTCACGGATATTGAGGAAACTCTCTATGGCACGGACTCCAATAAACCAGACTCAGACGTGGATGGATTTATAGACGGCTTAGAGGTAGTCAATTTATATAACCCTCTTGGATTTAAGCCGGTGCGTTTGATTGATTCCGGCCGCGTGAACGGGTATCTCAATCCTTCTTTTGGCTATTCCCTTTACTATCCGGGGCTTTGGACCGCGCAGAGTTTGGACAGCACCAACGCGCAAGTTTTGTTTTCTTCCGGCGCGGGTGATTATGTTGAAGTCGTGGAGGTTGATAATTCACTCAAGCTCCCGTTGATGGATTGGTATAAGGGACAATCACCCGGCGCGCAAACATCTGATCTCAAACCATTTATAACAAAAGATAAAGTTGAGGGCGTTTTAAGCCCGGATGGATTAACCGCCTATTTGCCATTTGGCAGTACGATATATGTGATCACCTATAACATTGGATTAAAAGATCAAGTGAGTTTTTTGCAGACTTTTATGATGATGATAACCAGTTTCCGTTTTCCCGGTGTGGCGGAACATCCTGTATTTGGCGCTTCTTCTGGCATTGAAACAACTCCAACACAGGCGTCATCAATCACAACATCTTCACCGTTCGGCGCCGTCACGCCAATTCCTTAATAGAATTACGAAACGGCGTTGAAGCAATGACTTTGAGGGGACTACGGAGCGTGTTGGGCGCGCGTATTGAGCAAAATTCAACAGAATTTTTGCGTGCCCCGAAAAGCCCTTGTTTCAAAAAGACGTTTTGTAATTCAAAATAGTCTCTTATGTCAGGACGACAGACCAATTATGAAGTAATGGTGGCGCAACGCGCGCGTTCTGGATCGCTTTCCTCAAAATGGTTTTTGAAGGTGATTCACACCGCCGCTCGCGCGGCGCGCAAACCAGCTCGGCGCCTGCATATTATTTTGGCGGGGGATAAAAAAATGTGTTCTTTGAATAGTATCTATCGTCACCAACATAAGACAACTGATGTATTGTCGTTTCCTGCTTTGGATGTGCCGCCGCGCGCGCATCAGCTTGGATACACGAGCGCGCAAGACGACCCATTTTATTTGGGAGAAATTGTGCTGTGTATTCCGCAGTTGCGCCGTCAGGCGCGTGCATACGGCGTACCATTTAAGACAGAAACGGCGCGTATGACCATTCACGGATTTTTGCATTTGTGGGGGTATGATCATATAAAACCGCGCGACGCGCGCGTGATGATGCCGCTTCAGGAGAAAATACTTAATGAAATATCTTGATTTGGAGACCGTTGCCGAGAGAAGACATTTCATAATAAATTTACTCTAGATATGAATCAATTGCGCACATTAATAAAAAGTTTCAGTTGTGCCGCGCGCGGCATTGCAACGGTATTCCGTGAGGAGCAAAATTTTCGCATTCAACTAGCAGGAACATTTTTAGTGTTCATGGGAATGATCTATTTTCAGCTCAAAATATGGGAGCGAAGCGCGCTTATGCTTGTGATAATTATCGTTCTTGTGCTAGAATTGATAAATAGCGCTATGGAACGTTTTGTGGATATGACCAGTCCGCGCCTCCACGCGCAGGCAATGGATATAAAAGATATTATGGCTGGCGCGGTGTTTATAGCTTCTGTTGGCGCGGCGGTAGTTGGTGTATTAATTTTTTTCCCGTATTTCTTGGTAATGTTTTAATGTCTATGTTTGGCAGGCGTAATGCTTCAGAAGAACTTTTGGTTGGGTTGGACATAGGGTCCACCGCTGTTCGTGTTGCGGTTGGCCAAATTGTAGCAACCAGCGAGAAACCCGAATTACATATTGTAGGCGCCGCGGAGGTCGCTTCTGAAGGAGTGCACAAAGGAGTGGTAACAAGCATTGAAGAGACGGTTTCTTCCATAAGCGCGTGTATTGATCGCGCGGAGCGGATGGTGGGAACACCGCTCCAGAGGGCATGGGTGGGCATTTCAGGGAGTCATATTTTGGTGGAGCAGAGCAAGGGTGTAGTGGCGGTGTCAAAAAGCAATGGTGAAATTTCTGAAGAAGATGTTGAGCGCGCGGTAGAAGCCGCTCGGACAGTAGCCACTCCGCTCAATTATGAGATTCTTCATGTCATTCCTAAAAACTATACCGTTGACGGGCAGATTGGCGTCAAAGACCCCATTGGCATGACCGGTGTTCGCTTGGAGGTAGACACCCAGATGATACAAGGCCTGTCAACGCATGTTAAGAATCTTACCAAAGCTGTGTACCGTACCGGGCTTGATATTAACGATGTTGTGCTCTCAATTTTAGCAACCGCATCGGCAGTTGCCACCGAACGGCAAAAAGAACTCGGTGTGGCGGTGGTTAATATCGGCGGCGCCACTACCAGCTTGGTGGTATATGAAGAAGGTGATATTTTAGACATCGCGGTTTTGTCCATTGGCTCTGAGCATATTACCGCTGATTTGGCGATTGGGTTGCGTACTTCTATTGAAGTTGCCGAACGGCTCAAATTATACTATGGCACTTCATTGGTCAAAACAGTTGCAAAAGATGAGCGGGTGGATTTGGGAGAATTGGGAGCCGCGGAAAAAGAGATGGTTGACCGTCGGTATGTCGCAGAAATTATTTCCGCGCGCGCGGAAGAAATTTTGGAAAAAATTGATAAAATATTTAAAAAAGTTGGCAAAAGCGGGCGGCTCCCGGCCGGAGTTATTTTGACCGGCGGCGGCGCAAAACTTCATGGCTTGGTGGAAACCGCGAAAGATTCTTTGCGTTTGCCGGTTACCGTGGGGTATCCGCTCAATATCACGAGCTCCACTGATAAAGTAAATGATTTAGCTTTTAGCACGGCAATTGGTTTGGTGCGTTGGGGCGCGTCGTATAGCCAAAGAGAGTCGCATCCTTTTGAAGGTTTGGTGAATCGTTTTAAATCAGTAACTAAAGTTAAAGAGTGGTTCAAGAATCAAATGCCATAGTTGTGATTTTCTTTGAACACCAAATTTGTCCACAGTTTGCTTGACAGAATTATCCGTTGTAGCATACACTAAAGATGGTTGAAAACCATCTTTTTAAAATACTTTTAGTGAGTACATTTTGTACTCAAGTATCATTTCGTATATGCCAGAAGTAAAACCGGCAATAGAAAGCATTGCAAAAATCAAAGTGGTGGGAGTGGGAGGGAGCGGAGGGTCCGCGGTTAACCGTATGATACAACAAAAAATAAAAGGCGTGGAGTTTATTACCATGAACACAGACCTCCAGTCGTTGCATACTTCGCTTGCGTCAACCAAAGTGCATATTGGTAAATCCGCTACGCGCGGACTTGGCGCGGGAATGAATCCGGAGATCGGCAAAAAGGCCGCGGAAGAAAATCAAAACGAAATTCGTGAAGCGCTCAAAGGCGCGAACATGATATTTATTACGTGCGGACTTGGCGGCGGCACCGGAAGCGGCGCTGGTCCGGTGGTTGCGGAAATCGCAAAATCAAGCGGGGCGCTCACGGTGGCAGTGGTCACCAAACCATTTGGTTTTGAAGGCGTCAAACGCAAAGAAATCGCGGATGCCGCGTTTGAAGACTTAAGTTCTCGCGTAGATACGATCATTAGTATTCCCAATGACCGCATATTGCAGGTGATAGATAAAAAAGCGTCGCTCATAGATTCCTTCCGTATTGTAGATGATGTATTGCGACAAGGCGTTCAAGGCATTTCAGATCTCATTACCACCCCAGGGCTTATCAATGTTGATTTTGCGGATGTAGAAACCATTATGCGCGACACCGGCTCCGCGCTTATGGGTATTGGCCGCGCCACGGGGGAAACGCGCGCCATTGAAGCAGCCAAAATGGCAGTGGACAGTCCTTTGCTTGAACTTTCCATCAATGGGGCAAGAGGGATTCTCATAACCATAGCTGGATCCGAACAGCTTGGTATGCATGAAGTGAGTGAAGCGGTTCAGATGGTTACCGCAAACGCGGACGAAAATGCCAAAGTGATTTTTGGGGTGATTATTGATGAAAATTTGAAAGACGAAGTAAAGGTTACCGTGATAGCAACCGGATTTGATAAACGTGACAAGACCACCACGTATGGCGCGGCAAGCGGTACATTGATAAAATCTAATGTCGTGGGAGGTCTGAAGGGTTTGAATACATTTGGAACCGCCAGCGCGGCGTCTTCGTCTCCTTTTTCCCGTGTTGAAAAGCATGAGAAAAAAGAAGACAAAATAGACCGTTCTACCGTCGGACTTGGCAACCAATTTCAAAAGAAAACTGTTGCTCGCGTAAGCGAGCCTGATGTTGCGGCAGAGGCGCTCTTGGATGAAGATGAAATAGAGATTCCCGCGTTTATTAGAAAAAAATTAGGGCGTTAAAAAGATTTGTCACATTAAAAAGCGTTCATGCGCTGTCCGGTCTGTAATTTTTATGATACCAAAGTAGTTGACTCCCGGCTTTTGCCGGAGGGGTTGAGTATTCGCAGGCGCCGTGAATGTGAGAAATGCCAATTTCGTTTTTCAACTCTGGAGGACATTGAATTATTAGATTTGACCGTCGTGAAACACGACGGTACGCGCGAGGCATATGACAGGGGGAAGATAGAAACAGGTTTGCATAAAGCACTTGAGAAACGCCCTTATACCGCTGAAAATTTTCAGTTGCTTCTCCATGCGATTGAACGCGATATCCAGAAACGCAAAAAACGCGAAATAACAACACAAGATATTGGTGAGATTGTTATGAATCGTCTCAAGGGTTTTGATAAGATTGCGTATATCCGTTTTGCGTCCGTGTATCGTTCTTTTGAAGATGTGGAGACATTTCAAAAAGAATTGGGCAAGCTTTTGAGCGGCAAATCTGCGCGCCGCGCCGCTTCTAAGCGGCACGCCGACACGCGTGCTGCAAAGCGCGTTAAAAAATTACTTTAGACTTGCTGCTATATGCGTAAACGGACAAAAATTGTGTGCACTATAGGGCCTGCTTCAAAAGAAACAGACATTTTGATACAAATGATTCAAGCGGGCATGAATGTAGCACGTTTGAATTTTTCTCACGGCACCTATGACGATCATGCGCAATTGATTGCCAATATTCGCGCCGCGGCCGCGCAGTGCAAGGAACCGGTGGGGATACTCGCGGATTTGCAAGGTCCGCGGCTCCGTATGGGGGATATGCCAGACCCAGGGGTGGAAGTCAAAGACCATGAAGCAATAGTGTTTGATGCATCTGCGACCGTCTACAAAGGAAAAAGGAAGCCATTACCGCTTGTGTTTCCAGAGCTGCCGCGCTGGATAAAAAAAGGAGACCGTATTTTGATAGATGATGGGCAGATAGAAGCAACAGTTGAGCGCGTTCAAGGAACATTAATACATTGCAAAGTTGCGCATGGCGGAGTGATCAAATCGCATAAAGGAATAAACACGCCGGATACACATTTGAAGATTGCTTCGCTCACCGCCAAAGACAAAAAAGATGTGGCGTTTTTGGCGCGTCAGGGGGTGGATTGGTTTGGTTTTTCATTTGTGCAAACCGCGCGCGATGTAAAGGAACTGCGCGCTCTGATTGCGCGATACACTTCTAAAAAAGACGCGGCGCATACGCACCTGAGGATTCTTGCAAAAATTGAAACACACCAAGCGGTGCGTAATATAGAAGAAATCATCCGCGCGGCGGACGGAGTCATGGTTGCCCGCGGAGACTTGGGGCTGGAACTGCCGGCGGAAGAAGTGCCCTTGTTGCAAAAACGGATTATACAAATGTGCGTGAAGGCGGCAAAACCGGTCATTGTTGCAACGCAAATGCTTGATTCAATGATTCGTTCCCCGCGCCCCACGCGCGCGGAGGTGTCTGATGTTGCCAACGCGGTGATTGACCACACGGACGCGGTTATGCTTTCCGGAGAAACCGCGGGAGGCGCGTATCCTCTGCAAGCGGTCAAGATGATGGCACGCATCTGCAAGCGCACTGAAAGATCGCATTTTGATGATGTATCACTCGCGTCGCTCATTGTTTCCGGCAATCCAGACAGTATGCTCACCAAACTTGCGCGCATATTGGCGGAGAAATCAAAAGTCAAGGCACTTGTTGCGTCTTCGCTTTCCGGCGCCACAGGCAGGCAGTTAAGCAGTTTTCGTTCCGAGGTCTCGGTATATGTGGCCACCAACAATGAGCGCGTATGCCGGCAGTTGAATCTCTCGTGGGGAGTGCATCCGTTTGTAGTCAAAAAATGCGAGACACCGGAGGAGCTGGCGCGCAGGTCTCTTGAATATCTTAAAGCCCAGAAGATTGTTAAAAAAGGAAACAGGATAGTGCTTTTGGCGGGGAGTTCCGTAGGGAAGTCCGGCGGGATCAATATGATGGAACTCAAGAAGGTGGGGTAGGGGGTTAAGGGTTTTAAATTGGGGAATTAGAAAATTGGGTTGTTTTTTCGTCAGCGCCCTCTTACAGCTCTAAATAAATCTTTTTTCTTGTCGGTGTCACTTTGATCTGCTGGGAAAATCTCTTTTAGAGTATAGGGAAAATATCCTTCAACCGCTTCCCAAATGGCCACGCCACCCTCATTTGGTGTCCACAGCTGATTAGAATGTGATGGCTTACCAATTATCATATTTTTGAAAGTCTCTGGTTCTGTTGGTGAAATTATATAGATTTTCAATCCTTTTTTGGCAGCTTTTAATATGCTGTCATTTATCTGATATAGGACTTACGCATTTGGCCAATTTCTTCGTCAAAGCCTGCGCTTCTCGCTCGTCGTAGGTATACTACGACTTGCTCCGATGCTCGGCTTTTCCTTGAACTTGTCTCAAATGCGTAGGTCCTATGATAGTCGTGAAAACCATATCCGAGAATAAATAACTTTGTGTCCGCGCTGTTTAGAGCATTCTCAAATACTTCTAGGTACCAATTGAGGATAGGCTCTTTTTTAATGTCGTTTAAATTTTTCATAGAAATCAATTAGGGTTATTTAACAGGAACGTTCGACTTTAGTCCGTTCCGAGACAAGAACCTTAAAGCTTTGAATTACGAAACTCCAAATCACCCATTTTTTAAACATAACAAAACATCACTCACGTTCAGTGAGTTTTTTCATTTCAGCATATTGTCACACAATTGAAACGTCTTTTTAAACACCGTCTGTTATCTCAAGACAAACGAGGTGAGGGCGTGGATGTAGTTGGCCAGATAGCCATTGATTGATCGGGGTAGACTGGTGACGAGACCATG
>JACRFU010000047.1 GCA_016212585.1 Candidatus Magasanikiibacteriota bacterium | reverse complement strand
TTTTTTTATGAAACACAAGCAAATCAACGCAATAATGGATTATGGAGCGCGGTTTCATAAGATTATGTCCATAGACCTCAAAATTTATTCAACAATTCTGTCTCGAACTATGCGTATTTCGTTACAAAAGCGCATTCGGCGGCAGACCCCTTAAAGCTTTTTAAGGTGTGCTGGTGGAGAATTGTGATGGGGAAAGCACATTGATGTCTAATTTTGCAATTGCCGCTACTACACCTTGTTTAAATCCTCGTACAATGAGGGTATGGAACCCCGCTTCGGTTGCGGGGAGTTTAATTTTAAATTCGTTTTGTGTGATTTCTTGTGTTTCAAGTTTGGTTTCATCAAGATAAAAAACTAATTTATCAAGCGCGGTATTTGAGTTGGTAATTTTTACAGAAAACTCCGTTATGTTGATTGTTTGGTTTTGTGTGGGAGAAATAATTTGCAGTGATGTAGCATCAATGTTTTCTAAACTATCTTTTTCTGAGGGCGGTTTTTCTTCAATGATATTATTTTTTTCCGCCCATTTATGAACCCCCTCTTCCCATGTAAGGTATTGCGGGTCGGTGGCGGGGTCTGCGGGCGGCGGACCTGTAGGGTCGTCTTTGTTGAGGTAGTATAAAATAGAGTGGTTTTGCGCGAAAGTTTTGTAAGTGATTAAATCCGGCGGGGTGGCATCGGTGGCAAGTTTACCATTAGTGCTGTTGGTGGCCACCCGCACCAATCCAAAACCCTCACCACGCAATATTGGTTTAATATCTGCCGAATACGGCTCTGGCGGAGTAAATGGCTCTGGCGGAGTGTTCTTGAGTGATTCTCTCATGAATTTATTCCAAATGGGGGCGGCGACCAATACTCCATCAGAACCTTTTTTCATAGGGGTGTTGTCGTTGTTGCCTGCCCACACACCTGCCACAAGCGATGGGGTGAACCCCACTGTCCATCCATCGCGCCAGTCGTTAGTGGTGCCTGTTTTGGCCGCTATCAAACGATCTTTGAGGGTTAGCGCGCTACCCGCGCTAAACACAAACGCTCGCGCGCTGTCGTCAGTCATAATACTGGTGAGTTCTCTAACTACTTGCGGGGCTACCACCTCTGCTGACGGCTCTTCTTTCCACTCATCCAAAACATTTCCTTTACTGTCGGTAACTTTGAGTATGCTCACTTTGGGTATTTTTGTTCCTTCGCGCGCAAAAATCATATACGCGGCAACATGTTCTAGAAGTGTCACTTCTCCACCCCCAAGCACAAGCGCTAACCCAAAACGACTTCGGTCATTGAGTGTGGTGTAGCCGATTTTTTGGGCAAAATCAAGAACGTGGTCAACACCTGTGAGGTATAATGTTTCAACGGCCGGGATATTGAGTGAACCCGCAAGCGCCTGCCGCATGGTAACAACACCACGTTCTTTGCCATCATAATTGTGTGGAGTAAAGTCTTTGGTATCAGTTTTGAAAACAGTTTCAACATCAAATAATTTGGTGTCAGGAGTATACCCTTTTTCAAAAGCCGCCGCGTACACGATTGGTTTGAATGAGGATCCCGGTTGGCGCAGTCTAAGTGCCACATTGACTTGGCCGTCTATTTTTTTATCAAAAAAATTTTTTGAACCAATCATAGCAAGAATATGTCCGTTTTTGGGGTCAATCGCCACAAGCGCGGCATTGCGCGCGCCATATTTTTTTTCATTTTTTTCTGCTTGCGCTTTGATTGCTTCCTCCGCGATTTTTTGTTTTTCAACATCCAGAGAAGTGATTACTTTCAGCCCTCCGCTCTCCACCATCTGTTCTCCGTATTTTTCTATGAGTTGATCTTTGACATATAAAACAAAATGAGGAGCGATAGTTCCCGCGCTTCCAACAGTATTGATGCCGAGTTCGGTTTTTTTGGCGTTTTCAGCCTGATTTTTTGTGATGTATCCGTAATCAGACATTTTTTGTAAAACATAATTGCGGCGAGCGATGAGCGCGGAATGATTATTGAGGTATTTGCTCGGCGACTGCGGCAGTGAGGCAAGAGCGGCCGCTTCCGCGAGCGTTAAGTCTTTGGCTGATTTGCCAAAAAAGTTTTCACTTGCCGCTTCAATGCCATAGTTCGCTCCGCCATAAGGGATTTCATTGAGATAGAGTTGCAGTATTTGGTCTTTTGCATATTTTCGTTCAAGTTGGAGCGCGAGCAACGCTTCTTTTATTTTGCGGCTGAAAGAATGTTCGTTGGTAAGAATCGCGTTTTTTATCAGTTGTTGGGTTATGGTGGACGCTCCGCCTTTGCCCGCGCGCAACCCAAAGATGTTTGAAAAACCAGCGCGCACAATACTTTTCCACGCGATGCCTTTGTGTAAATAAAAATCTTTATCCTCAACAGAAACTGTTGCGTTTTTTATATAATCCGGCAAGGTGTTAATTTCTACAAGTGTACGTTTTTTGTCGCGGTAAATTTCATACAACAGAGTTTTGCCTTCATGGTCATAGATTTTTGTGCTTTCTTGCGCGGCGCGTTCTATGAGTTTATTTGGATCCGGGAGTGTGCGTGAGCTCCACGCGATGGTAAAGGTGCCAATAATCCAAATTAAAAGGAGAGTGGCGACTGCTATGGTTAAACCGCGTCGGGCAAGTTGTTTTTTTCTGTTAAGGGAGGCGTGTGTGCTGGTTGAGTTTGGTTTTGTGCGCCAATCTCTTGGTGAGCGTATAAGATGCGATGTATTCATATTAAGCTGAAAAATTTTGAAACAATTATGGCCGAACTATGCGCGTTGCAGTCAAGCCGGGCATTCGATGATAGACCTATTGTAGCACGCACGTCAAAAGCCTGGCAACCATTGACAAAAATACGGTTTTGTGCTATACTACTGCCCACAAAGATGATAAATCCCCAATATGGGGATTTATTAATTAAGGGCTCATTGCCTAATATGGGTCTGTCGCCGAATGCGCTTTTGTAACGAAATACGCATAGTTCGAGACAGAATTGTTGAGTAAATTTTGAGGTCTATGGACATAATCTTATGAAACCGCGCTCCATAATCCATTATTGCGTTGATTTGCTTGTGT
>JACRFU010000046.1 GCA_016212585.1 Candidatus Magasanikiibacteriota bacterium | reverse complement strand
TCTTAATGCTGTTTAATAGTGTGAAGTCCATAATTATTGAATAAATTTTGAGGTTTAACAGTGGTTAAGCTGAAAAATTTTGAAATAATTTTGGCCGAAATATGCGCATTGCAGTCAAAGTGGCATTCGGCGACAGACCCACTATAGTGTAGCACGCGCTGGATCAAAAAAGAAGTTGGGCAGTTATACTGCAATCATTTAGATTTCGGAAGTACTGGTGTGTTTTTCTTTTTCACGCTTTTGGGGTTGGGGCTGAAGAGCTTATTGCCTATTTTCCAATGGTCAACAAATTGTCCAATACCTTTTTGCTCCATTTTATGTTTCCGTCTTAGATTATTCTGTGACCACTTGAGTACGCTTTCAAAGTTGAGCTGATAACGCCCCAAAACCACCACATAGGTGATTTCTTGGTCTTTGATGCCGCGTCTTATGGTTTGTGGATTGATTCCAAAAAGCCTTGACGCTTCTGATATTGATATTCTGATAAGTTCGGGCATATTGCCTCAACAGTGTTTCGTAATTCAAAGTAATTCTAAAGTATAGACTGTTGTATACTTTACTTTAGCAAATGAGCTTATTTCTGTCAATAGAATTTTACAAAGTAAAGTATAGAGTGTTGTATACTTTCATTTGTTGGAACAGGTGTGATTTTTAGGTAGGATTTTATGGAGACAAGTCAATGCCAGACCAAGAAATTGGGGGTGCGCGCATCAAAAAAGACACCGCCTTAATCGCCTTAATCACTTGCCTTTTTTTGCCATTTTGGTATACTCCTGTAACATTTTACCTATTATTTCGTCTACATCAATGTCAGTAGACTTATCAGAAAAGTGGCTACTGTATCAGCTTAAGCGTACACGCGACCCAGAGCTGTTTGGAAAGCTTTATGACCTCTACGCGCCGCGGCTGTATCGGTTTGTGTACTTTAAAGTTTCATCTGCCCATGACGCGGAAGACCTCACGGCGGAGATTTTTTTGAAAGCGTGGGAATATGTGAATGGGAAAAAAGAGATAGAAAGTTTCAGCGGCTTATTATATACCATCGCGCGAAATGTCATTATAGACTTCTATCGCCATCGCGCGACAGGGAGGGAAGAGGTGATTGAAAAGGAAATGTTGGAACGCGCGAGTGATAAGGGCGTTGCGGCGGAGAAGATGAGCGAAGCGCACGACGCGCGCGCGATGCTTGAACATTTGCAGAAATTAAAAGAAGAATATCGGGAAGTGCTGACCTTGCGATATGTTGATGAACTGGAGGTGAAAGAAATCGCAGTAATACTAGGGAAAAGCCAATTAAATGTGCGCGTAATGACGCATCGGGCGCTAGGCGCATTGAGACGGATAGTGGAAAATAAAAAGGGGGAAAATTAAATTTATTCATGTTCTTTAAATAAGCAAAAACTTTATGAAAAGCGATGATCGTATCTATAAAAAATTATTAGAACATGACAAACGGTGGGAACAGAACGACAAACGGTGGGAACAGAACGACAAACGGTGGGAAGAAAATAATAAACAGTGGGAACAGAACGACAAACGGTGGGAAGAAAATAATAAACAGTGGGAACAGAATGATAAATGTACTGATCGTCTCATAAAAAAATTATTGGATCATGATGAAAAATTTGCACAAACTGCGACTTCAAAAGAAGTGCAGGCATTAAGAAATGATATGGCCCGCGGATTTGATCAGATTATGCTCATCTTAAAACGACTTGATGAAGAACGGGTTTTCACCGCTACATGGATTGAAAGAGTTGAGAAGGAAGTAAAACGGCTTGCGCAGGAGTCGATGCGGCTTGCGCAGGAATCAGTACGGCTTGCGCAGGAGAGTTCACAGCATGCCAAAGAAATTAAACAAGTAAAAGTGCGTTTAAAAATCGCATAAATAAACTGTAGCGCATTGGTGGTGGGTAAAAGTTTTCTATTAAAAAAATGACAAAGAAAGAATTACTACAACATATTAAAGGAATACAAGAAGTGCGCGGGGCAGGGAGCCCTCGACCCGAATGGTTATCAGCCAATCGGGATATTTTGTTGATGCAAGTAAAAAATAGCATTCGCACAGAGGTTGCGCCGGCGCGTGCGTGGAGCACGGAAAATTTGTGGCAGTTTCTTGATGTATTTTTGCCGGCCCACACCGTGTATTATGTGGTGCGCCCTGCCGTGGCGGTAATGCTTATTGTGGGACTTATGTTTGGCGGATGGATAACCACCGTGAGCGCTTCATATAATAGTTTGCCTGGGGAGTATCTGTACGCGGTCAAAATGGCAACAGAAGCCGTGCAAGTGGCAGTGGCGCCCAAGCCGGTGGAGACCAAACTCCACGCGGAGTTTGCGGTGCGGCGCGCGCAAGAGGTTGCGCAGATTGTCGCTCAATCAGATTCCACTCCGGAGAAAGTGAAGAAAGTGGAAACCGCAGTCAAGAGTTTGCAAAAAGAACTGGACAGCGCCAAAGGCGGGTTGAAAGATTTAAAAGAAAACGGTTCAAAGTTAGACGCGGCGCAGGCGGCAAAGGTGGTGGGAGAAAAAGCGGTGGAGGTTCAGCGCGTGATTGAACAAACAAAAAATCAGGTGGCGCCGGCAAACGCGCCCGTTGTGGTGGTAACGCCGGCAACCGCTGCCGCGGCTAAAGATGCGCTCAACGCGGTTAATAATGAATCAACAAATTCCACAAAAGGCGCGGTGAATCAAGATGCGGGTGCGAACGCGCTCAAGAATGCCGGTGTGAGTATTGTCGGTGTGGGCGCGGATACCAACACTGCCGCCAGCGCGCCGGTTAAAGAGTTGTCTGCGCTCAAGGAATCGCTCAAGAGTGCTGGAGCGGCCGCGGAGGACGCCAGTACCAAAGCCATTCAGGTTTTGGTGGATACCCACAAAGAAGACAAACAGTCCGTGAGCAGTGAAGACGTCAAAAGCGCGGTAGATAAAAAAATACAGAGTGTTGAAGAAAAGATGCAATCAGTCAATTCACAACTACAAAGTATTGTTGCCACCAGCACTCCTGCGGTGAGCGCGACCGCGGTAGGCCGCGCGGAAACAAAAATTTTGGAGAAAGCGGTTGAGAAAGTGGTTGAGCCGGTAAAACAAACAACAGAAAACGCGAAATCAACCCTGCGGGAGGCGAGAGATTTGTCGCAGAATCAGAATTTTGATGGCGCGCTTGATAAACTTCAACAAGTAAAAGATATTGTAAAAGCCGCAGAAGTGAGCGTGGAAAAAATTCAGATTGTTGGATCAACATCCACCTTTGCCGGAGTGGGGGTGGTGGGAGTGAAAACGGAAGGTAAAGATGCGGCAAAAAACGATTCAAAATAGTACTTTACTTTGAAATTATAAAATGTCTCTTCTCGGCAAGTGTCTCCATTGGGTACGGGTAAAATGCTTGAAGCATTTTCCCTCTAACTCGCGCCGTCGCGCTCCGTTAGCCCCATTGGAGACACTTGCCTCAACGACATTTCATAATTTCAAAGAATACTTTCAAAAAATTCAAGGTGAAGACGCGCGCGCGAGCGTACAAATAGTTCGTATCGCGTCTCTACCTTGCATTAAATGGGAAAATCCCAGAGGTAGGAATTTATTTATTATGAGTATGACACAAAAGGTCGAGCTATATACGGGTTCATCATACTGGTCTTAAACGGGCTGGTGTGTATGCGTATGTGGCGTGAGTCATACATAACCGTTTATTAAGCTACTTACATACATTATGTCAAATACTTTACGATTAAGCAAAAAAGTTCTGACCTACGCAGTCGTAGCCGCCACCATTCTTTGGTCGGTCGGGTTTGCCGCAATCGCCGCCCCTTTGGCAGCTTCAGCGGCTGAAACCACCGTTACCTTGACTGCGGGCGACCTTATCAAGAACATGAGCAGCAAAGCAGTGTTCTATTACGGCGCGGACGGAAAGAGATATACCTTTCAAACAGACAAGGTGTATTCTTCATGGTACACAAATTTCAGCGGCGTCAAGAAAATTTCAGACGCGCAAATGAGCGGTGTTACTCTCGGCGGGTCTGTGGCGTATCGCCCAGGCACCCGTTTGATCAAAGTTGATACCGCGGCCGCGACCTACGCGGTAGAACCGGGCGGCAACCTTCGCCAGATTCCTGACGAGGCAACCGCGGCGGCTCTTTATGGATCAAAATGGAACAAGATGATTGACGATGTCAGCCCGGACACCTTTGCCTATCTTTACAAGATTGGCACCGTTTTGGCCGCTGGAGAATATCCAAATGGCGCGGTGGTTAAGGATGCATCTGGAGACACTTGGTTGATTGGAGCTGGCAAGACCAAAGCCAAGGTTACCGCGGCCGGTCAAACAGCAAATATGGTGCAATCTAAGTTTGTGGTGTCAACCAAAGTTGACCTCGCCGGCTATGCGGCTGGCGCGGATGTAGTTGCAAAGGTTGGCTCATGGACAACGGTTGCAGGAACTGGTGCAGTTGTTGCAGGCGGGACTACCCCTCCAGCAAGCACATCACCAGCAGGTACTGGTTTGACCGTTGCTCTTAACGGCACCCAACCAGCAGCTGCGACAATTGTGACTGATACTGCCGATGGCGCACAATCATTGATTCCAGCATTGGATGTTAACTTTACCGCATCTGCCGATGGCGATGTGAAAGTTAAAACCGTTTCAGTAACTCGTGGAGGCGTTTCTGCGGACACTGATGTTGTTGCAATGTTCTTGTATGATGGCGATATGCAAATTGCAAACTCACCATCAATTTCCACCAAGAAATTCACTTTCACCAACAGTGGCGGATTGTTTACTGTTGCCAAAGGCACCACCAAGAAGATTACGGTGAAATTTGATCTTCTTAACAATGGTTCTGCCGGTAAAGTAATTAACTTGAGCCTCGCGGCATCTGCCGATGTTGCAACAGACGGAGCAGCTGTTAATGGTTCGTTCCCTCTTGCAGGCAACAACTTTACTACCGCATCAGTAACAGACCTTGGTAAATTTACTTTGACCAATATTTCACCTACAGCCGCGGCCAATGTGAACGCCGGCTCAACAGGTTATGAAGTATGGCGCTTACAGGCCGTAGTTCAAGACCAAGATGTTGAATTGCGCAAAGTTAAATTCACCGTAGTTGGTTCTGTAAATGTGGGCGATCTCAAGAACTTCGGTTTGTGGGATGGAGCCAAACAAATTGGCACCACGGTTGCAGAAATGGCGGCAGACAAAACTATCACCATTGACGTAACTGCCGCTCCTTATGTTTTTGCAAAAGGCGTTACCAGAACATTAAGCCTTAAAGCAGACGTAATTGGTGGTTCAACACGTACTTTCCGTACATCTATTCAAGGCGCGGGAGACCTTGTGGTATATGACAAAGGCTACGGCGTATTCTTGAAGCACGCTGGTTCTGATACCTTTACGGTATTACAACCAAACGACGGCGCTGGTACTCCAACCGCAGTTAGTTACACAGTTTCTACCGGTACATTGAGTGTTACTGTTGCGACCGATTCTCCAACAGGCAATGTGGCTTCTTCTACCACCGCGGTTACTTTGGGTAAATTTAATTTTGTCGCGGCAGGTGAAGATGTTAAGGTTACCAGTTTAGTTGTTAATTGTTCTGATTCTACCACCACCAAGACCATAAAGAATCTTAAGATTTTATGGGATGGTTCCCAGGTAGGCAGTACGGTTGCAACTTCCGCGGCATGTGACGGAGCGGCAGACAACAGCTTTACTCTTGGTAGCACTATGATTGCTCGCGTAGGCAAGACAAGTGTGCTTACTGTACAGGCTGATCTTACCGGCACTACCACTGCGACTGAAACTTTGAGTGTCAACCTAGAGACAGGTTCCAGCAACGCGACCACCTTGACTTCTTTGACCACTCTTAACACCGGTTCCGGAACCGGCCGTACCTTGACCATCGCGGCAGGCACTGTGAGTGTTTCTTTGAACTCATCGTTTGGTAATAAATCATCCACTAACCCAACCGGCACCATCAACGCCGCAGGGGTGAAGCTTGGTTCGTTTGTAATCACCGGCGGAGCTGGTGAGGACGCGGATGTTTCCCAGATTGCTTTGGTTGATGTGAGCACAAGTTTGAATTTGAACACCTACACGCAGAATGTAAAACTGATGCACAACGGTGTTCAAATCGCGCCAACATTGGCAAGCCCTGCAAGCGCTTCTTCAGCGGTACAGACACATACCTTTAATGTGTCACCGATGATCACTGTGCCAGCAGGCGGCCAATATGTAGTTGATGTGGTGGCTGATTTGAAAGCTACACAAACTTCAGCCGCGGCAATTATAACAACCGGCGCAATTACCGCGAGCGGACACACCACAGGAACTTCCGCTAATTACTCAACCGCGGTTACTTTGCAACAGTCATACATTGCATCAGCCGGAGGTTTGGCAATTACCATCTCATCTGACACCCCTCTTGCAACAAATTTGCTTATGGGTGCCACAGATCAGACGCTTGCCAAATTTCAATTCACTGCTTCTTCAACAGAGGCTATTAACATCACGCAATTAGTATTGAGCTCACAGTTTACGAGCGGCGCTACCGGTACCTT
>JACRFU010000048.1 GCA_016212585.1 Candidatus Magasanikiibacteriota bacterium | reverse complement strand
TTTATTGGTAATTTTCGGATAATGACCTCTTGTGGACAAGTTTTGTTGCTCATACGATTGTGCAAAAATGATAGATAAAATTGTTAACGCACTTTATCCTCATTTTAGCACAATTGTGCGAGTAACGCACTATGAATTCTCTTGAATTGCCAAAGAGATTTCAAACTTTTGGTGAACATAAGGTAATTCGAAGTGATATTTTTGATACCGTGTCAAAAGAGAGTTTTGATTTGGCATATTTTGATCCGCCCTATGGCTCTAACAACGAAAAAATGCCACCAAGCAGGGTGCGCTACGCTTCCTACTACCACATTTGGACAACAATAATAAATCATGACAAACCAGAGGTGTTAGGTAAAGCAAATAGACGCATAGACAGCAGAGATACCATAGCGGCTTCTATTTTTGAAGAGTTTAGAAAGAATGATGATAATTCATTTATCGCCATGGAAGCGTTAAGAAAACTTATTAAGACAACAAAATCTCGTTACATTTTATTGTCGTACAGTTCTGGTGGCAGAGCAACAAAAAAAGAATTGAATGAAATAATTAGCGAGTCTGGAAAATTATTAAAAGTGTTAGAAATAGACTACAAAAAAAATGTAATGGGAAATATGCGATGGACAAATGAATGGATAAATAGTGACGGGAGATATCATGAATACTTGTTTTTAATGGAAAAAAATACAATTTCCGCAATCTCAAATAAAACTAAAGAAATTTGGACTTCTGGAATTCGCCCATTTAATTCATCTCTACCTTTTGTTGAAAAAGAAAAAATGAGATCAATTTCTTCTTAAGAGTACATACTGTGATAGCAGTTGTTTTTCAAGCGAGATTTTTAACCATATACGTTTCTACCAGCCGGAATCCAAGCGAGCGATAGTAATCGCGCACGCCAATACCGGAGATAACCGCCAGTTTTTTTACATTGTGTTTCCGGCAGATTTTTTCCGCATCTTTCACCAATTGTTTGCCCAAGCCTTTGTGCTGGGCGATTTTTGCGCCGCGCGTTTTTTTGTGCAATGAAATAAGATGCCCATAGGTATGGAGTTCACGGATATATGCCGGAAAAGTGCGTTGGTAACGCTCAATCTGCGCGCGCAACACGGTGTTTTCTTTTTGATTTTCAATACGCAAACGCAGAAACGCGTACACCACCCGTTGCGCGGGGTCTTCAAAACTTAAAAAATATTCTTGCCCGCCGGAAGCAGGGTACTCGGTGATAAACAATTGAGGGTTGTAGGGAATGTTCATCTGATGCCCCACTTCTCTGCAACGCAAACATTTACATCGCAACACTCGTTCTTTCATCTGTTTTTGTATGACTTCCCGCAAGTTGGTGATGGTATTGCCTGCCATAATGTGGTGAGAGGGAATATCGCGGATAAGCCGTGAGATGCGACAGTAGGTTGGAACAATTTCGCTTTTCGCGCGGATGAGTATGTCTATCAGTTTTTTGTCCGGATAAGGCATGAACTTTCCTTTTTTTACCTCTTCATACAATTCTGTTTTGTCTATCACCGTGCACGGATAAATTTTAATCATGTCCGGACAAAATTCCGGATTGCTGAAAATTTCTTTTATCATTTTCAAATCTTTTTGCGGAGTGGAAAGCGGCAGTTGCGGCATCAGATGATAATCCAGTTTGAAACCCGCGATTCGCAAAAGGCGCGATGCTTTGTATACTTCCGCGTTTCCATGTCCGCGCTTGGTGGCGCGTTGTATATTTTCATCAGTATGCTGTACACCAATCTCAAGCCGCGTGGTGCCCAAGTCGCGCATCTCCGCAACTTGCGCCGCGGAAATCAAATCCGGCCGCGTTTCCAATGTTAATCCAATAATCCTGCAACGCGCTGTTTCGTTTTTTTTCTGTTCGCGGTGAAGCGTTGTTTGCAGTCGTTTATCATCCGTTTCCGTGTTGGTCAATCGCGCTTCCTTAACGGTGCTTGAGCGTCCTTGCCGAAAGTCGTTGCATGCCCTGAAACATTCACTGATAAACCAGTATTTATAATCACAAGCGTACACGCTCCATGAGCCTCCTTTTACAATAAGTTCCGCTTTGTCTACGGTGTGCCCGTTGCCGGTTAAAGACTCAAGGCGTGTATAAACTTGTTGATAGGGGTCAAATTTGTTAAAATACGCTCGTTGGGCCGCCGGCTCATCTTTAATGTAACTTTTAGGCATTTCCGGATCATTGGGGCAATAGGTGCACTTGCCCGGGCACACAAACGGCTTGGTGAGTACCGTAAGAATAGCCACACCGGAGAGCGTGCGCACGCCGCGGATTTGTAAAATCAATTCAAGCGCGGTGTTGCGGTCTACAAGTTTTTTTTCGCGCAAATACCGATACGCCTTGATCAATGTATTGCCGTCCGGCATTGATTGCTTATGTTTTTTTGCCCATGAGCGTTTGAGCGCGTCCAGTTGTTTTTTTGATGAGACATGCGTGTCTATCGCTGAAATAATCAATTGTTGTTCTAAAGAAAGTTTCATACTCTCAAAATTTATTCAACAATTTTGTCTTGCAATCTGCGCATTTAGCATACCATAGCGCATTGTGCCACAGCCTCATGATATGGAAAAAAAAATCGCAAAACAAATTCTTAAAGATGTGCGTGATACCTATAATACCATCGCGAACGAATGGGATGTTTCCCGTCCGCGCGTTCGTGACAGTCGCGCGTGTTTTTTGAAAGATATACCGCCTCGGGCAATCGTTTTGGATGTGGGGTGCGGCAATGGCATAGTATATGAATTTTTAGCGCAAAAGTCAATTTTTTATACAGGGATTGATGTAAGCAAAAAATTGATACAGCTCGCGCGCTCGCGCGCGATACAACAAAAAGGGCTCGCGAAGTATAAATTTAGAATCGCGTCAATCACCGCGTTGCCGTTTAGAGATACTTTATTTTCTCATGTGTTTTGTTTCGCGATATTACATCATATACCAAGTAATGAGTTGCGCGAGACCGCCTTTGCGGAGATATATAGAGTTTTGAAACCAGGAGGAAAACTCTGTGTGACGGTGTGGAATATGTTTTCTGATTACGCGCGAGAAAAATTTGCGTTGGATGCGCAATTAAAAAATCCACAAAATAATTTTGACGCGCGAGATATTTTTATTCCGTGGAAAGCAACACAAGGAAAAGATGTTTTCCGTTATGTACACGCATTTACCAAAGAAGAATTGTGTGCTCTGGCGCGTGCCGCGGGGTTTAAGCGCGTGCAATGCGATTTTTATGACAAGGGAAATGGCACAAAGACAGACAGCGCGCACGGGGCTGATCTGTGTTTGACTGCCATTACATAATAGACTTGTCCCCCAATAGAATTTCTAATAATGATCATGAAAATATTTTTTCTTTTAATTTTTTTCGTGGTAGTTTTGGCAGGCGTGCCGTATGCCGCGCGCGCAACCGAGGTTGGTTTTGTGCCGTCGAGCGGCATCTGGTTTTCCAAGCAGTCTGTTGCTCCGGGGGAGTCAGTGAAGGTGTATGCGGTGATTATTAATAACGCGTATCCGGTGGTGCAGGCCACGGTTGCATTTTATGATAATGGAGATGAGACTGGTATCATCAAAATTGATAAATTAGAGCAAGAACAAGCGCGTGAGCTGTGGATACAGTGGGCGCCGCATCCCGGGTCGCATAAGGTTACGGCCCGCTTTATTAATGCCGCGATGGTTGGCATAGATGGCAAAGAAACCACTCTTGATGCATCTGCATTGAATACCATTGGCGAGAGTTCATTTAACGCGCCGGCTGGGTCTCCAGCAGGATGGAGTACAGCGGTGGGCGTGAGCGCACAAGGCGCCACGGTTTTGCAAAAAAGCAATCCTGTCAATACAACTCCTGTATCAGTACTCGCGCAAAATGCAAATGCGCTTGCGGGTGATGGAGTAATGGTACAGGTAAAAAAAGAAGGAGACAAATTGCTGTTGCGTGTTGTGGCGCCAGATTTTGTCGCGGGCGGGCAAGAAGCTTCTGCAAACGCGGCCGCAACCACGAAGATTGCAAATGTTGCTTCAAAAAATAATGACGCTGTGTCCGCGCGAAATGTTTCCGCATCTTCAACTTTTTTGGATCGCGTAAAAAATACTGTTGAAACAGCCGTTGAAAAAATTAAAAATGTTGGAGATACGGCGCGCGGCATTCGTGAGAGAACGGTGAGCACCATACATGATGCGCGTAACGCGGTAGAAAAAGGACGCGTACGAGCAGAAGGGATTGGCAATGCGGCGCGTGAGACAGGCCGCAACAAAATCGCGCTTGCGTGGGGAGGGTTTTTGGCGTTTATCGCGCTCTCCGGCGTATTGAGTTACGCGCGGTGGAGGAAGTTTAGGTAGTGGATATCAAAAGATGCAAAAAAGACGCGACCCTTGACACGAGTATCAACTGTTTGGTATGGTATTTTACATAGGGGTTTTGACCTCTCCATAATAAGCAAAGTATGAGTCCGTCTATGCAGATAGGGGGAACGAGCTTTGTCACCTACTTTAATCAAAAAATAAGATTAAAGCCGCGTATTTTTAGCGCGGCTTTTTTGTTTTTAAATATATGATGCACAAAATGTTTTTGCGCGCGCGAATCGTCGTCCCATTTGTTTTAGCTTTTTTGTTTATCGTAGAACCACCGCTTTCAGCTCTTGCGGCAGAAATTAATGTGCCCACGCCGCCAGCATCTGCAAGCGAACAGCCGCGCGCAGAGGTTCGTGGACAGAAAACAGACGTGGTGAGGAAAGAAACACCTGCACCGGTGCCGGCACAAACCTTAACGGAATCAACAAGTACAGAACTATCAACGCCGTCGTCTACGTCAACACCGGTAAGCGCCACGCAAGAACTTCGTGTTCCTTCATACATGCGCATGATGCGAGATTTGAGAGAGCAAAAAGAAGACAAACAAACAACGCCGGAAAACAAACAGAAAGTTGCGGGAGACTTAAAACGTTTTATTCAGTCGGAAAAAGACAGGCTTTCCAAATTTGATATTCCCAATGCGCGTGTACGCAATTACCTTGCTTCATTGGAGAGTACCCATGACAGTCTTGACCCAACACCAAAGACTCTTCGTGAGAAACTTGGTTCTTTGTGGGACACGGCAAAAGGAGCGGTGCTTGGGCTTTTTGAATCAAGCGACGATACAAAACATTCACCGCTCGCGGTGCCGGTAGGGGAGCCTCGTATCCCAAAACAGCCGGCGGGTTTCCGCACCAATGATGAAAAGATAGAGGTAAAATCGTTCTCCCCAAGCGGGATAAGCGTGCCTGTTGGGCAAAAAGTGTCTCGCGCATTGCAGAATATAGCAGCCATAACACCCGTGTATGCGGATGTTACGGTGCCTGTGCTTGCAGAAGTGCAGGGGAATAGTGAAGCACCGGTAAATGATGAAATTAAAAAAATTGCGCGTGATTTGCACAATAATCCCGTTGCGATAATGAATTTTGTGCGTAATTTGGTGCGTTATGAACCGTATTATGGAGCCAAAAAAGGAGCTTTGGGTTGTTTGCGCGAGACCGTGTGTAATGATGTGGATGCAAGCTCACTTACCGTGTCAATCATGCGCGCGGCGGGAATTCCCGCTCGATACCAAAAAACGTTTGCGTTGTTCCCTGTTGAGCAGTTGCAGAATTTATTGAGTGTAGACAACACTAAAGCTGCTTTTGCGGCGTTGTCTAGGAGTAAGGCTCCTGTGTATACCATTGAGTCTGCCAATGAAGGCAAAACTATTGATACCGCTGACTTTTCTTTGGAAAAACAGCTCGCAGTTGAGTGGACAGTGCCGGAAATTTTTTATGATTACGACGAGCGCGGCGGCAACATAGACAACGTCATGCATCTTGATTCTTCAACCACCGATCAGGAACTGCAGACTGCGGTAGCTCCGTATCCCAAGAAACAATGGCTGCCGGTTGAGACATTGGTCAAGCCCATGATACATACAAAAAAAGAAATACTTGCTGATACGGCGGGATTTAACAGCAAGGCGTTTTGGGATGGATTCTTGCAATATCAAGGGGATGCGACAGTGGCAGAGAAATATAGAAGCGATTTATTATCTGCAACAGGGAAAAATATAGATGATTATCAATCGTCAATTTCGTTTACACAGAATACATTATCACGTCTTCCTGCTACATTGCCCTATGTGCGTGCAATAGGCGCGGTAAACGGGGTTCAGGTTTCACCGGAGAAATTTGCCGCGGTGCCGGACAGTCGCCGCATGCAGGTGAAAATTTCATTGCGCAAATCCGCTGATAACGCAAGCGTGTTTGAGAAAATATTTTTTGCAAGCGAAGTGAACAACAAAGATGTTCAACTTGGTTACACCGGCGCCACCTCTGCGGATAATCAGGTAATAGATAGCTATGGCGGGATTGCGGGAACGCCCTCCGCACTTGTCTCGCTCATTCCGTATGCGGACGTGCCGGATGATTACGCGCATTACAACGGTTCCGCAACAGTAAAGATTGGCGACGCACTTGTATTGCAATTTGTGTACACTCTAAACGGCGCAACAGTATATAGTGATGAAAAGTTTTCCGTGGCGGGCAACAAGGAAGGGATTGTAATGGTTTTTTCACGCGTGCAGGCTGACCCCTCACAGGATTCCGATTCAAATATTCTTTTGCATGGAGAAGCGGGTCTCGCGCGTGAATATCTGAAGCGTGGCGAAGCGGAAAGCGCGCTCATTGCGGGCTCGCTTGATTATTCATCGCACATAGTTGTTTCTCGTGCGGTGGTTACCGAAAACCGCGTGTTGAGTGTTCAAAACGGCGTGCCTACCACATTTGATTTTAAGGGTTTAAGCTTAGATGCTTCAGTATTTATTAACGATTATTCTAATAGGGGAGATTTTAAGACTCACTTTAAAGATTTTCGTCTGTTGTGGGGAGCGGCGATGTCGCATCTGGAAGGGCGATTGTTTGAGGATATTACCGGCCTTGAAAGTATTTCTACCGTCAAAGGATTGCAATATGCCTATAGCAAGCCGGCAGATTATACGATTCATACCATTTCAAGCGCCAACGAAAGCGATATTGACGCGTTGCAGTTTTCCGCGAACACCAAAACCCTAATGCACGCGGATGTGCAAAAAGGCAACACCATTGTAACGCCGCAAAAGCCGGTGAATAAAGGTAATTGGACAGGAGTTATTTATGTGTCTCTGAATCCGGAATGGACCGGCACTTACGCGATTGGAGAACAGACGATGCAGAATGGGGGGGATAGTGTTCAGCCGATGGTTCTGGCATATGTGCCAATTGAAACAGATAAATTTGAGACTTCATATCTTGCCACAGGATGGAAAAAAATGAAGAGTCATAAATTTGTATTTCAGGATAAGCCAAAAGATGTTTTAAATCTTACCTGTTCAATATTGGAAAGCAGATTTAACACAATCCAGACACAAGAGAGTTGGAAAGAAGAATTTGGACCTCCGTGTGCAGAACGCACGGAATCAAGTCAGAAAGCAGGAGAGGCAGGACCTATTTATTTTGGTGATTTTCAACATTCCTTCATACTCACTTCAAATGCAGTCAAATATTATAGCCCTAACATAAATAATGGATATAACGGCTGGGTGATGCAGTCGGATATTCTTAAGAAAGTTGATGATTACATAAATCAGAAGAAAAATCTTCCGGATAGCGACCCGACGTGGTTGGATAGCGGGAAAAAATTTAATGCAAGATTTTCTTCAATTGTTGGAACATATAAACAAGCAATTTGTGAAAATACAGGATTTTGGAGCGTTGGCAAATGTGGAGATAATGCAACGATATATTATGTGCCTACATCGCAAGGAGGGGTTGTCTATCGCGCACATGGGGCAATGTTAGATAAGTTGTCGGAGGATGATAATTCGGTTATAAAGAGATTGGGATTTCCATTGAATGACGAATCAAAAGCGGCAGATAGTAAAAACATAAAAGATGGTCATTGGCAGAAATTTGTTAATGGGCATATTTATAAGTATAAATCATGGGGCTTAACATGGACTTATTATACGTATGGGGAGATAACAAAGTTGCATTCATTATATGGTGGCACGGGAGGAGATTTGGGATTCCCAGATAATGATCCAAAACAAGGAGCCTATAACAATGGTAAGGTATTCCAAAAGTTTGAAAATGAAAAAGAAATTGAGTGGGATACAATGTTAACTATTAATCCCGCAAAAGTGGTGGAATATAAAAAATATAGATGTGAGGTGTATGGAAACGAGGAGAATCTTTTTAAATTAAGTGCTATCGCCTTAGAAGGAATTCTTGATACAGCCGGTAACACTGTCAAGGGTTTAGCAGATGTTGCATCAATGCTGTGGGGTGCTGTAAAGAGTGTGATAAATAGCATTTTCCATCCCGTTCAAACATATGAAGATGTCAAAGATATTTTAAATGAAGTGAGTAAATTAAATTGGGAAAATGTTAAAGATTTTCTTGTTGCAACAGGAGATAAGGTATATGCAGCTACTGCGGATGAAATAAATACCTCTTTTAATTTTGGGAAAGGCGGGTGCGCGGCACGTGCTGAATATTTGACCGGACGAATGATTGGTGAAGTTGCGCTAGTTCTCTTTCCTGCAAGCAAATTGAAGTTTGTGAGTGAGCTTAAGGTCATGAATAAAGTTGAAGATCTCAAGGTGATAAAAATAATGGGAGAAATCAGTGAAGAAACTGCTGAAACATTGGCCGGACTCGCGAGAGCCGGTACATATAAAAGCAAACCAATATTCGGATTCTTAACAAAATATGTTAAGTCGGGAGAAGCGGCGTGGTATGCAAAACCTCTTGAATATGCGGATTTTGATCTTGGTTTATTGATGAAAGATGGGTACTTAAAAGGCGATCTTGACTATGGGTTTTATAGTATTAAGAAAGCTTTAAGTGACAAAGAATTGTTTGATTTGAGCCAAAAGGGCGACGAGATAATCTTTGTTTTGAAACAAGATGGAAGTATGATTGTATCACCACGCCCAATTGGATACAAGCTGCCTCATCCGATATTAAGTAATAGTGAGGCTGTAAGGTCGGCTGGCGTAATGCGTTTTGTCAATAAAGGTACAGTAGAGATTGAAAACGCATCGGGACATATGTATCCGTCTTTTGAGAGTTTGGGTGATGTGAAAAGTGCGATAAAAGGGATTGATTCGTCTATCACAGTGAAAATGGTGGAGCATATACCAAAATAATTTTATTCTCGCTATGAAAATAAATTTTATCGCCAAGACCATACTTTCATTTGCTAAAGGTGCAATTGTACAACCATTGGAGACGGTAGAGGTTTCTTTAGATTGTGCAGTATGCCAAAAGCTTTATCGAACTGTTATTATTCATAAAGATGTGGGGGAAACAAAGTGCGCCGGACACAGTTTTCCCGCAATGATAAAATTAATTGAAAACAATAAAAAAATTTGGAAAAGTTTTTTTATGAAAGAAGAAATGCGAGAGTTTATCTATCATGTAGAATATGAATATACAGAATTTGAAGATTCAAGAGATGGAACAGGTTACGATAGACGCGCCTCCCATGAATTTCCGAGCTGGGGAAGAATTAGTTTTTTAGTCACATGTCCTAAGTGCAAATCAATACAGAGATTTTTTACTCAGAATAATATTGTGCGTCCTTTTATCGGTATATGTGGACAATGCTCATATCAATTGTATACAGATAATAAAGAACAGCCATTATTTGAGAAAGAAGAATCGTGATTTAATCTTTATGTCAATTATCGCAGAAAATAAACTTGAAGAGCAGATTATGCAGGATCCCGAATGGGTTGAAGGCTCACATTGGGGTATGACAAGGGAAGGTCATCCGGAGGGATTGGTTATTTATCATATTGAGGACGTTTTGCAGAATGTTAACAATCTTGGGATATCTGCCGACAAAAAAGAAAAATTACGTATAATAGCGATAATTCATGATACATTTAAATATAAAGTGGATATATTAAAATCAAAAGTTGGAAGAAATAATCATGCGGTACTAGCGCGAATTTTTGCTGAAAAATATATTCAGGATAAAAGTTTATTGAGAATAATTGAGCAACATGATGAGGTTTTTAATGCTTGGAAAAAAGGTTGTGCTACGGGCGCTTGGGATAAGACGGAAGAACGATTAAATAATTTGTTACAGTTGCTAGGAGATGAAGCAGATTTATATTATTTATTTTTTCGATGTGACAATGAGACGGGAGATAAATCTCAAGAATGCGTTTGGTGGTTTGAAAAATTTTTGCAAGAAAAAGGGTTAAATTTTAATGATTTAAATAAAAAATAATCCTTCTTAATTTTTTTCCTATGCGCCGCATACTATATTCCTTTATCGCCCTTTCGGTCGTTTTACAAACAGGCGCGCCGATTTTTGCGCAAGCGGCAACACGTGGTGCTGTGCCGTTAGAGCAAGCAAAAACGTCAAATACGGCGACTGCCTCAACGTCGCGCGCAAGATCTACGCAGGCATCTCCGCCTGTACCGCGCGTACTGCCCCCGTTTCCGGAAGATAAAAACGCGGCGGCAATCGATTGGTCAAAAATCGCATGGGATAAAGAGATTGTGTTTCCGGAAGAACAAGATGCCTATAGGCGCGCGGTGAATGCGGTAAAATCCGCCGCGGATGCAAAAAAGATTACCCCACCAACACCGCATCAAATGACTGATGATGCTGTTTTAGAGCATTACGGCGCTCCACAAGCGGTGCGTGAGACAGTTCGTGCATCACGTGATGAATTAAAAAAGTCTGTCCCGCAAGGGGCGCGTGATAAAGCACTGGCACGGATACAAGGTACTTTGCGTTTGCAAGGGTTTGGCTTGTCAGCAGAAGAAGAACGCGCACGCGCCATGAAGACGGAGGATGAAGAATTCGCTCGCACGCATCGTGTGGATGTCCGCACAGCGCCTCGCTTGCGCGCGCCT
>JACRFU010000045.1 GCA_016212585.1 Candidatus Magasanikiibacteriota bacterium | reverse complement strand
TTCGTAGCAAAATTTCTGAATTTTGAGATAGAATTGTTGAATAAATTTTGAGGTTTAACAGCAGTTAAGCCGAAAAATTTTGAAACAATTATAGCCAAAATTCAGAAATTGCAGTAGAAATGGCATTCGGCGACAGTCCCACAATATAGCCAGAAGGGAAACTTCCCACCTATTCTCCTCCTATGAAAATTACCATTATTGGCACCCATTCTACTGGAAAAACAACAATCCTCACCCGCTTGTTCGCGCGCCTGCAAGGATACGGCGCCAAAGTTTACATCGTTCCAGAAATGGCGCGCTTGTGTCCTTACCCTATCAATGAAACAAGCACCATAGAAGCGCAGGAGTGGATACTCAATGCTCACATAGAAGCCGAGAAGCAGGCAGAAAATGCGTATGACATAGTACTCTGCGACCGCGCCACTATAGATAATTTTGCGTATTTTCTAAAAGCAATTGAACGCACCGCATGCGTGTTGCCCAACAACAAATGGGAACAAATGGCTGTGGCTCACGCGCACACCTACACATACATTTTCAAAACACAAAAAATCTCGCTCTTTGCAAAGCCAGACGCGCAACGCACTACTAATGAAGAGTTTAGAAATGAGATAGATCAGACTATCGCCCGTTTATTGGAAAAAAATGCATTCGCGCACACCTTACTGCCGCCTACATTTGATTATGAAGAACATGTCAATTTTATATTGCGGCACACTGGTGTATTAGACTTGTCCCCAAATAGCATTTCTGCTGAAATTGCCAAATTTTGGTCAAAATCGTTTCAAAATTTTTCAACTTAATTTACAATTAAACCTCAAAATTTATTCAACAATTTTGCCTCAAAATTTGGCAATTTCGTAACGAAAGCCTATTGGGGGACAAGTCTATTGACTGGTTAATCTTCAATGATTGCTATAGTATCGCCTTTTCTTTTCAAAAATCCTTCTTTCTGGAGCTCTCGCACTGCGGTGCGAATGCGTAGGGGTTCTGTGGGCATACATTTAAGAAGTGAAGGAAGAGACATATTCTTTTCTGCAACAAGCGCTTTCAAAATCATGCCTCGCACCTGCCTATGCGACCCTTCAAATTTTGACTGTGCATGATAATGTGCACTCCGGCGCGAGGGGTTTACGTGCTTTTTTTTGAGCATCACGCCATAATCCATAAGCGCGTAATACCAGCGACGCGGATTGGCTCTGTCAAACGTTTGCTCTACAAGCGGCAAGAGCGCGCGGTCATGCACACGCGCTCGCTTTAAAAAAAATTCATGAATAAACACCGTGCGAATGTTTGTTTCAATAAATACCGCAGGTAAATTGAAAGCAAACGCGCGGATTGACCCTGCCGTATGCACACCGATTCCGGGCAACGCATCAAGAGTTTCAACGCTCTTTGGCAATTTCCCCTTATATTTTTTAATTACTATTTCCGTCGTTTTCTTTAATGCAATAGCGCGGCGATTGTACCCCATCCCCTGCCACACCGCCAACACGCGCGAAAGCGGCGCGCGTGCGAGCGTGATAAAATCCGGAAATGCTTTTATAAACTCCGGAAACTTTTTCTCAACGCGCGAAGTCTGTGTTTGCTGAAGCATAATTTCTGAAACAAGTATCTGATACGGATCACGCGCGCGCCGCCACAAAAAATCACGGCCATATTTTTCAAAGTGGCCGTATATCTTTTTTTGAAACGCCTGTACGCGTCGTATGGACATCACATTATAAAAATGCACGTAAGATTTTCAAATTTGGCAATATCATCTGGCTTGGAACAAAACTATTTAAGAGGCGTAGCAATAACTACGGCGATTAAATATTTTTGTGAAAAGCAGGTGAGATTGGCAAATATGTAAATTTTTGGAGTGCATTTTCATAATGTGATGTCCATAGGTTCAAGTGTTGAGTTTCTTCCACAGCATTTCATCAAATTTCAATAATGAGGAAATCACTTCATCCGCTATCACCAGCCGCGCATCGCCTTTTAAATTCTCATCCGGCACGCATACGCATTTCATTAACGCCGCTTTTGCCGCAAGTACGCCGTTCCATGAGTCTTCAAAAATCAAACACTTTGCCGGCTCCACTCCAAGTTTTTGAGCCGTAGAAATATCAACTCCTGGATACGGCTTCCCGTATAACTCAAACTCGGCGGAGTGAATTACTTGAAAATACGGGCGTATTGCAAGCTTTTCCACCACAATATCAATCAAATGCATTGTGGAAGAAGATGCAATCGCGAGCGGCAACTGTTTTTCTTTAAAAAAATTAAGAATCTCATACGCGCCCTCGCGCGCAACGGCGCGTTCGGCTATAAATCTATGTGCGGTCATATTCACCGCTTGTATTATTTCTTCAACAGATTTGCTATGAGAAGCATATTGCGCGCACCAATATGCAACCACTTCCGGCGTGGTCATTCCCATGGTAGCCTGAAATTGTTCCGGAGTTATTGACAGCCCCACGCCATTAAAAACTTCAACAAGCGCGTCGCGCCACAGCGGCTCGGAATCAATTAACAATCCGTCCATGTCAAAAATAATCGCTCCAACCATATTATTACGATTTAATTTTCCAACCGATTTTAAATAAATACCATACCAACACGCCAAACACCACAGTCAATACCGCCATAAGCGACACGCCGATTGCAAGCGGCGCCTCATGCAACCCCACCATAGAGTATCGCAAACCATCAACGAAATAAAAAAATGGATTGAGCCGCACCACGGTCTGCATGGTGCGCGGCAACATATTCACGGAGTTAAACACTCCACCCAAAAAAGTAAACGGCATGATGACAAATGTGGTAAAGATGCTCACTTGTTCAAAATTTTCCGACCACAAGCCCACCACCAACCCGATTAAAGAAAACACAACCGCCACTCCAAAACTGTAGAGTGCGAAAATGCCGATATGCTCCACGCGCGCCGCGCCAAATAAAATGGCGATGGCATAAACACCGATACTTACCGCCACTCCGCGAGCAATGCCACCCACCACAAAACCGCACACAATCTCCGCGTACGACAAGGGCGAAACAAGAAGCTCTTCAATATGTTTTGCAAATCGCTGATAAAACAAAGAAAACGATGTTTGAGAAAACGATGAGGTAATAAGATTCAACATCAAGAGCCCCGGCATTACAAATTGAATGTAAGAAATGCCGTCAATCTCCGCGATGCGGCTGCCTACCACAAATCCGAAAATAAAAATATAGAGCAAAGCGTTGATCCACGGCGAAAGCAATGTTTGCACGCCCACGCGCAAAAAACGCTCTATCTCCCGTCGTATAAATGTGTATAATCCAATCCAATTATTCATGTTGATTTTTAGTCAATTGCAAATATTTTTGTTCAAGCGTGTGCCCGCCCTGAATAAATTCGCTTTTGTCGCCAATGGCAATAATTGTGCCGCCAAAAATAATGGCAATGTGGTTGCACAATAATTCTACTTCCTCAAGATAATGCGATGTGAGCAATATAGTTTTGCCTTCTTCATTGATGCGGCGAAGATATTTCCACAAATCATGGCGCAGTTCTATGTCAACTCCGGCGGTTGGCTCATCTAAAATCAAAAGCGGTGGATTATGTATCATGGCACGCGCGATCATGACGCGGCGTTTGAGCCCTCCGGAAAGCGTACGAAACGGTTTTTTGGCATGCGATTTTAAATCAAAAATAGTAAGCAGTTCGTCAATACGCGCCGAGCGTTTTTTTTCAGGAATTCCATAAAATCCCGCTACATACCACAACAAACGGCCAACCGGCGCCCAAAAATCAACATTGAACTCTTGCGCGGAAAGCCCCACCTGCGCGCGCGCCGCTCTATAATCATCTACCACATCATGCCCAAAAAGCTTCAAAACGCCGCTCGTGGGGCCTGTAATACCGGTCAAACAATTAATGGTGGTAGTCTTTCCCGCGCCGTTTGGACCCAAAAATCCAAAAAACTCTCCTTGCGGAACCGCAAAAGAAATGTCATCTACCGCCACCGAGCCTTTGTATGACTTGCTAAAATGTTCAATCTCAATCGCGTTCATTTTTTTCTATTATACTTTCCAATCAATCCTGCTTGCGCGATGATATGCCCTTGCATGGCAAGCTCAACCTCATGCTTGGTCGCGCCTTCTTGTAAATTCAGCATAGTGTCCAAGGCATAGAGTTTGAAAAAATATCTATGTTCACGGTCCGGCGGACAAGGGCTTCCATAGGCAATGTCGCCTCGTGTATTCTTTCCCAATACTCCCGCGGGGTTTACTCCTTCAAGCACCTCTTCTGTGGTTGGCGGAATATTGAATACCACCCAATGATCCCACACCTCAATTCCGTAACTCTGCTTCGCGGCTAAAGGGATATCCGGATCATCCATAATGAGCGCCAAACTTTGTGCTTGTGGAGGAACATCTATAAAATGCAACGGCAGGCTGATATTCTCGCCATCACATGTGTATTTTGATGGAATTAATTCGTTGTGCGCAAACGCAACGCTTTCTATTTTCATATTTTTTGAAAAATTATTGAGTGTTGTTGAGGCAAATATTTTGCGGGGGCTAATGGAACTCGACGGGGAGAATTGGGGTGTCTCAACATCACGCCTCAAACTTACACCTTTTAATATTCTTGCCAAAAAAGGCGTTCTATAATACGCGATAAAAATTGCGCAAAGGACAATTATGATGATTATGACGCCGCGCCGGACAATATTTCCTCCCATATTCTATCAAACGATAGGTAATTGCAAACCACTCCTTTTTGGGGATAATCTGCATCAAATCTTTCTCTATTTTATTCGGATTCCAATCTTTGGTCAACCCCAAGGCGCGCGATAACCGCCGCACATGCGTGTCTACCGCAATCCCCTCCACCACGCCATAGGCGTTGCCAAGCGCCACATTGGCGGTTTTACGCGCAACGCCGGGAAGCATAAGCATTGCTTCCATAGTGCGCGGCACACGCCCATGATAACATTCTTTGATCATGCGCGCCGCGGCAATAATATTTTTTGTTTTATTTCTAAAAAATCCCGTCGCGTGAATATATTTCTGAAACTCCTTTGCATCCGCGCCCACATAATCATCCAGTGTGCTATATTTTTTAAACAAAACGGGAGTTACCTCGTTGACTTTCTTGTCCGTACACTGCGCGGACAGTTGAACCGCCACCACGAGCTCCCATGGAGTGCTAAAATTGAGTGCGCATCGGGCATGCGGAAATAATTTTTTGAGTACGCGGTTTATTTTCACCGCTCGCGCGCGCAAGCATGCAAATTCCGTTGGCGATAGTGGTTTTTTCATATTTGGGGTCTGTCGCCGAATGCGCTTTTGATCAGATCATCATTTTTTCACGATCCGTTCCATCTCTTTATAGATAAACGACGAAACATCTTTAATTACGCCAGCGAGTTTTTCATAATCCGTACCCTTAGTCATCACGCATAATAAATATGGACGGCTTGGCACATACACCACACCGCAATCGTGCAGCTCTTTAGGACTATTCAGATTATTTGTTCCGCTGAAGTCTCGTTCACCAAATTTTTTAGCGATAATAACACCTTCAGGCACTCCAGCGCGCAATCCCAAAGAAAAATTGCTCTGTGTAAGCCATTCCAGCGCTTTTTCTGACATATTCCTACTCAAATATGAAGCATTATACAGCACTCTAAAAAAATTAGCATATGATTTTACCGACATAAAATCCGTCATGTATTCATTTTTTTTCTCCGGAATAGAGAGCCCCAAATCCGTGTAAACCTCCATAAGGTCTTTTTCATCTATATTTTGATACAACAACGCAAGCGCGTTATTGTCTGACTCAACAATCATACGCTCAAGCAACTCATCAACGGTGTAAAACTTCTGCGGTTCCAAGACCTTACTCGGCTTAAAATACTCTTGTTTGTTAAAATCAAAATCTCCTTTATAAACAATTTTCTTTTGAAGCAGAGTAGTATCAATCTCTGCCTTCTTAAGAAACGCTATCATGGTCGGTATCTTCAAAAGACTTGCTGGAAAATATTTTTCATTCATATTTATCCCCAGCCAACGGCCGTCTCTTGTGTCAAAATAAATAGAGATTTTTTGGACATCTCCACTCTTTAGATGCGCGTCAATAACTGCTGATATTTTATCTTTGAGGAGGCTCAATTCCGGAGCAATTCTTAGCTCGGAAAGCTCACAGGTAAGAAGCGGATTGATATACTTGTATTTATCTTGCACAAATGCCTCTTCTCGTATTTGATTAAACATTTGCGCTCCAGAACGATCGAGATTTTGAGCGCGTGAACGGTAAACCGCGCGCCGCGTATAATATCCGCTCACAAAAAACAAAACAGCAAAACACAACAAAAACAACATTCTATAAAAAAGCTTTTTATGTTTTCCTTCTGTACTCTCTGACATACTTTTTTGTGCGCATTATTATACTACAGGCAATCAAAAATTCAAAATTATTATTTTTGGGCGGGCGAGGAAGGTTGTCCGCCGGACATCTGCGGTCTAATTTGGATTGATTGCGCGTTCACACTGCCATCGCTATTGGCGGAACCGTTTACACTCACCTGCTCCCCCGCTACCAAGTCGCTTGCCAAACCTTCAACAGACTTCGTGATTTGGGTGGTTCCCGATAAAAATACAATCTTTGATCCGCCGTCACGCAATTTAACAGTTATGCTCTTGTCATCTTTGGAAAGTATGTCGCCCAAAATAAACCCTCCACCCGCACGCGCCCCCTTTGATCCCCCGTTTTGTCCGCCAGAAGACCCCATTTGTGCTCTGCGCGCTTGGCGCTCTTCTGGAGAAATATTCGCAAAATTCGCGCTGTTTGCTCCACCCTGCTTGCTTTGGTCATATTTCATTCCCGCAAAAAACGATCCGCCTCCCACAACTAGAAAAGCAACAACAAGAGTAATAACATTCTTTGGTATTTTTTTCATACAATGCACATTAAAAAAATAAATAAATTATTCGTAACGCAATGCGACAATTGGGTTCAACCGTGCGGCGCGGCGCGCTGGGTAGTAGCCGAATACAATGCCGATGCCGGCTGAAACGCCGAACGCGAGAAACACGGAAGAAACCGACACGCTTGTTTGTATGATGCCAAAATAGGTAATGCCAAACGAGATGAGCCAGCCAAGCATAATCCCAATCAACCCCCCCAAAAACGTGAGCGCGATCGCTTCAACCAAAAATTGAACATTAATATCGCGCCGCTTGGCACCAATTGCTTTGCGCAATCCGATTTCTTTGGTGCGTTCCGTTACATTGGTAAGCATCATGTTCATAATGCCAATGCCACCCACCAAAAGCGATATGCCCGCGACCGCCGCAAGCAATATGGTAAATGTCTGTGTTACGCTTGAGGCGGTTGCCACGATATCCGCTTGATTCAAAGTGTTAAAATCAGCAAGCTGCGGATCTAAAATATGATGGCGGCCAAGCAATAACGTAGTAATCTGTTCTTGTATGGAAGCCATCGCATCGGCATCCATTGCTTCCACGCTAATAGTTGTTACATAGGCGTCTCCCGCCAAAAACCGTTGAGCGCTTGAAAGCGGGATAAAAACCATATCATCCTGGCTACCAAACCCCGTGCCGCCTTTTGCTTTGGTAATGCCAATCACCTTAAACTCAACATTTTTAATGCGAACGGTCTGCCCCACCGCATCCGCTCCTTCGCCAAACAAATCGTCGCGCGTGGTTGGACCCAGCACAGCGACTTTTGAAAGACTTTGCACATGCTGGTCCGCGATAAATGTTCCTTGATCAATTTCAATATTTCTCACACCCGGATATGCCGATGTCGTACCCACCACCGACGTATTGGTATTTTTTCCGCGGCTCGTTACCTGATAACGTCCGGAAAGTTCCGGAGCAACTGCTTTGGCAAGCGTAATTTCTTTTGCAATGGCGTCCGCGTCGTCCTGTACAAGCGTCCGCGCGGAGCCTCTTCCCGCGCTCACCTGGAATCCCGGACCACGCTGGTCGCCCGGCATGACCAAAATAAGATTTGATCCTATTGATTGAATGCTTGCTTGGATAGACCCTTGCGCGCCCTGTCCTATTGCCACCATGGCAATCACGGAGCTGATGCCAATCACAATGCCAAGAGTCGTCAAAAACGAACGCACTTTGTTGCTGGACAGCGCGATATAAGTTTCCTGTAAAATATCAATGATCGTCATAGGGAGTGAATTTTTCTTGCTTGCGTTTTAGCATCGCTTAAAATTGCGCCATCTTTTATGTGAATAATGCGTTCTGCATACTCAGCCACATCATGTTCATGAGTGATAAGCACAATCGTGCGGCCTTGTTCGGTATTGAGTTTTTGAAAAGTGACCAATACTATGTCTCCGGTTTTTGAATCAAGATTGCCGGTTGGCTCGTCCGCAAGAATCAAAGACGGATTGTTTACCAGTGCACGCGCGATGGCCACGCGTTGAATCTGCCCGCCGGAAAGCTGATTGGACAGATGGGTGAAATGCGTCTCATCAAACCCCGCTGATTTAAGAGCATCTTCCGCACGATTTTTCCGCTCCTCCGGTTTAACGCCCGCGTAGACCAGCGGAAGCATTACATTGCGCACCACGCTCGCACGCGGAAGCAAATTGAACGTTTGAAACACAAACCCGATTTTATTTTTTCGTATGTCGGCCAGCTCATCTTCTGAAAGCGTTGAAACATCTTTTCCATCAAGAAAATATGTGCCGCTCGTGGGCGTATCAAGCGCGCCCAAAATATGCATAAGTGTTGATTTGCCAGAACCGGACGGTCCCATAATCGCCACAAACTCACCATCTTCAATCTTAAAACTCACTCCTTTAAGCGCTTGACACTCCACATCTCCCGTGGTGTACGTCTTGGTAACATCTTTAATTTCAATCATACGATTAACGCCCTGTAGCTCCGCGCAATGCTCCGCCCCCACCTCCGCCACGCGCACCGGCTGCCCCAAACAGACTTGGCGCTTGCTGTGTTGCGGTTTTCTGCGATGCGGGTGTTATGGTTCTGATAATTACCACATCACCTTCTTTGAGACCTGCGATAATTTCTGTTGATGTATCATTTGAAATTCCAACCTCCACCGTCTGTTGGCGCGGCGGTGTGGGAGACGTAACACCTGTACTTTTCATGACCGATGTCAAATTGGTTGTGGGAGTATAGCCATCAAGCATCTCCACATACCATGCACCCCCCTGCGATTTGACGGCGCTATTTGGCATAAACAATGCGTCTTGTTTCATGTTGGTGATAATTGCGGCGCTTACGCTCATACCCGGTTTCACACGGTCGTCTTGTGTATCAAACACAATTTTAATATTGTACGTAACGACGCCTTGTGAGACTGTGCCGAGCGTATCAATATCCGCCACTTCGCCCGTCATTTGCAAATCCGGCACCGCGTCAAAGGTAAGCGTTACTTTGTCTCCCGCTTTGATTTTTGCCACATCAACTTCATTCAAAGAAATCTGCGCCATCTGCTGTGTGGTTACCAGCGTCGCCGCCACTCCGTTTAAAGAAAGAGAATCTCCTTTTTTGA
>JACRFU010000043.1 GCA_016212585.1 Candidatus Magasanikiibacteriota bacterium | reverse complement strand
TTTATTGGTAATTTTCGGATAATGACCTCTTGTGGACAAGTTTTGTTGCTCATACGATTGTGCAAAAATGATAGATAAAATTGTTAACGCACTTTATCCTCATTTTAGCACAATTGTGCGAGTAACGCACTATGAATTCAAGATGTAGTATTGAATCAACACACGTAAGAATTTAAATTTGTCATATGAAAAAGAAAATTAATAAATCCATAGCACATGGTACGCAGATGTATCCTGTGGTTATTCAAGAAGATGAAAATGGAGGGTACTGGTCCACCTGTCCTGTTTTTGAAGGGTGTTATAGTCAAGGTGAAACCGTGGATGAAACATTAACAAATATGAAAGAGGCGATTACGTTATGTCTTGAGGAGAGAGCTTCTGTCTCTGCACGGCGTACTGTCCAACAAGTGAGTTTGCATTTTGTAGGTGTTTAGCCTGCCGGTATGACACAGCTCGCAAATATTTCCGGTAAACAGGCAATACGTAGTTTTTGTAAAATTGGATATGAAATTGTAAGGCAGAAAGGAAGCCATGCTCGTCTACGACATCCGGAATCTTTAAGCCACAGATCTCTTACGGTACCTTTGCACAGAGAATTAAAAATCGGCCTTTTGCATCAGTTAATAAAAGATGCAGGGCTTACTGCAGAAGAATTTTTGAGCAATTTATAGATAATAAAAATTATTAAAAACCCCCGTCTATACAAGGCGGGGTTTTTATCTATACACAAACACCAGCGCGCGGCCTTGGTCTATGGGGAACCATTCATTGGCGGAAAGTTTTGCAAGCGGGGTGATTTTGTTAAAGGTGTGCCAATACTCATTGATGACCAGATACACGCGGTTAGCGCCAGTGAGCGCGCGCGCATAATCCGCTGTAGCGCGGTCAGGGTTTACTTCCGCCATATGCAGGTAGGCGAGATAGAGCGGTCCGCCGGTGGGAATGCTGTAATAGTACAGATCACCTTCTGAAGTTTTGAAGTAGGCAGGTTGTCGCATATTGCGCGTAAAGTTTTGCGCGTTAGTAGAATTTGATGACAGTGTTTTTTTTGCGGCATTATTTCCAGCGCGCGTAAATCCAAATTCTTGCAATGCCGCCGCGGCGGTTGAGATGTTGCTTAACACTACATAAGGAGGGCTGGTATTGAGGGCATTGTTTGATTGCTCGCTTTGTGTACTTTCAATAGTTTGCTCGGCAAGCGCTATTTCACGATTTTCTATCGCGTGCACAGCCTGAATGTCCGTTTCGGATGTGTTGATAAATTTATCCAAGGTGTAGGCGTCAACACGCGGATAAGAAGCATAGAGGCTTGCCGCGAGCGCAAGCGCGCATGCAAGCGGCGCCAGCACTGCGCTGCCCACGCGCGCAAATTTTCTTTCAACATATTGTATGCTCTCAAGCACGCCATAAAGAAAAAAAGGTATGAGCAGGTATGTTGCAAAATGAAGGATTCTGTCTGAGTACTGAAATTGTTCATGATCTCCAATGCCTGGAAGCCGTATAAAAAAGCGCACTAAGAGCGCATTGACTGCAACGACTATATACATGATGGGGAAAAACCAAATGTTGGGGAACGCGGCACGCATGTTTGCTCGCCATGCGCGATGTCCAAACCAAGCAAGCGCGATAAAAATAAAAGGGGATATGAAATAATACCAGTAGAGCGGGGTAAAAAATGAATAGAGTGTTTGCCCTTCACGCAAGCGTGGCAAATAAAAATCAGGCAATCGCGCGCGTAAAATTTCAAAAGATGGAATCTCGCCCCACCAGCCGGTTTGAAGTTTTAAGTAGAGTGTAAACGCAAGAGGTATTGCGAACGCGGAAATAATATAGAGCGAAATATGAAACAGCGCATAGAAGCGGTGTTTTTTTTGAGGCGCGTGCATGGTGTATCCTGCCACAACGGCACACGCGGCAATGAGAAGCGCCGGAATCCCCGCAAGGGGATGCACAACCAGAGCCGCAAGCGCTACGAGTATTATCGGCATGGCACGGAACGTGTTGGTATATATATAGAGAGTGCTGTAGAGCGCCGCGCAGATACCCAAGAATGCCGCAAGTTCATAGGGAGTAGTGGTAACAAACGACGCAAAAGGAACGAGGAAAAATAATATCGCTCCAATGCGCGCTTGCGCGCGTTCAACATTAAACGCGTTGCGGAGCGCCAAATACACAAGCTGCGGCAGAAATATAATTTCTAAAATGGGCAAGAGCAATTTATCAATGCCGCCGATAGGCAAGAAAGTGAGCTTGTTGAGCAGTACCACTAACACATACTGGCCAATATAAAAAGGAGTTTTGGGATACAGTACGCCCCATTTGGCAATGTGGCTTTCCGCGGCGCGATGAATGAACGGATCAAATCCAAATCCAAACCGGTAGATAAAATATCCAACGCTTATCAACACGCCGGTGTGTAAAAAAACTGTTACCATGGCAAAGGTTTTGCTCGTATGTGTGCGGAGCGTGCGGATTAAGAAAAAAGTGGTGAGAGAAAAAAGTATAAAAAAATTGCGGGTAACCATTGACCATGGAGTGCGAATGGCGGAGGTGGTGACGTGTCGGTTTAAGTAATCAAGAAGCAGGAAATCTCCCACCAGTACAATGAGGCATCCAAGCCATGCGCCGAGCGCGCGCGGTGTGACCATGGCAGTATCGTCGGCAGGTGTGGCGAGCTGTTTTACGCGCCATGTATGCGCGAGCGCAACGCAAGGCGCAATACATACGCCTGCCAAGAGCGAAGCGATTATCACTATGTTGGTGAGTCCGAAAAAGTAATACAAAATTGTTCCGGCAATGATGATACCGCTTACAAGCCCCAAACATCCGGTGAGCCTTTGCCATGAACCGTGATACCCAGTCATTAGCTCTCCGCCCAACTTGCCGCTCACATACCACCCGTAGATGAATACAAAAAATACTCCCACCGCGCGAGAGTGGATCAAACCAGTGTTTATTGCTAGTATTACTAGCAAAAAAATCGTGGCGGTGGTATACTTAATGAAAGAAAATTTCATAGGATTTCTTAAGATTATAGTACTGGTTTTCTATCTTTTTGTCTATGGAACATAACAGAATTTTACCGCATGATCGCTTGCTCGCGCGAACAATCTTGCCGGCATTCCCTTTGTGGGTCAAACCAAACCACCTCACCATTCTCCGTTTTTTAATGATACCATTGGTTTTATGGCTTTTAGTGATGGATAATTATGAGTGGGGGATTTCGTTGTTTCTAATTGCCGCGTTCACCGACGCGCTTGATGGCTCAATGGCGCGCACGCGCAATCAGATTACGGATTGGGGCAAGATGTATGACCCCGTAGCGGATAAAGTGCTTATTGGATCGGTATTGGTGGTGATTGCGCTACAGCATATAAATTTTTATTTGGGTATTATTTTGATTGCGTTGGAAGTGGTGGTGCTCATTGGCGCGGCGATCCGTTACAAAAAGGGCGTTGTCTCTCAAGCAAATGTGTGGGGCAAAATTAAAATGCTTTTGCAAGTGCTTGGCGTTACGCTCATATTGTTCGCGCTCGCGTTTGGGTGGAATTTGTTTATCTCAATTTCACAGGGCACTTTCTTTTTGGCGATTATTTTTGCGGTTATTAGTTTGTTGACGCATGGATTTTAATATCGCGCTGCACGCGTTGTATCACTACGCAAAAAAACGGGGGAGCATAATCAGCCTCGTTTTTTTAGCATGCATATTTTTTTGGGTGTATTTATTTTTGTATCGCAATCCGTCTGTTGCGCAACTGTCGCCGGTGGAACAAAATGGCGCAAAATTGCCCGCGTATCTTGTATTAAACCAACCGGATGAAGCAGTCAATTATTGGTTTATTCGCGCGCTTGCTATGGGGATCCGCACGGGTATTCCCATAGAATTGCAAACAATCGTGCCTCAAAAAATTCATCCGCGCAGTACCACGATTGTTGATGATATGCTGGTGCCCATCGGGTTTCCCGGCATTATTTTATTATATGGCAGTATAGTGTCAGTATTGTTGCGCGCGGTGCCGTTGAGCTGGTTTAACCTGCTTGCGGTCGGCATTACGCCCTTCCTCGGTGCGCTTGCCCCTCTGTTTTTGTACGCGCTCACGCGGCGTTTTTTTGACCGTTCGGTTGCGTTTATGTCCGCGGTTTTGTTGTGGATTCAGCCCGCGTGGTGGTATTACTCTTCACGCCCCTTTCAACATCATATTTTATTATTGTTTTTGTTGTTGTGCGCGTTGAACGCGTGCGTGTATGCGTGCACGCGTTCGTTTGCACGCGGACCACGGGCATTGTGGTGGCTCGTAACGGGGCTTTTGTGGGGTCTGGCACTGTATATACGGCCGGTTGAGGTGGTATGGGTGAGCGCGTTCATGTGCGCGTTCATATATGCGTATCGCGCGCGGTGGGAGAAAAAAGATTTGGTGCCGCTTGCGGCGGGCTTGTGCGTTGCGGGAGCGATATTCTTAGCAACCAATGCATTGTATTACGGCACGCCGTTTGGCACCGGATATGTTCAACCGACTGTGGCAGGCCAAGCGGGCACGGTTTTGGCTTCCTCCGCGGGTTTGGGAGGGCGCGGCATTCTCTCCGTGATAACACTTCCTTTTGGTTTTTATCCTGCGAATATCTGGTACAATTTTAAAGCATACGCGTACCATTTGAGCGGGCTTTGGTTTTGGTTTTTCTTTGCGAGCATCGGGTATCTCATATATGAGTGGCGTGCCAAGAGCATCAATCGGCGCATGGTGTGGTGCGTATGCGCGTTAGGCGCGTTAGGAGCGTATTTGTTCGCATATTACGGAAGCTGGTTGTTTTTTGACAACATTATTCAAACACCCTCAGTAGGGAGTTCTTATGCGCGATATTTTTTGCCCATCGCGCTTGGCAGTGCAGTGGTGATTGCCTATGCCCTGGTGCGTGTGGCGCGAAACGGTTTTATATTTCGCACGGGCGCGGTGTTTGCGATAATACTTTTGGCATTAAGTTCGTACACAATTGTATTTGCTCCGCTTGAAGGTTTGGCGTCAATCAAACATACCGTGGAAGGATATTATTTTGCCCGCGACACCTTGCGCGAACAATTGTCCGCAAACGCGGTAGTGGTAACGCGGTATGCCGATAAGTATTTGTTTCCGCATTTTCAAACTCTTGTTTCATGGAGCGCGGAAGATGACTGGCAAGCGATAGAAAAACTCCTCGCGCGCGGCGTTCCCGTATTTTGGTATGAGGTTCCTATGAATGAAACGGAAAGAAATCAAGTTGCTCAATTTTTATCCGCTCACCATTTGCGCATGTCGTCCGTATTGTTTGTGTGGGATGGGTTGGAATTGCGAGAAATTGTTAAATAGTTCCTGAGCATCCCGTTGCTTCAATCATAGGGTTTTTGAAAGGAAAGAGTGCCATAGCAATCGCACGACAGTTCAACGGGAAAGAGAGGAATTTCACAGGGGAGCACTTCTGGGCGAGAGGATATGCGGTATCAACGGTAGGATTTGAGCTCCAAGCGGTACAACGCTACATTAGAGAACAAGAAGGCGGGGATTCAAAAAGAGAAGGAAACTTTTAATTATTAACATGTAGAATGGATGATCGCCTTTGAGCTTTGAATTACGAAACTCCAAATCACCCATTTTTTAAACATAACAAAACATCACTCACGTTCAGTGAGTCTTTTCATTTCAGCATATTGTCACACAATTGAAACGTCTTTTTAAACACCGTCTGTTATCTCAAGACAAAC
>JACRFU010000008.1 GCA_016212585.1 Candidatus Magasanikiibacteriota bacterium | reverse complement strand
TCCGCATCAATCACTCAATGAACGGACACCGGCGACACTTTACTTAAATTAATTTTCAAAGGTCGAAACCAACTAAGTAACCCGCCTCCGATTATATCTTAAACAAGCACTTTTGGTGTCTTGACAAACCAGACCACTTTACTATAGCGTATTCGGCAACAGACTCTTTACAGCTTAATATAGTAAGCCATATTTTTAACATATATTATGATTGACCCAACAATTTTTAAGGCATACGATGTGCGAGATGTGTATCCGGATAAGATAAATAAAGAGGTTGCCAATGCCATTGGGCGGGCGTTTGCGCAGATGCGCAAGAAAGAATTGGGGCGAGAAAAAGTTACTATTGGAGTAGGGCGCGATATGCGTGTTTCTTCACCGGAACTTAATACAGCATTGATTGAAGGCATCACCGCGCAAGGTGCTGATGTGGTGGATTTGGGGCTTGTTTCCACCCCCACTTTTTATTTCGCCATCTCCGCCTATGGGTTTGACGGCGGAGTGCAAGTGTCCGCATCGCATAATCCTGCCAAATTTAACGGTTTCAAGCTCACCCGCGAACGCGCGTTGCCTGTTGGTGCAGGAACCGGCATGGAAGAATTGCGGGACGCGGTGATCAAAAGCGATTTCCTTGCAAGCGCGCGCAAAGGCACGGTAACACTGCATACCGATCCGGTGATTGACGAGGTGCAATTTTCACTCACATACGCCGATCTGTCAAAAATAAAACCGTTCAAAGTAGTGGTGGATTCGGCAAGCGGCATGGGCGCGCTCTATGTGGAGGAGTTATTCAAACATCTGCCGTGCGCGCTCATGAGTATGAATTTTGAACTTGACGGCACCTTCCCCGCGCATGAGGCAGACCCTCTCAAGGATGAAAACATGGTAGCTCTGAAAAAACGGGTGATTGCGGAAAAAGCTGATATGGGCATTGCCACAGACGGCGATGGCGACAGGATATTTTTTGTGGACAATACGGGGCGCACAATTTCGCCGGCCATTATGCGCGGCTGGTTTGCGCAGATTTTTTTGCGCGATAACCCCGGCGCCACCGTAGGGTATGATGTAAGACCCGGAAGGATTACCGAGGATTTAATCAAATCAGCGGGGGGCAAACCGTTGCTGGTGCGCGTGGGACATTCTCTTGCCAAAGCGGAGATGATTAAAACAGGGGCATTGTATTCCGGCGAGTCGTCTGGGCATTTCTTTTTGACCACCAAGTATGGAGCGTTTGAAACGCCGGTGATTATGATTTTGAAAGTTTTGCAAGACCTGTCCGCGCATGGCGGCACGTTGGAAGAATTGGTGCGCCCATGGCGGAAATATCATGAATCCGGCGAGATTAATTTTAAAGTTGCGGATTGTTCGGCGGTATTGGCGCGCCTCACAGAGCGGTACCATGACGGCACGCAAACAACGCTTGACGGGTTGAGCGTTGAGTATCCCACATGGTGGTTTAATGTGCGCGTGAGCAACACCGAACCACTGGTGCGGCTGAATTTGGAATCAGGCTCCGCGGAGCTTACACAAGAAAAAGTTAAAGAACTTTCCGCGCTGATTCAGCAATAATTATTTTTTAATTTTTTTTATGCAACAACCGAGAGAAAATAATATTTCATGGGATGAATGTTTTATGCGCATGGCGCATGTGATTTCTGAACGTTCCAAAGACCCCTCCACGCAAGCGGGTGCGGTGGTGGTGGATGCTCAAAATGTGGTGGTGGGGTTGGGATACAACGGTTTTCCGCGCGGCATTGAGAGCGCCGAATTGCCATGGGAGCGCACGGGCGCGTTTTTGGATACCAAATACGCCTATGTGTGCCACGCGGAAGAAAACGCGGTGTATAACGCAAACAAATCCACGCATGGATGCAAAACATATTGTACGCTTTTCCCCTGCAACGAATGCGCCAAAACGCTTATACAAAACGGCATTGTGGAAGTGGTGTATGAGAGTGATAAATACAAGGAAGTGGATGCGTTTATTGCCTCGCGCAGAATGCTGGAGCTTGCCGGCGTGAAATTGCGCCAGTATATTTCTGATTTTGCAAAGAAGGAGTAATTTTTTGTAGAGCAGTATGCTTGATTTTCGGGAAAAAATAATCACGGTAATGGGACTCGGCGCGTACCAAAAAGGGAGCGGGGTTGGCGCGGTGCGTTTTTTGTTGGGGCGCGCAAAGCGTGTTATTATTACCGATATAAAATCGGAAAAAGATCTCAAGGAGCAGATTGCGCAGGTGCGCGTGTGGCGCAAGAGTCTGCCGCCAAGCAAGGTGCAGACTGAAGTGGTATGGCATTTGGGTGGGCACCAGAAAGAAGATTTTGAAAAAGTTGACATGGTGGTGCGTAATCCGGATGTGCCATGGTATTCTCCTTTTTTATCATTTGCGCGGCAAAACAAGGTTCCGATTGAAAATGATATTACGCTTTTTTTGGGGATATACGGGGTTGAGCAGGTGGTGGGGATTACCGGCACGCGCGGCAAAACCACTACCACGCATTTGATATATGAAATGATTTGCGCGGAACACGCGCACGCGCGCTTAGGCGGCAATGTGGGCGAGTCGCCATTGTTGTGGTTTATTGGCGCGCGCGGGGATGAATTGATTAAAAAACACCCTCCGGTGGTGTTGGAGCTCTCAAGTTTTATGCTCCATAATTTTAAGGATCTCAAAAAAAGTCCGCGCGTGAGTGTTATCACCAATTTGTATCAGGATCATTTGAACAAGTATAAGGATTTTGATGAATATGTCCGCGACAAAGAACAGATATTTTTGCATCAGCACGAAACTGATACGGTGGTTTTGAACGCGGACGACGCGCGTGTTCGCGCGTGCGCGGATCGCGCGCGTTCACGTGTATTGTTTTTTTCATTAAAGAAAAAAGTGGAAGATGGCGCGTGCATAGAAAACAAATGGTTTGTACTGCGCGCGCGAGGCATCTCAAAAAAGATCGCGCAGGTTTCCACCATAAAACTTTTGGGCGCGCATAATCAGGCGAATATCTTGGCGGCATTGTGCGCGGCGCACGCATACGGAGTTGCGCCGGCTTCAATGAAAAAAGTGATTGCATCGTTCAAAGGAGTGCCTAATCGTTTGGAATTGATCGCAAATAGCAATGGCATAGCGTGGTATAACGACTGCACATCCACCTCTCCCGAGGCGGCAATTGCCGGTTTACGCTCGTTTCCCGCGCGTAAAATTATACTTATTACCGGCGGCAACACTAAAGGCTCGGATTTGACGGAGCTTGCGCGCGTCATTAAAGAGCGTGCGCGCGAGGTCATTTTGTTTCCCGGCAACGCCAATAAAGATTTGCAGGAGGGGCACGATGTGGCGGATACTCAGGAAGCGGTGGAAAAGGCATATACCGTGGCGCGCAAAGGCGACGTGGTTTTGCTTTCTCCCGGGCTCACATGGCTTCCGGTGATCAATGAATTCAAGCGGGGCGAAGAATTTATTAAAGAAGTAAAAAAAATAGTATGATCGGCGTATTTGATTCGGGCATTGGGGGGCTCACGGTATTGCATTGGTTGCTTAAAGAATTGCCGGAGTACGATTATGTGTACATCGGCGATAACGCGCGCGCGCCGTATGGTAATCGCAGTCAGGAAATCGTGTATGAATATACGCGGCAAGAGGTGGAGTATTTATTCAATAGCGGGGCGCAATTGGTTGTTTTGGCATGCAATACCGCTTCATCGCTCGCTCTGCGCAGGCTCCAGCAGGAGTGGCTTCCACAACATTTTCCCGATCGGCGAATTTTGGGCGTGCTGATTCCGTTGGTGGAGACTGCTTTGAAAACAACAAAAACAGGCATAATTGGCGTAGTAGGCACGCGCGGCACCATTGCATCCGGAGCGGTTACGCGCGAGTTTGAAAAACGCAAGGCGCTGGTGCGACCCGATCTGGCGCGCATGGAAATTTTTTCCGCGAGCTGTCCTTTGCTGGTGCCGCTCACGGAAGAAGGATGGATTGATCGGTCGGAAACCAAACGCATTATGCGGCATTATGTGCGCGAACTCAAACAAAAAAATATTGATACATTGCTTTTGGCATGCACGCATTATCCGCTTTTGTATGACCAATTTTCCGCCATTATGGGGAAGAAAGTACAAGTGATAGACAATCGCGCGGTGGCGCTCTCGCTCAAAAATTATTTTGAGCGCCATCCGGATATTGCCACGCTGTGCAGGAGTAAGAGTGAAACTCCCAAACGGATGTTTTTGACGACTGATGATCCGGAGCGTTTTTCCAATTTGAGCTCGCGATTTTTGGGAGAACAGATAGAGGCGCATCATGTGGCGGTGTTGTAAGTAATCGCGTTTGACCGGTTATAATTTTGGGCGTATACTAAAGGAAATTAACTCAATAAATTAAATGTTCACCGTAATTATTTTTATCGCGGTATTGGCGGTGTTGGTGCTTGCCCATGAATTTGGGCATTTTATTGTTGCCAAACGCGCCGGCGTGCGCGTGGAAGAATTCGGGTTTGGTTTTCCGCCTCGTTTTGTGGGCGTTCAGCGTATTCATGATCATGGCAAGAAAAAATGGCGTATCATTTGGGGCGCCAAGCCGCTGGTGGGGCAAGGGTATAATTATGTTGAATCCGGCAATACGGTATATTCATTAAACTGGCTTCCGCTTGGCGGATTTGTTTCTCTCAAAGGAGAAAATGGAGAATGTGCGGATGAAAAAGACGGGTTTCGCCAACAAAAAGCATTGATTCGTTTGTTGGTGCTCTCTGCCGGCGTTTTGATGAATTTATTTTTGGCGGCCGTGCTTTTGTCATTTGGTTTTATGCGCGGAATTCCCATGGATGTTGAAAGCGCTCGCGTGCACGCGCGTGTTACGGGCGCCCACGTGGGCATTGTATCCGTACTCTCCGGCACGCCGGCGGCGGAGGCGGGGATAATTGAGGGGGATATTGTAAAAGGCGTTGACAGTCAGTCGCAAATTCATCTCATTGATTTACAGCATTATATCAACGCGCGCGCCGGAGCGCCTATCACGCTTCATATAGAACGAAACGGCACGGCGCTTGATAAACAAATTACGCCCATCACGCTTCCGCAAACAGGAAAAGGCGGCATTGGCGTTGCGCTCGCGGAAACAGGTTTAGTATCATATTCGCCTCCTTGGGCGGTGGTGGAAGGTTTTCGTTCCGCCGGCATGCTCACAAAGGAAACATTGAAAGGTTTCGGTCAGTTGATTACGGGATTGTTTCAAGGACACAGGCTGGCAGAAGAAGTTACCGGACCTGTTGGCATTGCGGTTTTGACCGGCAAAGTCGCGCGTATGGGGTTTGTATATCTTTTGCAGTTTATGGCGATACTCTCCATCAATTTGGCTATTTTAAATATTATTCCTTTTCCCGCGCTGGATGGCGGTCGCGTGTTGTTTGTGATTATAGAATTATTCCGCCGCGGCAAGCCGGTTGATAAAAATATTGAACGCACCGTGCACGCAATCGGGTTTACTCTGCTTATTCTTTTGGTTTTGGTGGTTACTTTTAATGATTTGAGCGCCATGCGCGGCGCGTTTTCGGGCATCTTCAAGCGATTATTTTAATCTATGGAACATTCATTAAAAGCATTGCAAGAAAAAGCACTTAAAGAAATTGCGGGAGCAAATGATATAGACGCGCTTGAAACGGTTGAAATACAATATATGGGGCGTGCGGCCGGCGAACTCACGGCGATTTTGAAAAACTTGAAAGACGTACCGGCGGCGGAGCGGCCGCGCACGGGCGCGCTTGCCAATGAAATAAAACAAGATATTGAGGCGCAAATTTTGGAGCGCCGCGAGGCGTTGCTTGCTAGGGAGGAAAATGAGAGTGTTTTTGACGTGACAGAAAGCTATGTGCCGCGCCGTGAGAGCGGAACTTTGCACCCGACCACGCAAATTCAATATGAGTTGGAAGATTTTTTTGCCGCCATGGGGTTTAGAATCATTGACGGCCCCGAGCTTGAATCCGATTTTTATAATTTTTCAGCGTTGAACATTGCGCCGGACCATCCCGCGCGCGATATGCAAGACACACTGTATATCAAAGATCATCCTACATGGCTCATGCGTACGCAGACATCATCCGTGCAGGTCAGAGCTATGCGTGAGTATGGCGCGCCTCTGCAAGCGATTGCGTCGGGCCGTTGTTTTAGAAATGAGGCAACGGACGCGCGGCATGAACACACATTTCATCAACTGGAAGGTTTTGTGGTTGGTGAAGATGTTTCGTTCGCGCATTTGAAAGGAATTTTGGACGCGGTCGCGCGGCATTTGTATGGGGAAGATACGCAGGTGCGGTTACGCCCTAAATATTATCCGTTTGTGGAGCCTGGGGTGAACGGTGAAGTTACCTGCTCGTTTTGCGCGGGTGGAGGATGCGCGCTTTGCAAACAAACCGGGTGGCTTGAGATTTTTGGAGCCGGGCTTATTCATCCTCATGTATTGAAAGAGGGCGGTCTTGATTCAAAGAAAGTAAGCGGGCTCGCGTTTGGTTTTGGACTCACGCGCCTCGCGATGCTTAAATACGGGATCAATGACATAAGGCTTTTTATGAGCGCCGATATGCAATTTCTTAAACAGTTTTAGTTTTGTATGCTTATCTCTTTTTCATGGCTTAAAGAATTGGTTACACTGCCAGCGCGCGTGCGCGCGGAAGATGTCGCCAAGCGGCTTTCTTTGTCCACCGTGGAGGTGGAAGGCGTGCGGCAACAAGGAGCTGATCTGGAAAATATTGTGGTTGGCATAATTAAAAAAATAGAGCCGCACCCCAACGCGGACCGTCTGCGCGTGACGCAGGTGGACACGGGCGGCAAAAATCCGCTCACGATTGTGTGTGGTGGGTCAAACTTGCGCGTTGGGCAGAAAGTGGCGGTTGCGTGCGTGGGCGCGCATGTGCGTTGGCATGGAGAAGGCGAGTTGGTGGAGCTCACACACACAACCATTCGCGGTGTTGCAAGCGAAGGCATGATTTGCGCGTCCACGGAAATCGGTTTGGGTGAACGGTTCCCTTTGAAAGATGAAAAAGAAATTTTGGATATTTCAGATTGCGCCGCGCGTGCCGGTACGCCGCTCACAGAAGCGTTTGGGCTCGGGCAGAGTGCCGTATTGGAGATTGATAATAAGTCGCTTTCCAACAGACCCGATCTGTGGGGATACACAGGGATTGCGCGCGAAGTGAGCGCGTTGTTTAAAGCTCCGCTTGTGCTTAAGACGCCTCCGGCAATAAAAACAGGAAAAGGAATTGCTTTGCGCGTGTCCGTGCAAGATACAGTAGCATGTCCGCGATATATGGCAGTTGCGCTCAAGGGCGTGAAGGCAGTACCTTCACCCGCGTGGATGCAAGAGCGTTTGCATGCTTCCGGGGTCAGGTCTATCAATGCGGTAGTTGATGTGACCAATTATGTAATGTTGGAAATTGGCCAGCCTATGCATGCGTTTGATTATGATGCCATCAAAGACGCGCGCGGCGCGGTTGAAATTGTGGTGCGTCCCGCCAAGCAAAGGGAAGAATTTACCACGCTTGACGGGCACAAGCACACTTTGCATGACAAAATGCTTTTGATTGCGAACAAAACGCGCGCGGTTGCGCTTGCCGGTGTTATGGGAGGGGATTTGAGCGCGATCGCGGACACGACGCATACCATTATTCTTGAGTCTGCCAATTTTAACGCGCGTTCTATACGGCGCACCTCCAACACGCTCTCGTTGCGCACAGAAAGTTCCGCGCGATTTGAAAAAAGTTTAGACCCCGCGCAAGCAGAACAGGGTTTGCGTCGCGCGGTGGAACTGTACAAAAAAATATTCCCGAGCGTGGAAATTGCAAGCATTGTGGCGGACACATATTCCAAAAAAGCAAAATCGCTTGTTATCACGCTTGCAGAAGCGGTATTGCAGAAAAAGTTTGGCATAAGGATTTCATTAAAGGAAGTACGGCAAATTTTTGAACGATTGGGTTTTGGAGTGAGCGTACGCGGTAAAAATTTGCGAGTTGAAGTGCCCAGTTATCGCGCGCGCGACATAAATGTGTCGGAAGATTTGGTAGAAGAAGTCGTGCGCATACACGGATATGAACATATCAAAGCGGCATTGCCAAAAATACACATGTTGGTGCCTGCCCACGCGCCGTTGCACATGCTCGCGCGCGCTCTCAAAATGCGCATGGCATATGAAAATAAATTTCATGAGTCGGTATCGTACGCATTTGTGCGCGCAGGCGCGCTTACGGCGCTCGGATTGAAACCGGAAAATCATCTCATGCTCTCACATCCGCTTTCCGAGGAGCGGCCTTATGTGACTACAACACTCGCGGCTAATTTGCTTGAAGCGGTTGAAAAAAATCAACATGGAAATGATCGCGTTGCTTTGTTTGAGGTTGCGCCGGTATTTCTTCCGGAACATTTGAAACAAGGAGTTGATGACGGCGCCATCGGCCGTTTGCCGTATCAGCCTTTGCATTTTGGCTGTGTGTATAGTGACAAAAATGAAACTCATTCTTTTGCCTATGTGCGCGACAGTTTAGAGAGTGCGTTTGGCGCCGCAGGGTATGACTTGAAATTTATCAAAGCGCAGGAGGGAGCGCGTTGGTGGCGTGCGAACACGGCGGTTGATATTTGGTGTGCAGATAAAAAAGTAGGGTATTGTACTATTGTTGGTCGGCACACGCAGGGGTTGTTTGGCATCAGTCATGAAGCGGTTGTGGCGGAAATTGATCTGTCTCTGGTTGCAAAAACAAACTTTCGCGTCAAATCATACCATGTCCCGTCACCATTTCCCGCTGTGACGCGCGATGTGGCGCTGGTTATGAATGAGTCGGTTCAATATGCGGATGTGCAAGAAACACTCACGCATGCGCATGCGCTTGTCAAAAATGTTGAGCTCTTTGATAGTTATCATGGAGAGCATGTGGATGCAGGCAAGAAAAGCCTTGCGTTTCATATTACGTATCAATCAAATGAACGCACGCTCACCGCGGACGAAGCCGACGCGGCGCACAAAGCATTGATTGCAAAGGTTGTCCATAGGTATAAGGCGCAGGTGCGATAAGTTGGTTTTTTATTCTTAAAAATTTATGTTAGAGATTCCAAGTCATCACATTGCCATATTTAAAGGCAAGGCAATCAGGAAAATCTCCCATCAAAAAGAATGGTGGTTTTCTGTGGTGGATGTGGTGGAAGCGTTGACAGAAAGTGTTGACTCTCGCGATTATTGGTATAAGATGAAAATAAGAGTGAAGGATGAGGAAAATTTTGAACCGTCGACAATTTGTCGACAGTTGAAATTAGAAGCTTCAGATGGAAAAATGCGTGAAACCGACTGTGCTAACACAGAGGGTATATTCCGTATAATTTAGTCTATCCCTTCACCTAAAGTCGAACCCTTTAAACGTTGGTTGGCAAAAGTAGGTTATGAAAGAATCCAAGAAGTTGAAAACCCCGAATTGGCAATCAAGCGGACAAGAATGCTCTATAAGCTTAAGGGCTACCCAGAAGACTGGATAGAAAAGAGAATGCGTGGTATTGCTCTCCGTGAGGAATTAACTGATGAATGGAAAAAGCGTGGCGCTGAAAAAGACAGAGAATACGAAATTTTGACTGCCGAAATATCAAAAGCGACTTTTGGTATCACGCCTTCCGAGTACAAAAAGTTGAAAGGATTAAAAAGGGAAAATCTTCGCGACCACATGGGTGATTTTGAATTGATTTTGACCATGCTTAGGGAGAGAACAACAACAGAAATCCACCGCAACGAAAATTCAACTGGTATAGCAAAACTGAAACATGATGCGCGTCGAGGCGGAAAAGTGGCTGGAAATTCCAGAAAAGAATTAGAAAAAGAATTGGGTAGGCCGGTAGTGTCAAAAAATAATTATTTGTCAAAATTCAGGAAAAATAAATTATTAAAATAGCCATAAGTTCACCAAGACTAATTTTGAGAAAAAGTAACTTTGTGGTATACTAAAGTCAGTAAAATATTTAAATTTAAAAGGAGGAACTATGTTAGAAACAAGCAAAGATGTCCTGTTTATTGTCCTTGCGCTCTGTGCGCTGTGGCTCACGGTTTTTTCTTGCTGGCTGTTGTACTACTGCATCAAAATTTTGCGTGACGCAAGCAAGGTAATAGACAGCATCCAAGACCGTCTGCGCGGCATTGAAGAAGCGGTGCACATGGTAAAGGAGAAAATAGAAAATGCTTCCTCCTCTATGCGCGTAGTTGTGGAAAGCGCCGCAATGGTGGTAAAATACGTTCTCAATAGGAGGGCAAAAAAAGCCGAAAGCGAAGATGCGCAAGATGATCCTTTTGGCATGGATGAAGAGCCTGAAGCACCGCGCCCCAAACAGCCGCGTAAAAAATCTTTTTGAGTGAAATGTTTCTTAACAAGTGCATGTACGACAATTAGCGTATATGCATTTTGTTTTGTCTGTCGCTATGGTAAAAGTCTTTGCGGGGCACGAGAAAATTCTGTTGAATTTTCTCTCAGACTCGTCGCCGTCGCGGCTCGTAGTCCCCTCAAAGATTTTTACCCTAACGACACCCCACCATAAAAAAATATGCCCGAATTTGTCCACTTACACGTCCACTCGCATTACTCGCTCCTTGATGGTTTGCCAAAAATTGATGAGCTGGTGAATTATGCAAAAAAACAGGGGTTCAATGCTCTCGCGCTTACGGATTATGGCGCGCTGTATGGCGCCATAGAATTTTATAAAGCAGCGCGTAAAGCCGGCATTAAACCCATCATTGGATTTGAAGCGTTTATGGCGCATGGCAGTAGGTTTGACCTTGCTCCAAAATCAAGCGAGTCGGATTCGCATATTGTTTTGCTTGCCGAAAATTATGATGGGTATCGGAACTTGATGATTTTGTCCTCGCGCGGCGCGCTTGAAGGGTTCACGGACAAGTCGCGGATAGATAAGGAATTATTGCGTGAATATCACAAGGGCGTGATTGTGTTGTCCGGCTGTCTGGACGGAGAAATTGCACAGTTTATTGCGCAAGGTCAGATGGACAAAGCCCGCGTGGCGATCCAAGAATACAAAACCATTTGCGGGCCGGATTATTTTTATTTGGAACTGCAAGATCATCCGGAGCGCGCCGGGCAAATGGAAGCAAACAACGCGCTTATAGAATTGGGGCGTGACACCAGCACGCCGCTCGTGGTAACGCGTGATGTGCATTATCTTGAAAAAGAAGACGCGCCTGCTCAAGATATTTTGACATGCATCAAATCCGGGCGCACTGTTGACGACAAAGCACGCGCGCGCATGACCCATATTGACCGTTCGCTCAATAGCGCGGAGGATATTTGTTCCCGATTCCGCCATGTGGAAGACGCGCTGGAGAACACCGTGAAAATTGCCGAGCGTTGCAATGTTGAAATACCCTTAGGCAAGTGGCATTTCCCGCCCATTCCCATACCGGAGGGTAAAACGAGCGCGCAGGTGTTGCGTGAAAATACGGAAGAAGGACTCAAAGCGTTATCGGGCGAGATTACGCCGGCTATGCAGGAGCGTCTTGAGTATGAGCTCGGCATCATTAGCGCAAAAGGATATGATCCATATTTTTTAGCAGTGGCTGATTTTACCAAATGGGCGCGCGCGCATGGTATTATCGCCACCACGCGTGGAAGCGCGGCTGGTTCGCTCGTGTCCTATGCCATTGGCATTACTACGGTCAATCCGTTGGATTTCAAATTGCCGTTTGAGCGTTTTTTGAACCCATTTCGTCCGAGTCCTCCTGATATTGATATGGATTTTGCCGATAATCAGCGCGACGAAGTGATTGCGTATGTAACGGAGAAATACGGTGCTGACAAAGTGGCGCAGATTATTACATTTGGCACCATGGCGGCGCGGGGGAGTGTGCGCGATGTGGGTCGCGCGCTCGGGTTTTCGTATTCATTTTGCGATCAGGTTTCCAAAGTTATTCCTTTTGGGTCACAAGGATTTCCCATGACTATTTCAAAAGCGCTCCAAACAACTCCGGAATTGTACGCGCTCTATAACAAAAACGCGGATGTTAAGCGGTTGCTTGATTTGGCGCAAAAAATTGAAGGCAACGCGCGCCATACCTCTGTCCACGCGGCGGGAGTGGTAATTGCGCCCACGGCGTTGACTGATTTTACTCCTGTACAGAGGGAAGTCGGCGGGACGCGCGTTACCACGCAATATGATATGTACGAAGTGGAGGAAGCCGGTCTTTTGAAAATGGATTTTCTGGGTATTCGCAACCTTTCCATTTTGGGAAACGCAGTGAAAATTGTGCAGAAAACACGCGGAGTGGTTGTTGATCTCCAGCACATTCCTTTGGATGACGCACAGACCTACGCTATGCTTTCAGAGGGAAAAACCGCAGGTTTGTTTCAATTAGGCGGCACTGGTATGACACGGTACCTTATGGAGCTTAAACCTTCAAACTTGTTTGATATTATGGCTATGGTAGCGCTGTTTCGTCCCGGTCCTATGGAGTCAATTCCGGAGTTTATCCGCCGCAAGCATAACTCAAAGCTTATTACCTATCTTGACCCGCGCATGAAAGAATATTTGGATCTGTCATATGGCGTGATTACCTATCAAGATGATGTGCTGTTGACCGCGATTAACATTGCCGGATACTCATGGGAAGAAGCGGACAAATTGCGCAAAGCAATGGGCAAAAAAATTCCGCAAGAAATGGCCGCGCAGAAAGAGAAATTTATTGACGGGTGTATTAACAATGGATTGAATGCTGAAAAATCGCACGCGTTGTGGAAGCTCATTGAACCGTTCGCGGCGTATGGGTTTAATAAGGCGCATGCGGCAAGCTACGCGGTGGTGGCCTACCAGACCGCGTATATGAAAGCGCATTTTCCAGAAGAATACATGGCCGCGGTGCTCTCCGCGGAAAGCGGGGATATAGAAACCGTTGCAGAGATGGTTGATGAGTGCAAGCATTTAGGCATTGATGTTCTGCCGCCGGATGTCAACGAGAGTTTTGAATTGTTTGCCGTAGTGCCGCATGAGACCTCTAAGGCAAACAGCGCTCTGCATCCGATTCGTTTTGGCTTGGGCGCCATCAAAAATGTAGGCGACCATATCGCGCATGTCATTATTGAAGAACGCAAAGCGCGCGGTGCATTTAAAAGTCTGGAAGATTTATTGCGGCGCATTCAAGACAGGGATTTGAATAAAAAATCATTGGAGAGTTTGATTAAATGCGGTGCCATGGACCGGTTTGGCGAGCGCGGATTTTTGCTCAATAACATTGATGTTTTGTGTTCGTTTAACAAAGCAATTCAGCGGGAGGTAGAAAGCAACCAAACATCGCTTTTTGGGGGTTCTGACAAGGGTGGCGGGCATTTACTGCTTAAACCCTATCAGGCGGCTCTTAAGGCTGACCGTTTGGTGTGGGAAAAAGAATTAATTGGGTTGTATATATCGGAGCATCCGTTTGACGATTGGAGCAAGCGCATAGGGCCACACGCGTCGCGTATTGTGGAAATCAATAAAGCGGGAGCGGAGATGGTGAGTGAGTGGGTAGTGGTGTGCGGTGTGGTAATGACTGCCAAAAAAATTATTACCAAAAAAGGATCCTCAATGTTGTTTGCGCAGTTGGAAGACGCGACAGGTTCTATTGAGGTAGTGGTTTTTCCCAAGACATACGAGCGATACAAAGCGTATCTTGCCGAAGGATCGTATGTATGCGTGGTGGGCAGACATTCGGAAAAGGAGAATGAAAAGAAAATTTTAGCGGAGCGGATTGAAGCGTTAAATGAAAATACATGGCCGCAAGTGCAACAAACGCTCAAAATGGCGCAAATGGGGCGTGGGTCTGAACAGATGGATGCACGGTCAAGAAGCGCGGAGATTCCCGAGGCGCTTGATGAAGAAATGAGTGCGCTTGCCGGATCGGAAATGGACGGAGTTGATACCTCTATTCAAGAGCCGCAACCTGCGGTAGTTTTGATTACGGTGCCCTCACAGGCAACACGCGTGAAGATTGATACATTGAAACAATTATTGGCGCGCGCTCCGGGCGAGTGCGCGGTGCATTTGGTGTGGCAAAAAGAAGGGAAGATACAGCATTTTGCGACATCATATAAAATTTTGTATACAAAGAATTTACACCACCAGATTGAGGCGTTGGTGGGAGCGGGTGGTTTACGATGTGAATAGACCTGTTGCTTCATAACATTTCTACTGCAATTGCAAAATTTTGGTCAAAATTGTTTCAAAATTTTTCAGCTTAACCACTGTTAAACCTCAAAATTTGGCAATTTCGTAACGAAAGATTATTAAGCAACAAGTCTAATGAGATGTAGGGAGTTTTTGGATTTTTTAAGTGCAATAAAAAAATCAGTGTGGTTTGACACTGATTGGGTGGATGACGAAAGGTAGAACGATGATTATGATTTCTTTACCCAGTCAAATGAGTGATTGACGATCTCAGCAAGAGATCCGTCTACTCGTACGCCGCGGATCATGCGAGCGAGTATTTCTGCGCAGCTCACGACATGGATTTTGTCGTGATTTTTTCCAGGCGCGAGTGGAATAGTATCAGAAATCACCAGTTCTTCAACAGGAGAATCCTGAAGTCTCTCCACCGCTTTTCCTGAGAGTAGTCCGTGTGAGCAGGCTGCATAGACATAAGTGGCGCCAAGTTCCGCCACTCTTTTTGCCCCCCCTGCGAGTGTGCCAAATGTATCGCTCATGTCATCAAGGAATATAACAGAGCGACCGCTTACGTCGCCGACAACCTCCATTGACTCGGCAACATTGGCATCTACGCGATGCTTGCGGATGAAGCCAACTCCGCATCCAAGGTGATTTGCCGCGTCTTGGCACCGAACTGTTCCACCCGCGTCAGGCGACATGAGTGTAACATTTTTCCAGTTTACCCGTTCATGAAAGTGCCTGAGGAGTGTGCTGGCAATGGGTAAGTTGTCAAAAGGCCCATCAAAAAATCCTTGGATTTGTCCCGAGTGGAGATCCAAAGACAGTATGCGATCAGTTCCGGCGGCCTTGAGGAGCTTGCACACGAGTGCCGCAGTTATTGGCCGTCGCGGTCTCTCCTTGCGATCTTGGCGCGCGTAGCCAAAGTAGGGCATTACTGCCGAGATGGAAGCGGCACTTGCTCTTTTTGCCGCGTCAATCATTATGAGCAGTTGCATGAGATGCTCATCAACTGGAGGGCATGTGGGTTGTATGATGAACACATGCATGCCACGCACCGACGAATCGAACTGGATGTCGTGTTCTCCGTCGGCGAATGTCTTGAGTCGTGCCATGGAATGGAGGGGGGTGTCCACGAATGACGCGGTCGTTAGAGCCAGCTCCGGATTGGCACTGCCGGAGACAAGATAAAGCTTCTTCATGATGATTCTCTCGGGGTGCTTTTGGCACTGGTCTAAGTTGTCTTGCTCATGAGTAGAGTGCAAAACAAGAGGCACATATGCCTCTTGTCATTGAAGATGAAAGGATCAATTATCCTAAATATATTATACTGCGAGCTCCCACGCGGGGTCAATAACCAGTTTATCCCACGTGGTAAAGTCTTTTTTGACGGCATGAAAGTACCCTGCGGCCGCAATCATGGCGGCGTTGTCCGTGCAGTATTGGAGAGCGGGTTTTATAAATTTTGTTTTTGGCATTTCGCGCGCGAGCGCCACTTCAAGCGATTCGCGTATATAGGTGTTTGCGGAAACACCCCCGCCCATAATCACCGCGCGCGCGTTGTATTCTTTTGCGGCGCGCAGGGTCTTGCCGACGAGCACATCGGTTGCGGCTTGCTCAAATGACGCGCATACATCCGCGCGTTCATGCCGTGTTTTGAGCGGGTGTTTTTGCAAATGATAGAGCACTGCTGTTTTAAGGCCTGCAAAACTGAATGAGTAATTTTTGTGTTCAAGCATTGGGCGTGGCAATGATATCGCGTTACGCGTGCCTGCGCGCGCGAGAGCGCCAATCTGCGGCCCTGCTGGATACGAGAGCCCTACCATTTTTCCCACTTTGTCAAAACATTCACCCACCGCGTCATCCAAAGTTTTGCCAAGCAATTGATATACTCCATGTTTTTTCATGAGCACAAGTTCAGTGTGTCCGCCGGAAATAATCAACACCAGCGCGGGCAGTTGTATGGCGTCTATGCGCGGCGCGGTGAGCCAGTTTGCATAGAGGTGGCCTTCTATATGATTGACGCGGACAAGCGGCGTACCCCACACGTAAGAAAGCGTACGCGCAACTTCCACACCAACCAAAAGAGCGGTGGCAAGCCCGGGTCCTGCGGTAACTGCAATCACATCTGGTTTGCTTTTTCCCAGTATTTTTTTGATGACCGGAATGACATTTTCAGCGTGTTGGCGCGCCGCCACTTCCGGCACTACGCCGCCGTATTTTTTGTGGATGGAAATTTGCGATGAAACGATATTTTTGCGCACGCGCATGCGGCCGTCGCGCACTTCCACCAGCGCGGCGGCTGTTTCATCACATGAAGTTTCTATACCGAGTAGGTTCATGAATTTCTATGTTATAGGACTTACGCATTTGAGACAAGTTCAAGGAAAAGCCGAGCATCGGAGCAAGCCGTAATATACCTCCGACGAGCGATAAGCACCGGCTTTGACGAAGAAATTGGCCAAATGCGTAAGTCCTATGTTATTTAAATTCCCTCCATCAATTCCTCTCGCACCAGCGGGTCTACGCGATCCTTTGTCCATGCGGGTTCCCATACCAAGTGTACCGTACCTTCCGGTGAGCCCTCAAGTTCGTCTATCACCCGTTGCACCTCGCTTAAAATATACGGTCCGGCAGGACATCCCATAGAGGTAAATGTAACATCAATCTCAACATGCTTTGCGTCCGGTAGGCGGATTGCATACACCAAACCAAGCGATACAATATCACAGTTCAATTCAGGGTCTTTAATTTGTTTGAGCGCTTCTCTGACAGATTCAGTTGTGTGCATATGAGGAAGTAAGTCCTTTTTGAAAAGCCGTGAGCGCGAGCAGGGCGCATTTCTCCCGCGCGCTGCTTATGGGAACAGTTAATAACATACGCATTGCGTCTGGTGAAAACGCCCGCGCGTTTTGTATGGTTTTCCCCGTGAGCGATTCGGTCAAAAGATCTGCCGCCGCTTGGGAGATCGCGCAACCGTTGCCATTAAATTTAACATCAGCAAGTATAGCATGTTCTATGCGTGCCGTGATAGTAAGCGTGTCGCCGCAGAGGGGATTATGCTCGGTTGCGGAAAATGACGCATTGTCCACACTCCCGCGATTTTTTGGGTGCCAATAGCGGTCTAGTAGTTCTTCTTGGTATATGTTCATACGCGAAATATTTTTTGTGCCGCGGCAATTCCTTCAATCAGAGCGTCAACCTCGGCGCGCGTGTTGTAGATGGTAAAACTCGCGCGCGCGGCCGCAGAGTATGAGAGCGCGTTCAAAAACGGCTGTGCGCAAAAATGTCCGCTTCGTATGGCAATGTGCCGTTCATTTAAAATTGACGCGAGGTCATGCGGATGCACACCGTTCACTGTGAAACTGATGATAGGAGCGCGGCCTGATGAAAATGTTTTCGGTCCAATAATATGAACGCCTTTCAGCGCGCGCATGCGCTCAAGCGCGTATTCCGTGAGTGTTTGCTCATGCGTGTGCAGGCGCTGCCACCCTATTGATTCAATAAAATCAAGCGCGGCTTTGAGCCCTATTGCTTCCGCGATGGGCGGCGTGCCCGCTTCAAATTTCCATGGAATATCGTTCCACTCGGCATTATCAAGAAATACTGTTTTTACCATTTCTCCGCCAACAATAAACGGTTGCATTGTTTCCAACAGTTCCGCGCGCGCGGCAAGCACGCCTATGCCGGCAGGACCGAATATTTTGTGTCCGGAGAAAACAAAAAAATCAGCGTCCATGGCGCGCATATCAATGCGTTTGTGCGCCACTGCCTGTGCGCCGTCAATAATAACGCGCGCGCCGTGTTGGTGGGCGCGTTCAATCATTCGCGCCAAGGGAGTCGGCACACCGATTACATTTGAAAGCGCGGTGAGCGCGACAATTTTGGTGCGTGGGGAAACGAGCGCGAGCGCGCTCGTTTCGTCAAGCGTGCCGTCCGCGTTTGCTGGCGCCACTACCAATCGTGCCTTTTTTCGCGCGCAGAGTCTTTGCCATGGCAAAAAGTTCGCGTGATGTTCAAGAATGCTCACCAAAACTTCGTCTCCCTCGCGCACCTCACCACCGCCAAAACTATACGCGACCAGATTGATCGCCTCGGTGGCGTTTTTGGTAAAAACAATTTCTTGCGGCTGTGCATTTAAAAATCGCGCAACGCGCCCGCGCGCGTCTTCATATTGTGCCGTGGCGCGTTCACTCAAATCATACACGCTTCGGTGCACATTTGCGTACGAAGTGCAATAAAATGCGTCCATTGCCTTCAAGACCGTTTTGGGTTTTTGCGTTGACGCGGCGTTGTCCAGATACGCGAGGGCTGGATTGGCGGCAAGCAATGGAAACTCGGCGCGCGTAGTATTTGTATTATTTGGTGAATTCATATGATGGTAACAATGAATGAAGGGCGCTTTGTAACGCCTCCGGCGCGTGGTGTATAAAGTCATTAATAAAACCGGAAATCATGAGATGTTCGCCATTCTCGCGGTCTATTCCTCGCGTTTGCAAATAAAATAATTCTTCATCGCCGACGCGCCCTATGGTAGCGGCATGCCGCGCGGATACTTCTTGCTCATCAATTTCCATGCTCGGTATGGAGGTGTCGCGCGCGCCTTTGCCCACAAGCAGAGTGCGAATAGTAATGTTCGTACTGGCTCCACGCGCGCCTTTGACAATCCATGCGCGCGGTTCAAATTTGAGATTTGCACTATCAAACAAAACTGCTTTAACCACCACGCGCGAAAGGCTACTTTTCCCGCGGTGGGTAATAGTAATGAGCGATTCCGCGTGGTCTTCTTTGCCGATCACCACCAATCCGGTGAGTGAAAGTTCCGCTTGTTCATGCAAAATAATTTCCAATGGTTCGGCGCGCAATGCTGTGGTACACAGAAGCCACATATTGAGCGTTTCGCCACGCGCCACTTCAAGCGTCCTTTGGGGGATTTCATTGTGCCAGATGATTTGTTTCATATTTTTGCGAATTATCCCACCGCTCCCTGCATTTCCAATTGAATGAGTCTATTCAGCTCCACCGCGTATTCCATGGGAAGTTCTTTGACAATCGGCTCTAAAAATCCATTGACAATCAAACTGCGCGCGTTCGCTTCATCCAGCCCGCGGCTTTGCAGGTAAAATAATTGTTCCTCGCCGATTTTGCTCACGCTCGCCTCGTGCGAGATGTCACAATCGCGCGCGCGGATGTCCATGGTGGGGTAGGTGTCCGCGCGGGACGCGGTATCAAGTATGAGCGCGTCGCATGACACAAAACAACGCGCGTGTTCCGCTTTTGGAGTTACTTTGACCAGCCCGCGATAACTCGCGCGTCCGCCGCCGTAGCTGATTGATTTTGAAATGATCATAGATGAAGTGTGGGGCGCAACATGGATAATTTTGCCGCCGGAATCTTGATGTTGGCCATCGCCAGCCATGGCAAGAGAAAGAACAGTGCCGCGAGCGCCACTCTCAAGCAATACCGCGGACGGATATTTCATGGTGAGCGCACTGCCCAAATTGCCATCTACCCATTCCATCAAACCGTCGGCATACACATGGGCGCGTTTGGTTACAAGGTTATACACATTTTTTGACCAGTTTTGAATAGTGGTGTAACGCACGCGCGCGCCGCGTCTCACCACAATTTCCACCACCGCGCTGTGAAGCGAATTGGTGGTGTACGCTGGGGCGGTGCAACCTTCTGTGTAGTGCGCGTATGACCCTTCATCCGCAATGATGAGTGTGCGTTCAAACTGCCCCATGCGCTCCGTATTGATGCGAAAATATGCCTGCAAGGGCAAATCCACACGGACGCCTTTGGGAATATACAAAAAACTGCCGCCGCTCCAGACCGCGGAATTAAGCGCTGAAAATTTATTGTCCGCAGGGGGCACCACGGTGACAAAGTATTCTTTAAATAATTCCGGATATTTCTTGAGAGCGCTGTCTGTGTCCAGAAAAATTATGCCTTTGTCGGTGAGATGTTTTTGAATGTTATGATACACTGCTTCGGAATCATATTGCGCGCCGCTTCCGGACAAGAATTGTTTTTCCGCTTCAGGCACGCCCAAACGGTCAAAAGTTTCTTTAATGTCCGCGGGCACATCATCCCAGTTTTGTTGCACGCGTTCGTCCGGGCGCACATAATAATACAAATCATTAAAATCTATTTTTGAAAGATCGCCGCCCCACGCCGGCAGAGGTTTTTGTTTAAAAATTTCAAACGCATTGAGGCGTGCGGTAAGCATCCACGCGGGTTCTTGTTTATATGCTGAGAGCGATTCAATGACTTCGCGCGTTAACCCTTTGGGCGATTTTGCATGCGCGCGTTCGGGCATGGCAAAACCGGCCGCGTATCCGGCAGAGGGTGAAAATGTTGTTGGCTTAGATTGTGGTGAATTGGGCATAGCCGTGTTCCGCGATATTGCGTGCAAGTTCCTCGCCGCCGGTTGCCACCACGCGGCCGCTGCTCATGATATGCACAAAATGCGGTGTGATGGTTTTGAGTAAAGCGGGATAGTGGGTAATTAGCACCACGCCCGTTTTTTGCGTGCGGACTAATTCATTGAGCGCGTTTGCAATGCATTTGAGGCCGTCAATGTCCAAGCCGGAATCAATTTCATCAAGTATGGCAAAATGAGGTTTCAACATCATAAGCTGTAATACTTCCATGCGTTTTTTTTCTCCGCCGGAAAACCCGTCATTGAGTCCTCGTTGTGTGAATGATTGATCAAGACCGAGCGCGGAAACAGCGTTTTGCAGTTCGGCGTTGAACTCGGTGCTTTTAAATTCAAGACCGCGCGCGGTGCAGAGAGCGCGCAAAGCAAGCCGCATAAATTGCGAGACGGTAACACCGGGCAAAGCCATAGGGTATTGAAATCCCAAAAACAATCCGGCGTGCGCGCGTTGGTGAGGAGCAAGAGCGAGGAGGTCGGAGCCGTCAAGTGTGGCTTGACCGCCGGTAACGGTACTATCCTGCCTTCCCATAATGGTTGTCGCAAGCGTGGATTTGCCACTGCCGTTTTGGCCCATTATGATATGAATTTCCCCGCTTTTGACAGTGAGTGAAACTTCGTGGAGGATTTTTTGCACTCCAATTTGCGCTGAAAGATTGTGGATAGTAAGAGTATGCATAGAAGATGAGTGTAACATGGGTATGGGTGAGTGTCAATCAGGAAATAAGGCTAAAACAGGGGGAAATAAGCTGATGGAGAAGTATCCCGCACTTTATTATGAATGAGTTGTTGCGTGTTGTTGACTTTTTTGACGAGATACTTTATTATGCTTTCAAGCTCAAAAGTTGAATTTTTTGCAGACAGACACCCTATGGGATGCCTTGTTTGTTTAGAAAGAAGCTTTTGTGCTCATCAATGAGTGCAATTTACCCAAGTAGCAACAACGCAAAAAGGGAACTGCATTCAATGAGTTCCAATCGAACGGTTGGGACGAGAGAGAAAGATGAAAGAATTTAGTGGAACGAGAGCGGGGGCCGCGCTTTGCTGCGCAGGCCTCACTCCTGACGCCTTGCTCGCCCTCGGGGTGACCACTGATGGAGAGCGGTTCCATGTGGTCTATGATGAGTGCGACAGCTCCATGAGTAAGATTCGCCTCGCCAACGAGGTGCGTGCCAAACTTCAAGACGGGTTTGGCTACATATCTCATTGGGGCGCGTGCCGATTTCCGATTGGAGTCGTCTCCATGGTGGGCGTCGCGCAGACGATCCGTGGTCCGGCTCGTGAGGCGATCACGGCGCTCATGACGACATTTGCGCGGAGACACTGCAGGTTGAGAGCGGAAGTCCCCGCGAGGATTGACCTCATTGTCCCGAGCGGGCAGGACACCGTGACGGTCTTCAACTCGTCGCGCTACATTCCGCCGGTCAACACACATTGTGTCTACCAGATCGCTGGTGGACACATCGTGTATGCCTGGAATAAACCCATCAGGAAAGGAGATGGGACCATTTTGCACCACAACGGGATGGTACGCGTTGCCTCCCCGAGCGTGGGGTATGACAATCCGTACCCGATCCATACCTTTGAGGGTATGAGGATTATGAATATGGGTATAATCAGTCCGAACAATGGTTCGCACGAGGAGATGCTTTCCATCTCCGTGGAGTTTGCGGACTTGAGCGTAACCGCGTTCCTTGCCACCACAAGAGATGGCAAGATCGTGATCATGAATAGAGTGACGCAACCCAGTCGTCACGCTCCGCGGCTCAGCTCGCCCGCTTACGCCGGCTAGCCGCCAAGGCTAAGCTCCCCGCTTCAGATACATCCCACATAACCCTGTCAGCAAGACGCAAACCCGTCTTGTTTTTTTATGTTTTAGCTTTTATGGGACTGTCGCCGAATGCGCTTTTGCAGCGAAATGCGCAGATTTCTGGACAAAATTATTGAATAAATTTTGAAGTTTAACAGGAGTTAAGCTGAAAAATTTTGAAATCATTTTGTCCGAAAGATGCGCGTTGCAGTC
>JACRFU010000044.1 GCA_016212585.1 Candidatus Magasanikiibacteriota bacterium | reverse complement strand
TTGTAACGAAATACGCATAGTTCGAGACAGAATTGTTGAGTAAATTTTGAGGTTTAATTGCAAATTAAGCTGAAAAATTTTGAAACAATTATGGCCGAACTATGCGTATTGCAGTCAAAATGGCATTCGGCGACAGACCCATCATGTAATACCCCTCATATGTCCACCCCGCGCGATTTAGAATTATTGTTTGAAATCGGATCCCTCCGCCACACCCAGCGCGGATGGCGCCAGCATTTGGCAACCGACTGCGCGAACGATCTTGACCACACTGTGCGCGTAGCGTTTTTGGCGCTGGTCATTGCTCGGCGTGAAAGCGCATGCAAAGAAGAAACCATACTCAAAATGGCGCTTGCGCACGATATTGCGGAAACACGCACATCCGATCTTTCCTATGTACAAAAAGCGTATGTAAAATCCGACGAGCCGAGCGCGCTTCATGATATGTTTGACGGCACGCACCTTGCTGACTTTGAGTCGATCGTTACCGCCTATGAACGGCGCGACACCATAGAAGCAAAAATCGTCAAGGACGCGGATAATCTGGATGTTGATTTAGAGCTCAAAGAACTGGAAGAAAAAGGGCATCAACTGCCTATAAAGTGGCGGGATTTCCGCCGCCTCATCCGCGACGAGAAACTGTACACCAACTCCGCCAAACAGATGTGGGATGATATACAGACTTCCGATGTCTCCTCATGGCACATGGCGTGCAACAAATGGCTCAAAATTCCTAACGCCGGGAAATAGACCCAACGGCACCGCACACCGTTTTTTCATCAAATCGCTCTTACGAGCGCGAGCTTGCGCGATCCAAAGTGTCCTTTTGATAACCGCACCCACGGATTTAACACTTTTCTTGACCATGTTGTTTTTAACATGCGCATCGTGATGTGAAAATTTTATAAAAAAAGACACTTGAGTAGAAATGTTTGACATTCCGTCTAAAGCACCTAAAAAGGCATCTATTCCAAAATATCTTTCTCCAATTCCTGTGCGCGCGCGGCAAAAAATGTTTGCAATTCTTTGAGAGTGAGCGGTTTGACTATGCGCGGCATCATGGTGATATGCCGCACTTTTGCAAACATGCTCCCCACCATAAGCGGTTCAAGAGTGAACGCAAATTTTTTTTTGACATACTTGACTAATGCAGGTGTGGTCATCTTTTTTTCAGTATATAAAAAATATAAATCCACAAAATCTTTTGCCTCAAGACGATCTTGTAATGCCATGCATTTCCCAGCCGCGATATCTTGAAGAGAATCAACGAGCACGCCTTTACGGCGAATACGCTTCTTAAGCGCGGGAAACGGATACAAAGTAAATTCCATTTTTAATTCATGAGACGCGCATTTTAAGAAAAAAATACGCCGATCATGTACACGCTGGTACACCACCTCGCGCGCGCCGACTGCCTTTTGCGCTGTATGTATAAATGTCTCAACAGCAGTACGCGGCAATGGTTCTTTGTCCGTAAAAAAATCAAGATCATCAGACAATCTATGATGCAAATAAAACGCGGAAAGCGCGGTACCACCTGCCAAATAAAAAGTATCACGCAGTACGGCGTCTCCGGCAAATAATTCTAAAACTTTCCGCTGGTCTTTTGTTAAAATTTCTTTTTTTTCCATATTAATAATTCTAAAAATGACCGTGTGTCGTCAGGAATGCGCAAACGGGGCAAAGCGCCTTTCAGCTCTGCTTTCTTCACGCGTGTACGCCCCAAACCATAAGTCAAAAGCCGCTCAAACCACCATATTTTATTTGCTTTTGTTTTCTTGATTTTTGGATAGTCCCAATTATGCATATGCTTTGTTGCGCTTATAGGGTCTGTCGCCGAATGCCATTTTGACTGCATTGCGCATCTTTCAGATAAAATTATTTCAAAATTTTTCAGCTTAACTACTGTTAAACATCAAAATTTATTCAATAATTTTGTCCAAAAATCTGCGCATTTCGTTACAAAAGCGCATTCGGCGACAGGCCCCTTACATCTTACCATATGTCATTCTATACAGACAAGCAAGGAAGATGCTATACTGTACCTATAGACGAACTCATAGCGAGTTTCCCCCAAAAAACACCCTAAGATTCATTACACTGTAGGCAAGATACTTGAAACCGTTGTGTGTTGATTCAAGTTTCTCATACCGTATCGTGAGCTTCCTGTAGGTGTCTTGCCAAGCAAAAGTC
>JACRFU010000042.1 GCA_016212585.1 Candidatus Magasanikiibacteriota bacterium | reverse complement strand
TTTGACTGCAATTTCCATATTTCATCCAAAATTGTTTCAACATTTTTCGGCTTAACTCCTGTTAAACCTCAAAATGTATTCAACAATTTTGTCCAGAAATCTGGAAATTTCGTTACAAAAGCGCATTCGGCGACAGTCCCAGTTCGAGACAAAATTGTTGAGTAAATTTTGAGGTTTAATTGCAAATTAAGCTGAAAAATTTTGAAACAATGATGACCGAACTATGCGTATTGCAGTCGAGCCGGGCATTCGGCGACAGACCCAAAATACCTAAAATTAGCTAAAATTATGATAAATCCAAACCAATTTACTCTCAAGTCGCAAGAGGCAATTCAACAAGCGCACCGCATCTCAAGCGAGTATGGTCAGCCCCAGCTGGAAGTCCCCCACCTTATGCTCGCGCTCCTTGAACAACAAGACGGCGTAGTGGTGTCTGTGTTTAAAAAATTGCGCGTGGATATATCCGCGTTGACTCATGCCATTGAACAAGTGGCGCTCACACTACCAAAACATGCGGGTTTTGACGCGGGCGGAGGGCTGGGTCAAATTTACTTAAGCCAGGAACTCACCAAAATTTTATCTCTTGCGGTAGAAGAGGCAAAAAAAATGAAAGATGATTTTGTATCAACTGAACATCTTTTGCTGGGGATTTTACAAAATAAAAATCAAACACAGAGCGCGCTCAACGACGCCGGCATTTCTTATGATGAAGTATTAAAAGTGCTCGTATCTATCCGAGGCACCCAGCGCGTGGACTCTCCGGAACCAGAATCAAAATATCAAGCGTTGGAAAAATATGGGCGCAATTTGACCGCCGCGGCGCGTCAAGAAAAACTTGATCCGGTAATCGGCCGCGATGAAGAAATACGCCGTATTATGCAAGTGCTCTCGCGCCGCACAAAAAATAATCCAGTGTTGATTGGCGAACCCGGCACCGGCAAAACTGCCATCGTGGAAGGCTTGGCACAACGTATCGTGAGCGGCGATGTGCCTGAATCGCTCAAAGACAAAGAACTTATTTCGCTTGACTTGGGCGCGTTGGTGGCAGGCACCAAATTCCGCGGAGAGTTTGAGGATCGTTTAAAAGCGGTGCTCAAAGAAGTCATAGAAAGTGCCGGACGCATTGTGCTTTTTATTGATGAATTGCATACGATTGTGGGCGCAGGCGGGAGTGAGGGCGCCATAGACGCATCAAATATGCTCAAGCCCGCGCTTGCCCGCGGAGAGCTCCATACCATTGGCGCGACCACACTCAAAGAATATCAAAAATATATTGAAAAAGATGCCGCACTGGAACGCCGCTTCCAGCCGGTCTATGTGAGCGAGCCTTCTGTGGAAGACACCATCGCCATCTTGCGCGGCATTAAAGAAAAATATGAAGTGCATCATGGTGTACGCATTACGGACAATGCCATTGTGGCGGCAGCCAAACTCTCCGCGCGTTACATTACTGATCGCTTTTTGCCGGACAAAGCGGTGGATTTGATTGATGAAGCCACCTCCGCACTCCGGATGTCTATAGACAGCATGCCGGCGGATTTGGATAAATATAAACGAGAAGAAATGCGCTTGCAAATTGAGAAGAAAGCACTGGAAAAAGAAAATGATGAACCATCTAAAGAGCGTCTGCAAGCGCTGGAAAAAGAATTGGCGGAAATCAAAGAAAAAACAAGCAGTCTGGAGCTTCAATGGAAAAATGAAAAAGATATCATCACCAAAATCCGCACTTACAAAAAACAAATTGAAAAATTAAGACAGACCGCTGACATTGCTGAGCGTCAAGGAGACTTGCAGAAAGTCGCTGAAATCCGCTATGGACAAATCCCCGCAACAGAAGAAAGCATTCGTGAAGAAGAAAAACGGCTTATTCAGGCGCAAAAAGGCCGCCAAATTCTCAAAGAAGAAGTGAAGGAAGAAGACATCGCGGCAGTCATTGCGCGCTGGACCGGGATTCCTGTTTCCCGCATGCTGGAAGACGAACTGCACAAACTCGCGCGCATGGAAGACGAGCTCAAACAACGCGTGGTGGGACAAGAAGAAGCAATTACCGCGGTTGCAAACGCGGTGCGCAGAAACCGCGCCGGCATTAGCGAAGAAAAACGCCCTATAGGATCATTTATCTTTTTGGGGCCAACCGGCGTGGGCAAAACCGAGCTTGCGCGCACGCTTGCGGAATTTATGTTTAATGATGAAAACGCGCTCATTCGCTTGGACATGTCAGAGTATATGGAAAAACACTCCATTTCGCGCATGGTAGGTTCCCCACCCGGCTATGTGGGGCATGAAGAAGGCGGGCAACTCACAGAAATTATCCGCCGCCGCCCCTACAGCGTGATTCTTTTTGACGAAATTGAAAAAGCGCACCCGGATGTGTTTAATATGCTCCTCCAAATTCTTGATGACGGACGATTGACGGACTCCAAAGGCCGTACCGTAAACTTTAAAAACACGGTGATCATTATGACTTCAAACCTTGGGAGCGAGGCGATTTTGGAGATGTCGCAAAAAGGAAGCCTTGGTTTTGAGGAAAATCACAGCAAGAAAAAAGATATGGAGAAAATAATGGAGGAAAAAATAATGGAAATTCTCAAAGACCGTTTCAAGCCTGAATTCTTGAACCGCTTGGATGAAATTATTATTTTTCACTCTCTCAAGCAAAAACAAATTGAACGGATTGTGGAACTTCAGCTCGCGCTCGTGGAAAAGCGTTTGCAAGAAAAACGCATCAAAATGCATGTATCTGAAAAGGCACACAAATTCCTCGCGGAAAAAGGATACGATCCAAACTTTGGCGCGCGGCCGCTTAAACGCACCATTCAGACCAACCTGCTTGACCCACTTGCCATGGATATTATTGAAGGCAAAATAAAAGAAGGGCAAGATATTGAAGTTGATGTTGAAAAAGGAAAGATGGTGATTGAGGGGAGAAAATAAAATTGATATCTACGCAAAGAACG
>JACRFU010000005.1 GCA_016212585.1 Candidatus Magasanikiibacteriota bacterium | reverse complement strand
GGGTCTGTCGCCGAATGCGCTTTTGCAGTGAAACGCGCAGATTTCGAGACAAAATTATTGAATAAATTTTGAAGTTTAACAGCAGTTAAGCTGAAAAATTTTGAAATAATTTTGTCCGAAAGATGTGCATTGCAGTCAAAATGGCATTCGGCGACAGACCCATTTAGTACACTTTTAAATTGCGAATCTCAACTTCTGTGCTAGCCGTAAGCGGCACCGGAGCCACATTTGGTTTTTGATCAATAACAATCGTGATACGAATATAGCGCGCGTCCGTAACATTGACCGGTTGTGCCAAAAACCCCACGCCGTTTCCGTTGTAGGTGGCGTCAAAATATTGGAACGGCTGGCTATTTGGTATCAGATCATGTGCAACGGTAGTAACCACCTCATTTGCGGGGTTATAGGTAAGCGGCGTACCGCTGGGGGACATGACGCCTTTTTTAAGCAGGTTGCCAGACACAAAATACCGCACGCGCTCGCGGAAGGTGTCACTATTAATATCACTGTAAAACGAAAGTGTTGAACTTGCCGCCGTATCTATGAGATAGGAACCAATGCTTGAGGAATCGGCATTGCGCACTTCTTTGACCATTCCAGAAAGCGCGCTCCGAGCGTCTTTTTGCGCGGAAAGCTGGGTGTAAATAATGTCGTTTGATTTAAAAGTCATGGTAATAAACGATGTAACACCTGTTATGATCATTATAAAAAGCCCCATGGCAACGAGCACCTCAAGAAGGGTGAAACCAGAACTGTTAAAAATCTCAAAATCTCTCATAAGCCAAATTTATTAAGGTGCCATGGATAGTTCCGCTGTTGTGGTACCATTAATGTCAACTTGTGTGATGATATCTTGGTAACCTTGCAATGAAACAGTCACATCATAAGTACCGGTGCTCAAACCGCTAAAAAATGCTTGTCCTGGCGGTGTGCATCCAGAGGTAAAACTAATCGCAACTTCCGACAACTGCGGAGTATATTTGTTGTTTGCCGTGTTCATAAATACTTTGTAACGCAAATATCGGCTATTATCATGCGCGATATTGATATTGGTATTGCTCGCTGTGTAATAGGTATTGGGAGTGCCATCTGGTCCCAAAAAAATCCACTGCGGCGGGTCTGCTATAACCGAGGTCGCAATTTGGAACTTGAGCGAGTCCGCGCCGGTCTGCGGTGGTTGCGCGAGCGGAATCCATTCTATATTGGTAAAATTGCTTGCCGAGCCAAAATCTATAGTGGAAGAAATAAGTTCGCCGCTCCACAAATAATTATTTCCTATTTTTTTCAGAAACAAATCTCCCGGCGTTCCAGAATCGCTGATATTACTATCTTGGCTAAAATATTTTGTTTCATCCATATACGCCGCTTGCCCGCTTCCCCCAGACCAATCAGTTTGGCGCACATAACCATTACCTGTGATTACTTGCACGGAATATGAACCTTTGGTAATGGTTACGGTCGCGCCCGTGAGCGGCAATTTAGTGCCATTATCTTTTACTGTTATCAACAAATTATTGGTGGTGTGCGAGGCAAGAACCGCTGAGAAATTTTGTGTAGCACCGGGCGCAAGTGTAATAGGTAGGGTGGGAATGGTGCCGGCAATATCATAGGTGGTTCCGGAAAGCGAAAATGTATAGGTATCCCATTCCAAATTATTCAATGAGTATTGGCCTGCCGCGTTGGTGGTAATTGTTTGATCAAATTTGAGCACATTTGGATCCTTCCCAATGAGCTTTTCTCCTTTTACATTAAAACCAACATTTGATTTTGGCACGCATAACTCGTTCATGCTTGTTATGGGAATACTCCCCACTTTATCAATGTTAAAAGAGATATTGGTAACGGTTTGCGCCGCCACGGTTGCGTCCGGATGTACCGGATTAGTGATTGCCCCACCGGGAGTCACCGTCGCGTCTGTAGAGTAACCTGTCTTGGTAACCTCTAGGTGATAACTTTCTGTCGCGGGCGGCAGATCAAGAAGTTGGAGTTTGCCGCTTGCGTCGGTTACATCAATGAGGTCGAGAGCGGGAGCAAGTGTTGGATTGGTAACATGCACGGTCGCGCCAGCAATCACTCCTCCAGCCGCGTCAAATACCGTCACAAAAAGCGCGCCGTTATTGGAAGCGGATTCAAGTGCTTTTGGCGCGATGGTAGTGGAAACAATTGCCGGGTTTTTGGGCGCGATAGTGCAAGACAGACATGTCACTTCTATCTGCACTTTTTTGTAGTCTGCCGGAGACGTGTCATTGGGCGAGCCGCCGAGCGTGCCGTCAAACGGATCGTCAATGTTGCGCACATAATTTTTTACCAAAAATTTGGTGCCGCTTTTGGTTATAGTTTTACTCTGTGGCAACACACCTGATGGAATGCCGCCAACCACTCCCACTTGCTCATACGGAAGATTGCGCGCGAGTTCCAGCTGTTCATTGGCGACTTCAATCTGTTGGAATTGTACGCGCGAAACGTAGGAAGATTGCAGAATATATGAAACCGCGGAATACACGCCAACCGCGAACATGGCAAAAAGCGCGATGCCTACCACCACTTCTATAAGCGTAAAACCTTTTTGTTGAGTGTATCCTCCTTCTAACTGCATGTTCCTATTGTACCTGAAAACGACCGAAAAAGCTAAATGTGGAATGTATTTTTTCGCATTTAAATTTTGCCAAACAATTTCTCCTCCAATGCACGGCGTTTTTCCGGATACAGCCTGCATTGATACATAAGTATGGACATGCCTGTCTCGCGCCAATCAGGGTGGTCTGCCAAATTCAAAAATTCATCAAATGACACCACCTCACAGGCAATGCGCTCACCCGGGTCAAGATGCTGTTCAGATATCTTTTTGCAATCACGCGCGATAAAAACAAATCGCTCCCAAATCATTGGACGGTAGGGATGTCCCTTATCAAAAAGCTCCCAATCACCTGAGGTGAATCCTGTTTCTTCCAATAATTCACGTTGAGCACAGACAAGCGGATCTTCTTCGCCATCAAATCTTCCGGCGGGCAACGAAATCAATTCGTGATCCCAATGGGGCTGTAGTTGGCGCTGAATCAAAATTTGATCTCCCACCACAGGAATAATCACCGCGGTATTGACGCGCTTAAGACATTCAAATGTGCGCGTGGTGCCATCAAACATTTTTTGCTCCCATTGATAAATATCCCAAATAAGACCGCTAAAAACTTTTTTCGCATTTGGCGGCACACCGTATGGAGGTGTTTGTTGTTTGTTGTTCATATATACTTAAAATACATTACGGCGCAGAGATATTCTATAGGACCTACGCATTTGAGACAAGTTCAAGGAAAAGCCGAGCATCGGAGCAAGTCGTAGTATACCTACGACGAGCGAGAAGCGCAGGCTTTGACGAAGAAATTGGCCAAATGCGTAAGTCCTATTCTATTCACAACTACGCAGAGTAAGCTATGTTGCTCTTAGAATATCTCTGCGCCTCAATTAAGACTGAAATTAAATTCCAATTAAACGCGCGACTTCCACTAACCCCCACACGCCCAACCCCACAAACGCGACGCTTCCCAAAAAAGAAATCACCGGATTTTTTACCGCACGGATGGTACGCGAAGGAGAAATATACAAAAATATGTTTAAAATCATATGCCCAGAAAACACGCCAATGGCAAACCCAAAGACATTGATAATGCTAAACAACGGAACGTAACCGGCAAAATCATCAAGACCGAGTATAAAAGGAATGGTAAACGACAGAGCAAATAATGGCCAAAAACGAAGTGGCTCGCCGTCCTTCATGCGCAGGTCGGGGAGGATATATTTCAAAACCGGAGCAATAAAAAAATTGACGCGATCCAAAATTCTTTCAAATACGCTCACCATTTTTTTAAACCATCTTGGATACAGCGCGTCTTCCACTTTTGCGTGCTCAAGCCCGCCTTCCGCAAGCTTAAACAGTACGAGCGCGGCAAGAGTGATCATCAGCGCCAAAAGCCAGCGGATTTCTTTAAAAAAAGTCCACACCAGCAAAATTGCCATAGTGCCGGCGGAATTGCCAAGCGCAGTGCCAATTTCTATGGCAACACGGCTTTTCCACCCGCTATTTTTACTCATCAAATTGCCAATGTATATGACAAAGTCAATAGATGTTTTAAGATAAATAGTCAGACCTATTACCACATCAATCCAAAAAACTTTTAAAACAATATCGCTTGAAGTAACAACATTCAGCGCGTGAATTTCTACCCACAACAAACCAATCAAACCGACGCATACCGCGACAGTCAAAAACAAAGGAATTACCTGCGATTTAAAAAATGATTCTTTCACGCGCGTGTTACTCAATATATTTTTTATGTTTCAATTTTTCCGGCAAAAAATCTTGCGCGGCATCTTTCGCGCACGCAAATTCCGGCGTATATTTGTAGCCCTTGCCGTAGCCAAGCGTTTTCATGAGCTTGGTGGGAGCATTGCGCAAATGAATGGGCACCGGCTCATTGGGAAGCTCACGAATGTCTTTTTGAATGTCCAAATAAGCGGTATACAACGCGATGCTTTTTTTGGATTTTGCCATGTACGCCACCGCTTGAGCCAAATTAACTCCGCACTCCGGCATACCAATATACGAACACGCTTGATACGCCGCCACCGCTTGAGGGAGCGCGAGCGAATTGGCTATGCCAATATCTTCTGACGCAAAACGTATGATCCGGCGCGCGATGTAGAGTGGGTCCTCCCCTGCTTCCAACATACGGCCAAGCCAGTAGAGCGCGGCGCTTGCGTCGCCCCCGCGCATTGATTTATGCAACGCGGAAATAATATTGTAATGTTCTTCTCCGCTCTTATCATACAACAAATGCGTGCGTTGTAAAGATTCTTTGACCGCGTCAAGCGTAATACGCGGCACGGCGCCGTCTTCTGCCCGCGCGGTTTCAGAAGCAAGCTGGAGCGCGTTCAGAGCAACACGCGCATCACCATTTGACATAGTTGCCAAAAATTCCAGCGCGCCATCTTCTATCTGCAACAATTCAGAACCCAAACCCCGTTCCACATCATGTACGGCGCGTTCCAACAAAATTTTGATATGTTCGGATTCCAAGGCGTTGAGAACAAAAACGCGGCAACGCGATATCAACGCCGCGTTCAAAGAAAAACTGGGATTTTCCGTAGTGGCTCCAATCAAAATGATCGTGCCATTTTCAACGGCGGGCAAAAGCGCGTCCTGCTGGCCCTTATTGAATCGATGAATTTCATCAACAAAAAGAATTGTTTTTTGCCGGCTTGTAGTGCTGTGCATACGCGCCGCCTCCAACACCGCGCGAATATCTTTAACGCCATTTTCCACCGCGGAAAGCTGAACAAATACCGCACCGGTTGCGCGCGCGATGACTTGAGCAATGGTGGTCTTTCCCGTGCCGGGAGGACCCCACAGCATCAAAGAAGGTACACGATCATCTTCTATGGCGCGCCACAACATCTTATCCCTGCCAAGAATATGGTCTTGACCAACAATATCCGCCAAAACAACGGGGCGCATGCGATCCGCGAGCGGACGAAATATTTCTTTGGATTCTTGTGTTGATGACATAAAAGCACGCTTAATCGCGTGCCCTTATTGTATCAGAATATGATGTTTCTGCAAGCGGCATTCGGCGTATGCGGAACAGTGTACTATTCCGGCAATGCTTCCAATTTCACTTCAATTTCTTTTGTTTCTCCTTTTTGGAGAATTTTTAATTTCATCTTGTCTCCCACTTTTTTGTTGCGCACCACGAGTGCCAGCTGTATATTTTCATCAAGTTTCTTGCCATCAACTTCTAGAATAATATCATTCTCCACAATGCCCGCTTTGTCTGCGGGAGACGCCGGTACCACCGCCAATTCTTCCGGCTTGTCGCCGCGCACCACGAGCACGCCGTAATCAACGGAAAGTTTATTGGCGTCTTTCAACTCTTTGGTAATAGGCACATAGCGTATGCCCAAAAAAGGGCGCACAATCTTGCCTGTTTTCTTGACCGACTCAACTACATTTTTTATGCTGTTTGCCGGCAATGCAAAACCAATGCTTTGCCCGCCACCCGCAACTGCCACATTCACCCCAATCACTTTGCCGTAGGTGTCCAAAAGCGGTCCGCCGGAATTGCCCGGGTTGATAGCGGCGTCGGTTTGAATCACTTGATCAAGCCTCTCCGAGGATCCATTGTTGTCCCCTGCCACAATGGAGCGCGCAAGGCCGGAAACAATGCCCACCGAAACGCTGTTTTTAAATTCGCCGAGCGCATTGCCAATAGCAAGAACGGTTTGTCCCACTTCCAATTTGTCTGAATTGCCAAATTCAAGATATGGATAGTTGGCACCTTTGATTTTTACCACCGCCACGTCCAAGACGGAATCACGCGCTATTACTTCCGCGGGATATTTTTTGCCATCGTTAGTAATCACCGTGTAGCTGGCGGCAGTATCCACTACCACATGGCGGTTGGTCACAATCAAACCATCGGAAGAAATAAAAAATCCGGTGCCGCCTCCAATATCTTTTTTCTCCGTGCCTTTCTGCCGCAACTGCGGAACATTAAAATCAAACGGAACATCTTGGCCGAATATATCTTTGAAAGGATTGTTTTGTTTTTCGTAATATTGCTCATACACCGGCACATCTTTTGAGATGACAATGGAAACAACCGCAGGTTTTGATTTTTTTACAATGTCCGTCATGCTCAATTCCGTCGCGGGTTTTGCGTCACCAGAAATTTTATTGAGTAAATCATTTACCACATTTTTTGCACCGTCTTTCTTTTGGTCATCTTGCTCACCAGCTTCCCGAGAGCCGCTCGCCAAAAAATTAAGCACCGCTACGCGTTTGTTTATGACCAACGCACCAGCCACGCCAACCACCACCAGCGTGGTAATAAGGCTTGCGGCAACCGAGACGATAAGGGAGGATTTGTACTGCTTAAGGCTGTCTAAAAGATTCATAGCATATATAAAAATAAGTTAAAACTGTGTCTATTAGGACCTACGCATTTGAGACAAGTTCGAGGAAACGCCGAGCATCGGAGCAAGACGCAGTTTTTTATACCTACGACGAGCGAGAAGCGCAGGTTTTGACGAAGAAATTGGCCAAATGCGTAGGTTCTATCTATAATGGGTCTGTCGCCGAATGCCATTTTGACTGCAATACGCATAGTTCGGCCATACTTGTTTCAAAATTTTTCAGCTTAATTTGAGTTAATAGACAATCTGTGTTGGTGAAAGGTTCTTTTTATTCGTATATTTAGCATAAATCTGGTAAACTTAATGAATTGTATTTATTAAGTAACCTAGAATCGTATGAAAAAAAGCTTTGTGAGGTGCATTGTACAG
>JACRFU010000039.1 GCA_016212585.1 Candidatus Magasanikiibacteriota bacterium | reverse complement strand
TTAAAATTTTCAAGCGTGGTTTCATAATACTCTAGTCCCAAATTTCCGGGTGAACCCAAAGTGGTGCGCGCGGCGAGAGCTTTCCCCACATCTTCTTTAGAAACTTCATTTAAATGTTTCTTGACCTCCTGATACGCGTTTCTAAATGCCATGCCTTTTTTCACCAATTCATACACTCTGTCCGTGGCAAAAATTTCCGGTCCGCAGGCAGATGCCAACTGTTCCGTATTCACGGACAAATTTTTCCAAACCAATTTCATGATCGCTATACTGCTTTCAACGGCTGCAACACTCTTCATTATCTCCGCTTTGGTAAGCTGTGTATCCCGATTATACCCGCTCATCATTTTTTGATTGAGTGATTGAAGCGCGTAAAGTGACGCATAAACCGTACTCGCATGCGCTCGAACAAGTTCCAAAACATCATAATTTTTCTTTTGAGGCATGATGCTTGAACCGGTAACCATGTCGTCATCCAATTCAAAAAACGTGAACCAAGCGCTTGTATACCACACCAAATCGTTTGCCATGCGCGCAAGCGTGGACATTATTTGTGCAAGCGCCCCCACTACAGTCTCACTGTTTTTACATCTGCTCACCATGCAATATATGGAATTGACAATGGGTCTGTCAAAACCAAGCACCTTGGTTGTGTATAGCCTGTCAACAAAGATTGGTGGACCAAAACCTGCTGCAGAACCAAGCGGGTTTGCGTTGGTGTGTTTCAATGCTTCATTAGTCATTTTCGCATCATCAAGCAGAGATTCAACAAAACTTCCAGCCCATAATCCGACGGTGGACAGCATTGCTGGCTGTGTATGAGTCATGCCCGGCATTGGAATATGCTCATGCTGTTTTGCAAATGCAAGAATCTCACGCGCCAAACTCGCAATATCAACCAAAATAATCTGCAGGTGATGTTTGCTGTACAACCGCATCGCCACTGCGACCTGATCATTGCGTGAACGTCCGGTATGTATTTTTTTGCCGGTTTCGCCGAGTTTTTTAATAAGATACTGTTCTATGGCGGTGTGACAGTCTTCTTGCGACTGTTTTACTTTAAAATTACCTTGACCGTGCAGTACTTTTATTTCTTTCAGCGCGCCAACAAGCGCGATCGTTTCTTCTGCATTCAATATGCCAATAGACCCAAGCATCTGCGCGTGCGCAGTTGAAGCGTCAACATCAAATGGCATTAAATCCGTATCGTAGATATAATCATCTCCTACGGTAAAACGTTCAACCAACGGATTCAATTTTTTGCCCTCTTCTTGCCATAAGGTACTCATATGGTTTCACCTCCTTTCTCTAATACATTGCTCTGTTTGACTTGGTGCGCGTTTTTACTTGGTAAATTATAGATTTCAATAAATCCGGCGGACGCGTTTTGGTTGAACGCGGCGTTCTTATTAAACGTCGCCAAGTTATGATTAAACAATGAAAAAGGCGATTCCAACGCAACAACAGTGAGCGCGCCTTTAAACAACTTCACGGTAACTTTTCCCGTTACTTTTTCATTGTGGTTGTCAACATACGCATGAATATGTTCCATGACAGGCTCAAACCATTTTGCCGCATAGGTAAGATATGCCCATTTGGTGTCCAAAAAACTTTTCAACTCATTTTCTTCTCTCGTAGACACCAGCTGTTCCAATTTCTGATGCGCGCCAATCAAAATACTTGCCGCCGGATTTTCATAGACACCTCTCACTTTCAACCCTACCAAGCGGTCTTCTATCAAATGAAAAACTCCCACGCCATGCGCGCCGCCCATTTTATTCAATTCCATAATTATCGCGCTCAACTTTTTGTATTCGCCATTCAGTGCAACCGGCATGCCTTTTTCAAAAGTAATATCCAACAACACAGGTTCACTGGGCGTATTTTCAATCAACGTGCACCACTTCAAAATATTCTTCAACGGAGGAATGAGCGAAGGGTCTTCAATTTCCCCTCCCTCGCCCGTATTCGCCCACATATTTTCATCATATGAGTAAGGCAACTCCTTGGTTTGTGAAATAGGTATGCCATGTTTGTGCGCGTAATCAATTTCTTCATCTCTGCCCATACTCCACTCTCTTACCGGAGCAATAATTTTAATTGCGGGATCCAAGGTGGTTAAGTGCCCTTCAAAACGCACTTGATCGTTCCCTTTGCCGGTTGCCCCATGCGCAATAACTTGGCAATTATATTGATGAGCAATTTTAATGGCCACATGAGAAATCATAACCCTGCCCAAGGGACAACCCAACGCGTAACCTCCCTGATAATCCGCATTTGATTTGATAGCGCGCGTGAGCAAAAGATCGGCAAATTCATCTTTGGCATCATACACAATCGCGTCTTTCGCGCCAAGCATAAGAGCCTTTTTCTTAATCACCTCTAAATTATCCGCTGTCTGCCCTATATCAACAGTAAGCGTGATAACCGCGCATCCATATTGTTCTTGAATCCATTTGAGCATAACCGATGTATCCAACCCTCCGGAATAAAGCAGTAAACACGTGTCAAAACTCCCTTTTTGCGCTTCGTGTGAAGCGATTTTCTGATATGTTGTAGTTGATTTCATATTTTTTTGGTAAAGATAATAAACAAAAAAACCTCTGATGATTGGTCAGAAGTTCCTTGAATATTAAACTATGTGTTGTGTATCAAATCAAAAACGACGGAACTTCTGGCCTTTTTCAGAGATACGACGCAGTCCGTTTTGTAATTGAACTTGAGTTATCTGTATTTTCTTTTCCATAAAATTAGCATATACCAATTCTTTGGTATATGTCAAGTGGACTTATCCACACCATCTAGATTTTGTCTAATTTAAGGCTTAATTTCCCTCCAAAACCATTTAAAAATTCCTCGTCGGTTAATGGCTTGCCGCCTTCCAACTGGAGGCGGTGAATTTGTATAAACCCCTGCGAGCAAGCAATGTCAATCGGGTGAAGTTTGTTATGAGTGATAATGGTGCCGGCTGTTACGTTTAGATTTTTTTGTTGTGCAGAAATTTCAAGCAATTTAATACGCGTTTTTTTGCCATTCAGCGTGAAAAAAGTAAAAACACCAGGCCACGGGGTAAACGCGCGGAATTGGTTATAGATTTCTCGCGCGGATTTGTGCCAATCAATCAGTCCATTTTCGCGTTTAATGATTGAGCAATAGGTAGCACGCGATTCATCTTGCGGCTTGGGCGCGAGCGCGCCGCTTATATAATCCGGCAATGTTTTAATCAAGAGTTTTGCGCCCGCGTCAAAAAGCCGTTCACTTAATTCCGGTGATTTTTCCTGCTCTTCAATCAAAACTCTTACCTGCGCAAGTATTGGTCCGCTATCCATTCCTTTATCCAGAAGCATAATAGTAACACCGGTTTCTTTTTCGCCGTTCAGCAAAGCAGTTTGTACCGGAGAAGGGCCGCGGTAGAGCGGCAAGAGCGAGGGGTGCACATTTACCACACCCAAAGAAGGCAACGCAAGCACCTCATTGGGCAACAGTTTGCCGTATGCAACCAATATATATAATTCCGCGTTTGTTTCTTTAAGCGGTTCAATCGTATCGTATTTTTTCGGTTGCCAAACGGGGAGTCCCAATTCTTTTGCTAATTGTTTTATAGGCGGCGCGGTAAGCGTTTGGTGTCTGCCCGCCGGTTCGTCCGGCTTAGTTACCACCAGCTTTACGGGATATCCAGCATCATATAGCGCGCGCAAAACAGGCAACGCGAGCGCGTCGGTGCCAAATAAAATAATCGCGGGCAATTTGGTCTCTTTTGACCGCGCTCTGTTATCAGATTTATTTTTTTGCGCGTTCATCTGTTTTTTGAATAGACTTGTCCCCAAATAAGCTTTCGTAGCGAAATTGTCAAATTTTGAGACAAAATTGTTGAATAAATTTTGAGGTTTAACAGCGGTTAAGCTGAAAAATTTTTAAACGATTTTGACCAAAATTTGACAATTTCAGTAGAAATGTTATTTGGGGACAAGTCTAATATCGGTTGCTTTGTCAATGTAAAGCGTTTTGTTTAAGTGGTCAATCTCATGCTGGAGTACGCGGGCAAAGTACCCGCCGGCTATAAATTTTAACGCGTTGCCCTCCCTGTCAAAACATTCCACTATAATTTTTTTGTAGCGTTTCACCGTGCCATAGTATCCGGGTACAGACAGGCACCCTTCCTCGTCGCTTGCCATGCCCCACGAGTGGCTCACAATTTTAGGATTAATAATAGGGAAGTCTGCGCCGTTCCATTTTTCTCTCAACGCTTTATTTTTAAAATCCAGCGCGTCTTTGTGAATAATCGCCACCATAATATTTAAACCCACTTGCGTGGCGGCAATGCCGATGCCTTTGTAGGCGTACATGGAATCCGTCATATCATCAAATGTTTTTTGCAATGCGGGAAGCTCGCTTTTTTTGATAAGACGGTTATGCGCGCGCAATATGGGATTTGGTTCAATGGTGAGAGGAAGTTTCATAATATTTTATTTTAATCCCCAAATAATGAGAGAGGGTTGAAATCCACTTTGCATGAATCCGGCACGAGCGCGATAAGTTGTTGTGCTGTTTTGTGGCGCGTTTCCGGAGGCAGTTTTACAATAATTATGTAGCGGAAATTGCCACGGATGACGGGTGGCGTGCCCGGTGTGGCATCGCCCACAGAAACTCGTTCTTGTCCGGCGTATGTGTGTTTGAGGGTGTGAGCCAGTTCTTCGCTTATGCGACGCGCGGATACCTGATTTTTTGCTTCTATTATAAGCTTTACCATATCACAAAATGGCGGATAGGTGAAGCGTTTGCGCATGGCAAGCTCATCTACCACCCACTCGTCAAATTGGCGCAGGCTCAAGCGGTTTAAGAAAGGGGATTCGGGCGCGGTGGTTTGGATAATCAGCGCGTCGGATTGCTCACCTATATTCCACCATTCAAGAAACAATTCTTCTTGCATGCGGAATTCTGTGCGGGCAAGTTCGCGGTCGGCATTGACCACGCAGGCAAGAGTAAGGTGTGTATCGGCAAGGAGCACGAGCGCGGCATTGGTGCCAATTATAATGTAAGGCGTTGAAGGAAGTTTTTGTGTTGAAGTATCCGCCGTGTCTTTATCAATTTGTATAATCGGCACATCCATGTTTGCGTCGGTAAGGCGTTTTTGCAGTTCCGCGGATATTTTTTCCGTACCTGTTCCGCCAATATAAAAATTGGCGCCCATACAATTAGGGCATTTGAGCGGCACCGATGTTTTGATGCGGCAATGATGGCAACGCAATTCTTTTACATTTTCATGGAACACGCTAGCCGCCTCACACACGCGGCAACGCGCAATAAATCCGCAATCTCTGCATCCCACCACGCGCCCCCACCCGCGCCGGTTCAAAAGATACAGCACATTGCCATTTTCCTTGAGTGCGGCAAGCGTCTGACCCCAAGCGTAATCGCTTATGAGGGAATAATTTTTTTTAATGAATTCGTTTTTGAGGTCTATAATCGTGTGCGGTGTCTGTGTCGTTGCATGTGTTTCTGCGGTTTTAATAAGCGTATAGCGTTTTGTGTGCGCCGCGTAGAGCGAATCAATGCTTGGAGTGGTGCTTGCAAGAAGAAGTTGTGCTCCTGTTGCGCGCGCGAGCATGAGCGCAAGATCACGGTTGTGGTAGCGCGGCGCCATATCCCATTGCTTGTGGGCGGTTATGTGTTCGTTGACTACAATGATGGTTTCAAGAAAATCAGAGGGAGCAAAGAGGGAAAGATGTTCGCCCACCACCACCGCGCGCGGATTTTGTTGTATTTTTACCCATGCCTCAAAGCGGGTTTTTGGCGTAAGCGCGCCATCATACCATATCACATGCTTCCGTATGCGCGCGGGACACATGGTAATCCAATGTTTCACAGTGGTACGATATGGGAACACGATCATGGTTTGCCTGCCGTGTTTTATGTTCTCCCGCGCCATATGATGCGTGCAGGCTTCAATTGAGGACGAGTCGTACCACAAGAGTTTTGGGCGATTGGACGCGCATATTTGCATTTGTCGTGGCGGCCGCGCGCTACGCAGAGTGGTTTTTTTGAGTTTGGTTCCTTTTTGCGGCGGTAAAAAAAGCGCGATAGCTACGCTCAAACTCACTTTGTACAATGCGCTGATTTCTTCCGCAACACGCAATCGCGCGGGGTTCATAAATGGTTCATGGTTAACTACCAGCGAGACTTTTTTGATTTTTTCCGCGGCAATCTCTGGCGACAACGCACCATTGATTTGCCAAACGAGCCCAAGCAGTTTTCCATTGCGCCACGGCACCATTACCAAAACCCCGGGCTGTGGAGTGCCCAGTTTATCCTCCCATTCATACGTAAAATACTGAAACGATCCCGGGAGCCGCTTCAGAGGTACCACCGTAACGTACATAATGGGTCTGTCGCCGAATGCCATTTTGACTGCAATGCGCATCTTTCGGACAAAATTATTTCAAAATTTTTCAGCTTAACTGCTGAATGGCGTTGTGCAACTGTTAAGAGAGTGCAAATTCCGCGGTGAGGTATCCTACGCCAAAAGGACTCTCATGGGCAAGCACGGAAAGCTCATAATTGACCCGCTGGAGCGCTCCCAAAAGCATAATGAGCGTGTACCAGCCACAGCTTGCCGCCTCATGCACCACCGCCGGATCCAAATTCAAAAGCGCTGTTGTATTGCGGCCTTGCAAAGCGGACATTACTGCATCGTCAAATTGTTTGCCGGCAGGAGAGAACCCGCCCGGCGCATCGCTGGTAAGACGGTGTGAGAGGTCGCTTGAGGCGATAAGCGCAACGCGCTTGTTGGTGTTCATAATCGCTTCTTTTATCTGATAACCAAAGTCAAAATGCGTTTTGGCAGGCAGAAGGGAATTGCTAATCGGTAATACCGTTACCTTCGGCAAATGGCGCGTCAAAAAAAGCAAAGGAATACTCGCTCCGTAATCAAGCTCCGTGGAGGTGTAGGTGTTGAACATAAAACCTGCGCCGCGCACCGCGTCGCGCAAGCGAAACGCAACATCAATGGCGCCTTTAAATGTTTGAGTGGTAACCAAGTCGCCGAATTCTCTGAGATTCATGGTAAACTCCGGATTCAGGTTCATGCTCATTACATCTTCAAGTAGAAGACCGTGCGGGGAAAATATAATAACCGTATCAGGTTTGGCGATGTACATTTTTTTTTCCAATTCATCAAACGCGTCCGCGGTTGCTTTTAATTTTACAGTTTTTTCTTTGCCAATGGTTGGCACCAGAAGCGGCGGATGGGGAGTAAGGGCGGCAAAAACGAGGGACATAAGTTTGATAGTTAGTTAATAGCAGATAAAAGAATCAGGTCAGGATTGATAGAGATTGGTTCTCCTATTTCATGCAATGCGGCGATTTTTTCACTCACCGTGATTATGCTTTTCGTGTTCCATCCGAGCGCGTTAAATGTTTTTTCATTCGCAATCGGGCGGCGTTTGCCGTTTGAAATAAAATAAACCGCCGCGTCGTGAGGAGTTTTGACAAGCAATCCGTCTTTGAGTTTTACAAAATCTTCCGCCGGATATTTATCCAAGTCTTTTTGAGCGACTTTTTTGATGCGCATGCTTTTAAAATTCAGCGCGAGCAATTGTTTGTCTATCACGCCATATTTTTTTCCTCCCAGCACATAAAATACCGCGCCGGTTTTTTTATTTTGCAAGAGCGCGCCCGTGGGATATGCCTGTCCCGCGGAAATAGGCTCGCCAAAACGGTAAAATGCCAAATCCGCGCCGGTTGCATCTATTACTTCATCTGGATTAAACCCTATGCGGCGGAAAGCCTCCGTCTCCACCAAACGCATTTCGTCGTTTACAATCAAATAAATTTCACCCGCGGGATTTTTTAACAAAGAAAAATTTTGATATTTGATGGGTGAGCCAATAGGGTAGACGGAAAATTCCTGTGGATCAATAAGGAGTACATTGCTTTGGTCAAAGCGCGTTGCAAAAGCGATCTTGGTGGTAAAAAGGTGCCGTTCGCCGTCCCGTATGAGCCATACATCTTCAGTATCTTTGGCCGATAAGAGTGATCCGTCAGGGAAGGGGAGCAAAAACCATGCCTGCCAGATTTTCCAAAGGTTATAGTTGCCGTTCAGGTGAGGGGTATAGGTGTACAGTGCGGCGGTGGCAAGCGTTGAAGGTATCACTGCTAATCCATCTATAGGGTAAGAAGTGCCTGGTTTTTTGACGACGCTTTCATTTGGATGGTCCAAAAAATAGCGCATTTGCGCGGCGGCGCTTTCCAGTTGTTGCGCGAAGCCTTTGAAGCGTATTGCTTGGGGGTCGTTGACAGAACACGCGTCGCATCGCGCATAGCCGGTAGCCCAATCGTATTGATATTGCGTGGGGTGCGGGTCGTCTACCAAACTTTGTTCTTTTTGTAAGAGCACCAAAAGAAAACGGGGATTGATTTTGTAGGTTTGAGAAATGCGCCACAAGATGTCCGTTACTGATTTTTGTGTTCCATCAATGTCTGTAGCGCGATATGAGCCAAGCGTGCCCGGGCGGGATTCCAAAAACCGTTTGAGAGTGTCTGGGGTGAATGTCTGGAAGTCTAAAAGCTGTGGATCGGTAAGTAAAAAGTTGGGATTAAAACTTTGATTCCATTCCTGTGCTTGTGCTACGCCTAAAAAAGGCATCTGAAATGCCAAAAAACCGCTTGTAAAAACGAAAATAAAGCCTCTTTTTAAGGGCTGCCGCATATGAAGCAGTATAGCACTGATAAGAATTGATGCGCAAGATAGATAGATAATAGTGAGAGTATGAAAAAATTGACAGATATGGTTAAGTTCACTATAATTTAAATGATGATTGTTCTTTGAGATTCTGTATTTTGGAATTAAACTAAAACCAAAACAAAGGAGCATAAGATGTCAAAAGGGAAAAAGAGCGCGTTGCCAACAGCAGATTCCGTAGAGGTCACGAAAGCGCTGAGAGACGCCGCCGCTTATGGTAAAAACAGACGGTTTTGTTACATACCACCTCAATCTGAAGATATAGATTGGGATGGAGCAGATCAGGAAATGCCCGTTTTAATTGACTTGCGCACCGGGCATACATTTGAAGATAGAGAAGCGTTTGAACGCTCAAGAAAACTTGTTAAAGAAAGTTTGAATAACCTGCGAAGGTTCTTTGGCAGAAGATAAAAAGCTTCGCAAACCAGACTATCTCGGCAAAAAAAATCACATTAGTGCTTATTCTAACCATAGCACTTTTTTTTATAGATTAAACGTTCTTTG
>JACRFU010000041.1 GCA_016212585.1 Candidatus Magasanikiibacteriota bacterium | reverse complement strand
GGCAATCTTTTGCCATTGGTTGACCTGGGTGGGGTGGACTTCGTTCTCGCTCGCAATCTGGGAAACGGTCTGGTTGCCTTCCAGCGCGGCGATAGCGATGTGGGCCTTTTGGCTGGGGGTACATTGTTTACGCATAGGATGGTATTATACCACCGATTTGTATCTTAATGGATTGTCTCGTTTTCCCAGACCATTATAATCCTCGCTTACCTTGAACTGTGGATTAGCAAATTGTTCAAACAAGTTAACTTGGCGAGCGGCGAATATTACTTTCATATTTGGTAAAATTAATTGTAAAAATGTATATTTCTACCTTAATCTTACCATATTTTAGCCAATAATTCAAAGTGTTTTTACACAGGAACTATTTAACATAAAATTAACCGAGTGGCTTATCCACTACAACTTTGAGAGACCGCATCAAACACTTGATTATATGCCACCAATCAACTTTACCTACAAATACCACAATGTGTTACCCATGTACCCGTCTAGTACAAGGATTTGACATTTTTTGTCAAAACTGGTAGTATACCTCCATACTTTCTATGCACCGTTTCATTGATATCATACAAATTATCATAGCGATTCTGCTGATTATAGCAATTTTACTGCAAGCAAAGGGGACAGGGCTTTCCGGTGTTTTTGGCGGTGAAGGCAATGTCTACCGCACCAAACGCGGCTTTGAAAAAATTCTCTTCTACGCAACTGTTGTGTTGAGTGTGATCTTTTTTGGGGTCGCGATTCTCAACATGTATTATACTATTTAACCTCACGCGCGAATTTCCTTTTTCGCAATTCACAACTGTAAGGTAAGGACTACTCATTTCTCTTTTTGTAAATTTCCATGCGATTACCATCTTTTTTGAGCCGTCTCCGGTGGAAACAGCTGATTACTCGTTGGTTTAACAAACCTTCCTCGCCGCTCACCACGCTCTACAAAAATCTTGACCTGCGACTCGTGAATCATGTGCGTTCCGGCGGTGTGCCGTCTTGGGCGCAAATGCGCCATCTTTCCGAATTCCTTTCCGCGCAAGAAAAAAAATATCTGCGAATTTTCTCGCTCATCATTACGCTTTTGTCGCTAGTTATTGTGGTAAATTATCTCTGGGCGAATCACACCGTCAAACCGGCGCGCGGCGGCGAATACACGGAAGGAATCATCGGCACTCCAAGCCTTATTAATCCGTTGTTCAGTTCCTTCAATCCGGTTGATGCGGATTTAACCAAACTTATCTATTCCGGATTATTCCGTTTTGATGAAAATCTTACCCTTCAAACAGCGCTTGCCGAACGGTATGAAATAGACAAAAACGGAAAAAACTATCGCATTTTTTTAAAGAAAAATCTTAAATGGTCAGACGGAGAACCGCTCACCGCGGATGATATAGGTTTTACCATTGAACGGATTCAAGACACGGACGCTCATTCGCCGCTCATTCTGCTTTTTCAAAATGTTTCATTTGATAAAATCAACGATCAAGAATTCACCCTCACGCTCAAAGACGCGTACGCGCCGTTTATCAACTTTCTCACAGCGGGAATCATCCCCCAGCATATCTGGCAAGAGATCACTCCGGCCAATACCCGTTTGAGCACTACCAACCTCAAGCCGGTTGGAAGCGGTCCCTACATGGTGCAAACGCTTTCCAAAGACGAAACGGGAGTTATCAGGTCATACACGCTTAGACCAAATGATAATTTTTCAGGCGATGCGGCGTTCATAAAAAAACTTACCTTCAAATTTTTCACCGATTTTACCTCGGCGTTTGACGCGCTCAAAACACGCCAAATTAACGGTCTTGGGCACATACCGCTCGCGGACATTGAAAAAATAAACACCAAAACCAATTCGCTATTTTCATTTGATACAAGCCAGTACACCGCGCTGTTTTTCAACCCTTCAAATCAGCCAATTTTAAAAGATAAAAAAATTCGCGCCGCTCTTTTGAACGCTCTCAACCGTGCCGCTCTCATACAAAATATTTTTGGCGTCCACGCAAACCCCATCAACGGGCCGCTTTTAGAAGAATTATTTGATTTCAACCCTGCAACGGATACCGCGTCGCTCTACAATATACAATCGGCAAATCAACTTTTTGCCGATGCGGGATGGAAAAAAATTTCATTAGATGAGCGCGCGCAGGGCAACCAAGAAAATCAGATCAACGCGTGGATTAAAAAAAACCCACAACCAACGCTCAAACGCCGCGCAACCGCAAAACAAAAAGCCGCGTTTGAAGAACAATTTGCCGCGTGGCAAAAACATAAAGAAGAAGCGCGCGCAAAAATAGCCGAGGAGACTCAAAAAGCTGCGCCGCCAAATCAATCATTCTTCTTGCAAAAAAATAACACCATAATGGCGCTTACCATCACCGTGCCGCGCCAAGATGAATATCAAAAAGCGGCGGATATGATCGCCGAGGCATGGCGCGCGGTGGGGATAGAAGTCCGTATTGAAACCGTTGAGCCAAATCGCATGCGCGCGGATGTGTTAAAAGATAAAAAATATGATGTCTTGCTGTACAGCGTCATCCTTTCCAATGACGGCGACCCATACCCCTTATGGCATTCATCACAAATAAAATCCGGCGGATTGAACCTATCTGTTTTTTCTAACAAACAAACAGACAATCTGCTGGTCAAAGCGCGCTCCTCTACCTCGTTTGATGATCGCCGCGCGCTATATCAAAAATTCCAAGCAATATTGGATGAAGAAATTCCCGCTATATTTCTCTACAGCCAGCGCTATATGTATGCCATGCAATCAGATGTGCGCGGGGTACCTCAAACACGCCTCTACGCAAACGATGACCGTTTTAATACCATCAGCGCATGGTTTATCAAAACGCGCTGGGGATTGAAAAAGTAACGCGCGCATGACGCTTCAGGAGCGAAAAAAATGCGCGCGCCATGCCGGAGTGGTGAAATTGGCAGACACGCACGGTTCAGAGCCGTGTCCTGGCAACAGGGTAAGGGTTCAAGTCCCTTCTCCGGCACCAGAATGGAACTTAACGGTTTTTCAGAGACCGAATTGTGGGCGGCGCAAAGCGCCGCCCACTGATTTCCCCCCATTTTTCCAAACGAATTTGGAGCGTCGCCTTCGGCGACGCGCACTGTTTTCTCGCCAAGAAGTAGGTGCGAGCCAAAGATTTCTTTGGCGCAGACCTTTTTAGCAAAAAGGTCTGAATCAGAAGCAATTTTGTTTAAGGATTGAGCGTCTTTTAGCCAGTTTTGGAAAGGTGCGAGCCAATCATTCTGCTTGTGTGAAAAAGTAAAGATTTCTTCTTCAAGCGACTTCTTTTCGGGTAACAGTTTAGCTTTTTGTAAACAGTAGTCTGGTTGATCAATCACTTGGTCTAAATATCCGTTAAGAAGTCGCTCTAATTTTTCCGATAAAGAAAAAATCTTTTTCTTTTTGTCTTCCACACAAGCAGTCAAAGACGGGGCGGAATTTTTGTGGTCTTGCAAAGCAAGACGATTCAATTCTTCCGCCCAGTCTTTGGGCAAAGAAACTTTTTGAATTAGTGATGATAACTGCTCGTCTAGTTTTTCAGAACGAAGCGACATTTCGGGACACTTGATAGTTTTAGATTTTTTCGTACATCTGTAATACACATAGTGGTGAACATTACCGTTTTTCTGTCGCTTCGTTTTGTTTTCAGCAGTTATCATCATCCCGCATGAAGCACAGGAAATAAGTCCGCAAAAAGGTTGAGGTTCATTCTGTGGTTTACGCTCTGGCTGACCTCTTTGCTTCAACATTTCCTGTGCTTCATCAAAAAGTTTCTTTGAAATGATTGGCTCGTGTTTACCTTCGTGGACTTCACCGCCATACTTAAACAAACCGATGTAAAAAGGATTGGAGAGGATAAAAGACGCTTTGGTTTTGGAGATTCTCTTTCCGGTTCTGGTGGTAACGCCGGACTTCGCCAAAAAGGATGATACATCTTCCAGTCGCATATTTCCTTTGACATATTTTTCAAAAGCCAAGCGCACAATGCGAGATTTTTTCTTTTCCACCACAATCGTTTTTGTTCGCGAATCGTTGAGATACCCCACAGGTGCCTGGCTCGGAAATATACCCATTCTAACTTTTTGGCGAAGTCCGCGTTTCGTATTTTCGGAAAGAGAATCTACATAGTATTTGCTT
>JACRFU010000040.1 GCA_016212585.1 Candidatus Magasanikiibacteriota bacterium | reverse complement strand
CCTTTTTTGATGTTTACTTTTGCCGCCACTCCGTCAAAAGGTGCGCGGACATTATAATCGGCAAGTTTTTCTTGCACGTCCAAAAGCGCGTTGGCGCGCTGTTTGACGGACAATTGTTGAGATTGTATATCCAATGGGTCCGCTCCCGCTTTCAATTTGGCAAGCGACTCGGTTCTTTCCGCAATCGTACGATCGGCGGAGGCAATGGCTGTTTTTGAATTGGCAATGGTGTTTTTAATCGTCAAAAGATTCGCGAGATGCGAATTGAATTTACCGGTATACCCATTTAATGTGCTTAATTGCGTATCAGCCGTAGCAATTGGCTTGAGATTGCGGCCTACCAAAGCGTCTTCATATAATTGAATGAAGTTGGTGATGCTCTTAACCGTCTCCGCCGCTGATTGCGCAGTAGTATAGGTCTCGCTTACAAGCGTTTCAAGAGTATCCGTATCGGATAAACGGGTTACTGATTTGTAATTGGCAAAACTTTGATCGTATTTGATTTTTGCGACTCCATACTGCACAATTGCCGCGTCGCGAAACGCCCAAATTTTATCGTTATACGAAGTTACCGCGTTCACATAATAATCCGCGTTATTCTGCGTAGCGCTTAAATTATACCCGTACAAAATATCATGTACACCCGTCATGATGGCGGGAATATCAATAAACGCGTTCGCAACAGTGTTGAACCCGTCGTCGTATGCTTTTTTGAGCGCGTCTTGAGAGTTTTGTTTTGAATCATTCGCTTGCACCAATGAGTTCTCCGCTTGAATGAGTGAAAGTGGATCCGCCGCCTGTTGTAATTTTTCCAGTGTTAATTTTGCACTTTCCAAATTCGCTTGCGCGTCGCGCACCGCTTTTTGCGCGTCTTTTGCGTCAAGCCGCGCCAACACGGCCCCCGCCTTGACTGCTTGCCCGTCCGCCGCCGAGACGGCAATAATATCCCCCGATGCTTTTGATTTTACATCCACCTGATTTGAAACTGCGATCTGGCCGGTACCGGAAACCGACGTAACGAGCGCACCCTTTTGCACGGCAGCCAAAACATAGTGATTCTCCGCGAGAGGAGTGGTTATTTTTTTATATCCATAATACCACCCGCCCAAAAGTATGAGAATAACAAATGCCGATGTTATCTTTCTTTGTTTAATGGCGTTTAAAATTTGATGCACCATAGCGCGCTACTTTGAACTCTTATCAAAAACCCTGATGAGTTTTGCTTCCGTCTGTCCGGCGCTGTTGGGCGCGCCAATAACAACAATCTCATCATCAACTTTCAAATCTGTCAAAGCCACGGTTTCTCTCGCGCGTTTGATAAGCGTTTGATCCGTAATCACTACGGTCTTTTCTACGCCGTCACTGCCTTTTATCACAATCGTCGAGCCGTCAATTTTAATTATCCCTCCGGTGATGCCGCTTCCCTGCATAAAATCTTTATCACCAAAACCGCGGAAAAATCCGCTCCGCGCCGGCCCGCCAAAATTCCGATGATAATTATCGCTCCAACGGTAAGAAAACTCCGCTTTTCGCGTCCCGACCACAATACCGAGCTTAAACACCAGCAACAACACAATAAGCGCCGCCACAATCCATGTTATCCAAACAAAAGCGCTGGATTTAAAAATGTTTCTAAAATTCATAGAGTATGTCGTATATGAGAATAATTAAAAATGTTTTTCATATCTTTAGCAAGTCTATTGAATGAATATATAAATGCCCACACAAAAGCCAAAAGTAAAATAAGGCTTGTTGAAGGGAGTGCCTCCAAAAGAGAAAATGCAAAATTATTCCAATATGCCGCAACAGTTCCAAAGTCAGAAAATAATAGAGAGAAAAATCGCGTAAAACCCGATTGAGTGAAACCCAGCTCCGCGACCTGCAATGCCCACAAAAACGCCCACGCTGAAACAGCGACGCTCACAGAAAAAATAGCCACACGGCGTTTCAGCGCAACAAACTGTATTTCTTTGTTAATACGTTCCATGACCCTTTCAAACAGGCTGTTTGAAGGTTTTGGCGACGAATTAAGCGTAAACAAGTAGTTAAAATTTCTGCTCATATCATAATGGGACTGTCGCCGAATGCGCTTTCGTAGCAAAATTTCTGAATTTTGAGATAGAATTGTTGAATAAATTTTGAGGTTTAACAGCAGTTAAGCCGAAAAATTTTGAAACAATTATAGCCAAAATTCAGAAATTGCAGT
>JACRFU010000038.1 GCA_016212585.1 Candidatus Magasanikiibacteriota bacterium | reverse complement strand
CGCAAATCATTCGCACTAATGAATTCTTGATACGGTTTCATAAGATTATGTCCATACTTGCAAATTAAGCTGAAAAATTTTGAAACAAGTATGGCCGAACTATGCGTATTGCAGTCAAAATGGCATTCGGCGACAGACCCTTTATGCACAGTTTTCTATAAAAATGTCTAATAAGGAATCTTGCCAAATGCGTTTTTGTGGTATATTTATATTTTACGACACATTATTATATAATAAAGAAGTAAAAAATGCTTTTTATAATATTAATACTACTTTCATATGAAAAAACAAAATAATTTTTCTTGCTTGAAGTATTTTCTCTCGTACTCACCTAATTGGGCTCTGTAAGCCCCCCAAACTTTCAAAGTATAGATGTATCTTATTAAAACAAAAAATCAATGTACATTTGACATTGATTTAATGGGACTGTCGCCGAATGCTCTTTTGTAACGAAATTTCCAGATTTCTGGACAAAATTGTTGAATACATTTTGAGGTTTAACAGCAGTTAAGCCGAAAAATGTTGAAACAATTTTGGACGAAATAGGGGAATTGCAGTCAAAATGGCATTCGGCGTCAGTCCCTTAATGGGTGTCGGATATACGACTGTCCCGTCCGAGCTCGAGCTGTAAGGCTCGTGAGCGAGGGCGGGATGTTGTATATCCGACAGTTTCGCAATGTCGCGAGCGTAAGCGAGCGGCTTGCGAAGCTGTCTGGAACCGCCGCCCATTTCGCAAAATAAAGCGAGCGTAAGCGAGCGATTTTGCGAAATTGCACATTAAGCTGACAAATTTTGAAATAAGTTTGTCCGAAAGATACGCATTGCAGTCAAAATGGCATTCGGCGACAGTCTTTTTATTACTGAATTTTATACCAAAATTGAACCAAATTTTATTTTAAGCTTAAATAGGCTTAAAATTTCTTAAGTAAAGTATACACTGTTGTATACTTTACTTTTTAAAAAACGAGTAGTTTTTTGGTGGGCGGCACAGGAATCGAACCTGTGACCTTTACAATGTCAATGTAACGCTCTAACCAACTGAGCTAGCCGCCCTTTTGCCTTATGGACACCATATTTATCTAAAATACTGTTTAAGCTTATTTTACTCTCCAAAGTATACACTGTTGTATACTTTACTTTTTAAAAAACGAGTAGTTTTTTGGTGGACCTAAGCGGAATCGAACCGCTGTCTCCGCAATGCGAATGCGATGTTCTGCCACTGAACCATAGGCCCAAATTTAGATTTAAGCTTATTTAAGCTTAAAATTTCTTGAGTAAAGTATACAACAGTCTATACTTTACTTTTTCTATTTCTATAAAACTTACACTTGTGACCCATTTATTTGTCAAAGCATTAACTACTTACTCGTCGTATATACACTGCGCCTTGTTGCTATGGACATCACATTATGAAACCGCGCTTAAGGTTTTCAGATTTGGCACTATCGGCTGACTTGGAGCAAAAATATTCTAAGAGGCGTAGCCATAGCAGGGCGCGATTAAATATTTTTGTGAAAGGCAGTCGAGATTGGCAAATATGTAAATTCTTGGAGTGCGATTTCATAGTGTGCTATCCATGTGCTTGACTTTTCCTCGAACTTGTCTCAAATGTGTAAAGGGTCTGCCGCCGAATGCGCTTTTGTGATGAAAGCTTGTTTGAGGACAAGTCCATTTTCTCACTCATATAAATTTTCTCAAAAAGAAATGAGTGGATCTGACACAAAATCTATTTTGGTTGTAACGCGCATAGTTCATCTATAGGGTCTGCCGCCGAATGCCATTTTGACTGCAATCTGCATATTTCTATCAAAATTGTTTCAAGATTTTTCGGCTTAATTTACAATTAAACCTCAAAATTTATTCAACAATTTTGTCCAGAAATCTGCACATTTCGTTTCAAAAGCGCATTCGGCGGCAGACCCCTATAATCGTTTTCATAACTTTACAGAATTGGTGCCCCCAGCACGAATCGAACGCACATCCACCCCTTAGGACGGGGTTGTTCTATCCATTAAACTATGGGGGCAGACATTTCATATGAATCTGTGCTTCAAAAAAATTTCTCTCTATTTTTCATTAAAAAGACCTAAAATACACTAATTTATTGCGTCGTAAAATGTTTTAACTTTAAAAAATCAGACTTGCAAAAAAACATTTTTGGTATTATTATAAAGAGAACACTTGCCGAATTTAAATAATTAAAAACCCTATGTTCAATTCTTTTTCCTTGCTTATCGTGTTCCTTGTTTTTGTCCTTCTCACAATGGTGATAACAGTATACATTCTTTGGAAAAAAATTCAACTGTCCGCCACCTCACAACCCGAACAACTAAAAACATTTGATCTATTTCAACAACAACTCCACCATATTTCAAACCAACTCAATGAACGACTTAAAGAAAACAACCAATCAATCACGCAAACCAATCAAGCGGTGGGGGAGAGGTTAGACAACGCGGCAAAAGCTTACAGCCAAGTAATGAGCAAACTTAATCAGCTTGAAGAAGCAAATAAACGGATTTACGATGTGGGGAAGGATTTGGCTTCACTCCAAGACATCCTCCAAGCTCCTAAAATGCGTGGCACGCTTGGCGAGTTCTTTTTGGGAGATCTGCTCGCGCAAATTTTGCCGTCCCAGCACTTCACGCTACAATATGGCTTTAAAAATGGTCAAACAGTTGACGCGGTCGTTAAACTGCGTGACGAATGGCTCGTACCGGTTGACGCAAAGTTTCCTTTGGAGAATTTCAAAAAGATGATGGGGGAGTCTGATGAGGAAAAACGCGAGTTGTTCCGTAAACAATTTTTATCCGATGTCAAAAAACATATTGAAAAAATTTCTTCTTCGTATATTTTGCCCAACGAAAAAACCCTTGATTTTGCGCTTATGTATATTCCAGCGGAAAATGTTTATTATGAAATTATTATTAAAGGCTACGAGGGCAGGGGAGACCAAAATCTTATAGATTTGGCTTACAAGAAAAAAGTTATTCCTGTTTCTCCCAATACTTTTTATGTTTATTTGCAGGCAATACTTATTGGGCTCAAAGGATTGCAAATAGAAAAAGGCGCAAAAGAAATTCTTAATCATCTCTTGCATTTACATAAAGATTTATCTAAATTGAATGAAGACTTTACCTTGGTGGGCACCCATCTTACCAGAGCAAAAAACTCATATGACGCGTCTGAAAAGCGTCTTCACAAATTTGAAGATACCTTTGCCTCGCTTAATAAGGGGAATAGCGACGCACTGCTTGTTGAACCAGACCAACCACCCGCCCCTTGATTTTTTTTAGCGCGTATGGTATCTTTAACACACTTAATTTTAATTTGTACCTGCACAAAGTATGCCTAATAAGAAGAACGCGCTCAAAGCTTTACGCCAAATTAAAAAGCGCACCATCGTTCGCGCGCGGATTGAATCAAAACTTGACGCCATGCTCCACCAAATAAAAAAATCTTTAGCGGCGCAAAAAATTGAAAATCCCGCGGAACTGTTAAGCACTTTGCAAAAAGCGTTGGATAAAGCAAATAAAAAAAATATAGTGAGCAAAAACCGCGCCAACCGGCTCAAAAGCCGCCTCAGCAAAAAACTACAAAGCATCATCAAAAAATAAAAATACACCCCTTCTCATAAAAGAAGGGGTGTATAATTTTTATAGCGAAGACGCGTGCTTGTGCGATTTTTGATTACGAAATGTCGTTAAGGCAATACCTTTGGGGTCTGCCGCTGGATTATTTGAGTAATATCAAATACCAGTTCATCAAACGCGAACGGAGCAAATCTCGCGCCAGTTTTAATATCTCTGTCCACGCGCAAAAGATATTCATGCAAAGTGCACAAAAACTTCATTGAAACGCGCGGCAAGAACGCGCTTGCTTTTTTAATCACATATGGATGCATACCTAACTCACGAGAGCAGTCCGCGGACGATGCGCGCGAATTGCGCGCCGTAAAATCTTTAATCTCCAAAAGTGTTCGCATCTGCCATAGGAGCGCCCCAAACACTTCTTGCTCAACCGCGCCTGAAGCCCTTTGATCATATAATAAACGAAGTGCGTGTTTCGTATTGCCTTGAAACAGCGCGTCAATAAAATGAAACACTTCATCATCAAATGCCAAAGGAACAAATGTGTGAATATCCTCTTTAGTAATGATTTTTTTGCCGCCGCTCTTTGCCCATGCGATTAATTTTTGTATTTCTAAATCCAAGTGTCCTAAATCCGCGCCTACCACCTCAACTAATAAAAGAGCCGCGGACCTATCAAATCTCACCCCTTCGACTTCAGCCTGCGCACGCACCCATTCTGTTAATTTTTCTTCTGAAAGCGGTGAAAACACCTGACTATACTTTTCTTTTGTAAGCGCTCCAAATAGCGGGTGGGTTTTTTTATCAAAATCCTGTTCTTCCCAAAAGACCAACACCACATATTCGGGCAGACTTCCTTCTTTTAATTTCTCATACAATGCATCAAGAACCGTCTCGTCTTTGTTGTCTGAAATATGTTTCACCGCCACCAAGCGTTTCTCGCCAAGAAATGGAGCAGTCATGCACTGCCCCAAAATATCCTCGAGTGTCGCGTCTGCACCCTCCATAATCACCGTATTATATCCTTGCGGGTCTCTGCGAGCCTTAAATTCAACGACAAATTTATCAAGCTGTTTTTTGCTTCTATAAAAATCGGTTCCGTACAATAAAAAATGCATATTATTCCATCTCCCCCCAATTAATTCCGGTTTTAACATCCACTACAATCGGCACTTCAAAATCAACAATCTCTTCCATTATTTTTTTAATAGGCGCAACTAAATCAGCGACAAATTTTTCCTTTACTTCAAACACCAATTCATCATGTACTTGCAAAACCATGGCTGCCTCATCGCGGGAATATGAATCATTTAAAAACACATGCAATTTAATCATTGCCAATTTGATAATATCAGCCGCGGTGCCTTGCATGGGGGCGTTGGTTGCCATACGCTCCGCGCTTGCGCGCACTTGCGCGATGGAACTATTAATTTCAGGGAAATAACGGCGTCGGCCAAAATAGGTCGCCACATACCCTTGTTTATGAGCAAGCAATTTTATTTCTTCAAGATATGTTTTCACCCCCTTAAATAATTCAAAATAACGGTCAATAAACACGCGCGCTTCCGAAAAACTGATATGCGCGCCTTGCGCGAGTCCATGAGGCCCTAAACCGTAAATAATGCCAAAATTTATGGCCTTGGCGGCGCTTCGCATTGCAAATGTTACCTCTGACTCTGCCACTCCATTGATTTTTGCCGCGGTGGAACGATGAATATCAGCTCCTTCCTCAAAAATTTTAATCATTTCATGATCTTTTGAAAGCGCGGCAATAATACGCAATTCAATCTGAGAATAATCAGCTTTGATAAGATGATACCCCGAACGCGCTATAAATGCCTTGCGGATCTCTCGCCCCAATTCCGTCTTAATGGGAATATTTTGCAAATTTGGATCAGAAGAAGATAGCCTGCCAGTAGAAGTAATTGTCTGATTAAAAGTGGTATGTAATCTTCCGCGCGAGTCAACCAAATTTGGCAAGACATCGGTGTAGGTATTTTGCAGTTTTGCCAATTCGCGATAGTCCATAATCAAATCAATAATTGGATGCTGACCTTGCATTTTTTCCAATTCCGACGCGGCGGTTGAAAAACCTGTTTTGCCCCGTTTGATTCCTTCCACGGGGATTTCCAACTCATCAAATAAAATTTCCTTTAATTGTTGCGGGGAAGCAATGTTGAACTCGCGCCCGACAATGATGTAAATCTTCTTACTAATTTTTTCAATGCGCACAAAAATTTCTTTTGAAAGTTTTTTGATGTGCGAAGCATCCAATTGTATGCCGGTCTCTTCCATAGCCGCCAAACACAATACTAACGGTGCTTCTATTTCTTTATACACTCGCATAACCTGCTTATCTCTTAATTCTTCTTCCAACCGCTCTGCCGCTTGAAACAATAAACAGACGCGAGCAGAAAACATCGTCACATCAATGCCAAAAAGAGTAGATTGTCCGTCTGCTGACGCGCTGTTAAAACCTGTTTGTTTTAACAAAACACTGGACAACTCATGATTGCGGCTTCCGGGATGTGCCACATAATCCGCTAGCATCAAATCCGTAAAAAGGCGCGGATTAAATAAAAAATTATTTGCGTGGAGCGCCTCAATCATTGATTTCAAATCAAAAACCACTAATTGTTTTTCCTCCATAATCTTCCATACTTCTTTAGTGAGCCGCGCGGTGTGAACAAAATATGACTCTTGCGCTGAAAAAGCAAACACAGCGCCTTCAAGCTGTGCCTCACGAGGCGTTCCGCTCAAAGCGACAAGACAGGCGACATGCTTGGCGCCGTCTATTTTTTTTAAAAAAACTTTATACATATCAGACGACTCAACACGAATTGTGTTGAGTGGGGTGTGAGCGTATTTTTTTGTTTTTTTATTCTCAACGCGCGCGTTTTCCGCAGGAGCAGTAGCTTCTTTTCCAGACAAACGTTTTATCAAACTATGAAAATCTAACGCGCGAAAAATTTCAATAAGAGCTTCTGTGTCCGGAGCACCAACCGCGCACGCTTTTAAATCAAAATCCAATTCCACGTCTTTTTTCAAAATCACCAATTCTTTGCTTTCAAACGCCTCAGGCTTATGTGATAATAATTTTTCCGCAACTGCCGCGCGCACCACCGAACGATCTTTTTCAACCGCGGCATACAGTTTTTCCAATGTGCCAAATTTCTTCAATAACTCCACCGCGGTCTTTTCTCCAATGCCAGACACTCCTTTGATGTTATCAGAGGCGTCGCCGCGCAGAGCTTTGTAATCCACCATTTGATCTGGTGAAAGCCCATAACGTTCTTTCACAGCAGCCTCATCATACACCACAATATCAGATACGCCTTTGCGCATAGTACGCACTTCAACGCGCGCGCCAACCAACTGCAGTGTGTCCATATCGCCGGTTACGATGATAATTTTTTTATGCGTGCCATGGTGTAAAACCTCTTCCGCGATGGTCGCGATAACATCATCAGCTTCAACTCCCGCCACCTCAAAAATAGGCAATCCAAACCCCTTAACCACCTGCTTTACCAAAGGAAACTGATCATACAAATCCTGTGGCTGTTTTACCCGTGTTGCTTTATATGCTTTATATCGTTCGTGGCGGAATGTCTTGCCCGGCGCGTCAAAGGTAACCGCCACATAATCCGGCTTGAGTTCGCGCTGAACGCGCAATAAAATAGTGGTAAAGCCGTAAACCGCGTTTACCACTTGACCGTTGCGCGCGGTCAGCGGAGGCACCGCGTGAAACGCGCGATGCAAAAGCGCGTTGCCGTCTATAATGACAAATGTTTCCATACGGTCAGTGAATTTTGAAATGTCTTTTTTGGCAATACCATAAAATTATTTTCCCATTAAAAATGAAACCCTGCGCTCAAGCCATTTGTTGGTTCCACAACCAAGCACCACACCTAACCGCTGTGCGCCTTTTTTATTCTTATACCAAAAAGCAAGATTAAACCCCGATTCGTCCAAATACCCGGTCTTTCCCGCAAGCATTCGTTTGTTGTAACGTATAATTTTGTTGGTATGGCGGATAGTGTGTTCTTCAGGCACGCCTTGTTCAGGTTCAATAGAAAATGTATATGAGGGGGTTTTAATGACTGTGCCCAAAAGAGGATTATTAACCACATTTCTCCACAAAACAGAAAACTCTTTTGCGGTAGAAACATTTGATAAATCAATGCCTGATGGTTCAACAAAGTGAGTTTTTGTTAAATTATTTTTCTTTACCAACGCATTCATAATCTCAACAACACGGTGATAATCCGGAGATACAAGACGAGTAAGCGCTACCGCGCTGTTATTGGCGGACCCAACCAAGCTCGCATAAAGTAAATCTTTAGCACGAATTTTTGCTCCCGCAACCACGCGCAAATTCCCCACATTGTCTCCTGGCGCGGTATTCTGTTTTACTATGTCTAAGTCAGAATCCTCTGCAACAATAATCTTTTCCCAATCAACGCCTGACCGCTCCAAAGCAAGTGCGCTCACGGTTTTGGTAAGGCTTGCTACCGGCCACACTGCGTTGGAATTTTTTTGATAAATTATTTTTCCTGTTGCTTTTTCAATTACGATTTCTGATGTGCATCCGGCAGGCAGAAATTCTGGTTTTTCCCATTCAACAGAAGGTTGCGGAGTGATGGCAAGAGAGGCGGCGGACGAGTTTGTCTGTTTATTTTCTTGCGCGTGAACCTGCAAAAACCACAAAAACACGGTCACAGAAACCAACCCGAATAAACCAAACAAAATATATTTTCCGTTTTGCATGTGTTTTTTTAAAAAACTGGAGGCCATGGCGGGATTCGCACCCGCGTATAGCGGTTTTGCAGACCGCCGTGTTAACTACTTCACCACATGGCCGCTGTTTAGGTAGTTTACTATAGAAAGGATAGTTTTATCAACCCTACATGGGCGCGCCTTAAAAGGGTCTGTAGCCGAATGCCATTTTGACTGCAATTTCCATATTTCATCCAAAATTGTTTCAACATTTTTCGGCTTAACTCCTGTTAAACCTCAAAATGTATTCAACAATTTTGTCCAGAAATCTGGAAATTTCGTTACAAAAGCGCATTCG
>JACRFU010000037.1 GCA_016212585.1 Candidatus Magasanikiibacteriota bacterium | reverse complement strand
TGTCTATGATTGAAAAAGTTTTTCCGGTAAAGTCAAATGATGCTGGTAGGGGAGCTCCACTCCCTACCGAGGCATCAAACTGCACAGAGAAAGGAGCTGTGCCTGCTGTAGGGGCGACAGAAGTGTTGACAATGAGGGAAGACGCCTTAAAACCCCACGGATTGCTATATACCGGCACACCCTGCTCATATGCAATAACTTGCCAATAATATACCGTACCGCCGCTCAAAACAGGGAGTTTGATCGATGTTGCCGTGATGCCTGTTGCAAGTGGTGTGAGTAAATTTAAATCGGTACCAAACAAAACATCAAAACTACTCGCAGATCCACCATTCAATTTCCATGTCAGCATTCCACCTTTAGGAGTTTCTATTGCATTATCCAACGGCGATATTGGATCAATTCTGTAACCAGTTATGGTGCTATAATCCGCACTGTTGTACATTGGAACAGAGTTGCCTCCCATGTATCCGCGGAATAAAATCATAACTTTGCCACCCACCTCTGCACCATCTATTACAGAATCTTCAACACTCATAGTGAGCATGGAAGTTCGTGCCTTGAAATAGGTGCCGTTATCTGTAAACAACGCATGATAAGCACGATTCCATGATGAACCATCTTCTGTAGCTTCTTCCTTTACATAAAATATCTGATAATCTCCACCCGAACCTTGAATAATCTTATAGCTTCTTATATTATTTTTTCCCATTGCACCTGTAACTGAGGAATCGGAAATGACAGCGCCTGACGCGGCGGAAAAATCCGCAGAGAATCGCAACAATTTTACATCATATTTATATGATGTTTTTTGCGCGCCTTGCCTGTAGAACAAATCATATATATTGCCACCATGAGCAAAAAGCACAGTTCCGTCGGCTCCGTCAGCAAAATCATTAAGACGCCACGCTTCCAAAATCTCCGCTTTCTTGACAAACTGCTGTACGGTCAAAATCTGTTCAATATCTGCTTTTGTTTTAATCTGTGGCAACCAATTATAGAGCGTTGCATCGGTTGGATGAGCAGCCACAATAGAGGAGAACTTACCCGCGTCTTCAGTAAATATATCTAAATCCGCTTTGGGTATCTCTCGCCGCATAATTGGCACACCTGCACTCCATGCGCTTCCTATCTTCTTCCGCACCCAAAACTGATTTTTGTAAACATACACAATGATAGGTGCGCCATTTTCTACAGTCACGACCTCTTTGTTCGTCCATTCATCAGTCAAAATTTCCGCATTTTTCCAATTTGAATATCCATCCCCTTCTCTATATATCAGTGCCTTAAACCCTGTTTTCGCGGTAAAGCTATATCCTTCAGCCCACACTATAGAAACAGTACCGTTTGGTGCTACCGCAATCTGCGCTCCGATTGAATCCGTCGTATCATTTGAAATTTGCGTGTTTGAAACCACGAATCCATTTGCCACATGTGCGTAATGAATTTCAGTCTTATCCAACGCTTCTATTCCCCCGCTTGGTAAAGTTTGAAATACGAGATGTATATCGCCGTTAGATGATTTGACAGCGCGTACTTCGTTTATCCAAATGTCATCTCCACCTGTGGCGGACGAATACCAGAATTCTTTCATCACAAGAGGCGCGCTCCACACACCACCAACTAATTTACGGTATACAATCCGTTTGTATTGCCCCGCCTGATCATATGAATATCCTGAGAACTCTCTATAGATAATCTCCAAGGAACCGTCCTGATTCATAAAGACCGACTCAATGTATCGCTCATTGCCGTACACGCTTGTAATGCCGGGGAATTGTTGCGGAGCGCCCCATGGAGCGTGCGGCAGAGGTGTTTTATCTACTACCGCAAATGGCGCCGATGAAATCTCGCTGCAATTATAATTTACATCACAAACATGTAGAACAACCGTCGCCGATGCGGAAACATTTGCTGAAGATAAGGGCATGGTATATTCGTATGACGTCTTGGTAATATCATAATTATTCTGAACCACGCTTTGATTATTACCATATTTAATCCTAATTGAGTCAATTGTTTTCAATGGGTTTGTTATTGTGAGCGCCCAATTGATGGTTTTCTTTTCTCCCAAAGACCACTCGTTGTTGGTAAGCCCTTGCACCGTCACTGTGCCGGTTGGCGAGGTGCCATCAATAATTTCAAACGGTCCCCACTCTTGGGTTGCTGAATTGCCTTGATAATCGTAAATAATCGCTTTGACTTTGTACCCCTTGCCAAACAAATTTGCCGGTACAAACCAAGGGAATAATGATTCGTTGCCATTCATTGGCTGGCCACCCAAAAATTCCCAAGCGCCTTTGTTGGGATCAAACAAGAAAAATTCCGAACGTTCAAGCGCAACATTATCATTGCCAAAAACCAGCAACTCCGCGTCTGTCTGATTTTTTACTATGAAATTAGACTTGTATCGTATTTCAAAACTGGTAATCGTGGGTGGCGTTGTATCCGGTTTGAGCCGCGTAAACACTTTTACGGTACTCGTTGCGCCGATTGGCGACAATACTTTTGTAAACAGTTCCTCATACTGATATTCATAAACACGCAAAGCTGTTGAGCCGTTAGGGATATTTGCAAATGCAAACGCACCTGTAGAATCCGACTTGCCATTGGCACTGTAGCCATACAATGAAACATCCTGTAAATTTTCCCCGTCTTTAGTAACAGAGCCTTGCAATCCGCTCATGTATTTTGTGGAATCCGCGCTTACGCGCACATCTGTTGGCGAGGTAAAATAAGTAACGGTATTTCCATCTTTATGAACAACCCCCGCAGTTACCTCATATACTTTCCCTTCGGTAAACGCGCCGGTCATAAACACTCCATTCCAAGAATCGTCAATGGGTGAATAATTCCATTGCGGCGCGCCTTTTTCACGCCACATAACCACATAATTCAACCGATTGGCATCTGTTTTTTTTTGCCATCGCACATTAATCCCCGCATTGCCATTTTCATACGCTTGCGCGATATAATACAGAGGCAATGCCGGTGTTGCATCTACAGGAGCCGCAAAATTGAAAGTTTTTGCGATCCAATTATTTTTATACGAACTCTCCCCAGTGCCTTCTATATACCATTTCATTTCAGTGTCGCCGATAAACCGCGAAGTATCGGGAAATGCCATGGTAAGCATCAAAGTCTGTTGAGGAGCTAAAACAATACTATTCGCAAAAAAATCCCATGGCGTGTCAAGATTCACATTATCCGCAAATTGATACAAAGTAGTGGTAGAGGACGGCGCGTAGCCGCGGTTTGTGATGGTCAATTCAAACACGGCCGGTGTTTTTTCAACAAGTGCAGTGGTTGCTTTAACCGCGGTAATAGTCAAGTCCGGCGCGGCTAACGCGCGCAATGCTTCCACTGTTGTTTGCAAAGACGCGCCAAAACTGCCGTTCCCTTGTGCGGACTCGCGTACATGCGTTTGGAGTGCCTTGCGGCCATTCGGCAATTCTGCATATATTCCAAATGTTGCCGCGGTCATTGCAGTGTCTATTGTATCTGCGGAACCAATGAGTGTGCCTCCCGTTGAATTAGTATGCGTTTTGAGATAATTCAAAAGGGTTGTGATTTTGCTTTGAATAGTAATTTGGAGCGTTCCATCTGCCGAGCCAACTGTAAACCCTTGAAACGGCGCGAGCGAACGGGCAGTGTTGTTGATTAAATAAAAACTTGCGGCGCTATCTTTTGTGTAATACATTGCGCCGTCTGCTGAAATCTGATTTGCAACATAAAATAACGCTTGCGGTAATGCACCTTGTATTTCCGTATTTGCGGCGTAATACGCAAGCGCCACTTGCATGGTGGTATCCACGTCGCTTGTATAGCGTGTGTCAAATCCATATCCCCCATCGTCAGCATTTTTTGTTGCTTTTATTTCA
>JACRFU010000036.1 GCA_016212585.1 Candidatus Magasanikiibacteriota bacterium | reverse complement strand
TCCCCCATTTTAACATATGTCGCAGCCAATTTAGTATACCACGTAGGATTTTCCGGTTCAAGACCAATGAGATAATTGTAATATTCAACCACTTTGTCATATCTTCCCTCCAACGCGTAACTGTCTATTACATACAAAACATTTTTTGTGGATTTAATACCAGAACTCTTAGTAAAAGCAATTTCCATATTATCAAGCCCCTCCGCGCGCTTGCCTTCCACGAACTGTACCAATCCCAAAAACCAATATGGCTCACCAAGCGATGGGCTCAAAGCAATAGTTTTTTGCAAAGCATCCTCGCTTTTCACAAAATCTTTTTTCACCAAATACGCGCGACCCAAAAAGAAATATGCCTCTTGTTTTTGAGGCGCACGACGCACCGCTTCTTCAAACCACTTGACCGCATCGTCAGCATAGCCTGCCCCAAAGTGAGTACCAAGCGCCAAATATGCCTGTCCCGCCCACACCGCATACACATAATTATCCTTATAACGCTCGGCTTGTTGAACGAGAACTCCGGCGATGCGTTCAGTCGCCTGCTGCACCACATCCCCGCCTGCGGAAATTCGTATGCCTTTTTTATCTGCCGTAGCTATATCCGACGCAAGCAATATCGCGTTTTCTGTTTGCAAATAAGTGCCTGTAACAAATACCCTCTGCACATTACCCGCCCAGTCCACCATATCACCTCGCGTAAATATATCTGCGCTTGATTTTTGCACATAATACGAAGCATACAATGGTTTGATATTCCATCTATACAACGCAATCACCGCCACAACACAAGCAACCGCGACAATCCATTCTTTCTGCCATTTTTTGAGTTGGCTGGCAGTATTATGTTGCGTAGTATGATCTTCAGAAAAATATTGATCATACAAAAACGCAATCCACGCGCACAGCGGAAAAAATACGAGCAGTGAATTGATAGTCTCAAAAAAGAAAAACAGAGCGGTCAAATACGCCACCAGTCCGCCAGCAATAATAAGATACTTCAAACGGCCTGAATCACTCGCTTCTTTTTTTTGCAATCTCCAAAGATACGCAAAAAGGCACGCAAGCATCGCGCCGTACGCGCCAAGTCCCAAAACACCGGCAGAATCCGCGATCTCCAAAAACCAATTGTGCGGCTTATCCCAAATTGTTTCCGAAAATCCATAACGCAAAAATTCTGGGTTAAAATATCTGTTAAAAAATACTTCAAAATTATTCATCCCCCATCCCGCCAATGGACGATCTATAAACCCTTTTAATGCAATATTCCACGCCATGAGACGTGTTTTGGCAGTACCGGAAGCGTAATAATTACGGAAATCAACCGTACCGGAGCCAAGTCTATTCAACAAAAGCACTATTACTATTACACATCCAAGCGCTAATCCACTTGCCGCAAGCAAACGATATTGTTTGCGTGAAAAAATAAAAATACTCACGGATAAAACAAAGAAACCCCCGACCACCAAACCAAGAAAAGCGCCTCTATTACCGGTAAAATACAAAATAATCGCCTCGCCAAACCCAATTACCAAATACACCCACCGCTTCCATTGATTTGAAGAGTTAAAAATGGACAAAAATTGATACAAAGCCAGAGCAATAGGTAAAATCAAATACAATGCCAAGTGCGCGCGGTTCCCAATAATCCCTGAAAATTGAGTTCCTCCACCGTCCCCACGCCACGCGGCAGGCAAATAATTTTGAAACAGGGCGGTCAAACTTATCAGTACACTCACTCCAATAATAACATCCAAAACCGTATGCCACTGTTTTTCTGTTCTGAAAAATTGACGCATCAAAAAATAAAACACACCAAAATGCAACCACAAAAATACGCCGTTGGAACGCATTTGGCTTGTCCCAAAACTACTGCCAAAATTTGCGCCCGTCAAAGAAGAAATAAAAAGTATTAAAAGAAACACCAAAAGCGCCTTATCAAGAAAATTCAACGTATTCCAAACAAATGTTTTGCCATAAAATACTACAACAACTCCAATCGCCAACAGAATCTCAACAATCATCTGAAAAATAATCGTCTTGCCAAACTGCCAAGGAAACATGGTAAAAGGTGTAAACACCAAGGGCAAAATGAGAAGCGCGTAAAGACTGTATTGTACTACCTTTTCTTTGTATTTCATATTGCTCTAGACTACCAAAAAACACAACAAAACACAACCCCCGCTTTTAGTGCGGAGGTTGTGTGTGCAGTCTTTACAGACTGCGTGTGTCAAGACTGTTTACTTCTATCCAATCAAACTAGATTAGAAAGAGTATGTCCATGTCTTTGACAAGAGTGGTAAGAGGTTGTCGTTGGCAACGAGGTTAGAAGAACCTCCAGATGTGTTGCTATTGACTCCGTTATCACTCCAAACCAGACCAAATACATTGCTAACTGACTGTCTGCGCGCCGCACTGTAACCTGTACCAATCTGCGCAAGACCCAAGGTCAAGTTACGCGTGCTTTGAGAAGCACCGGTCATGTTACTGGTGTCCAAAGTC
>JACRFU010000004.1 GCA_016212585.1 Candidatus Magasanikiibacteriota bacterium | reverse complement strand
TCCGCATCAATCACTCAATGAACGGACACCGGCGACACTTTACTTAAATTAATTTTCAAAGGTCGAAACCAACTAAGTAACCCGCCTCCGATTATATCTTAAACAAGCACTTTTGGTGTCTTGACAAACCAGACCACTTTATTTTTATGTAATTTTGAAATAAAGAAGATTTATATTCCCATTGTAATATTCGATGAAATATATTATAATGGCTTTGTAATGTATTTGAGTAAGTATAATTTATGCTAAAATTAGCTGAAATAAAGCAGATAATCTTGGAACAGAGAAGCATATTTTTACGTTCCGACGCGATAATTCAGCGCCAAAGACTGTTGGAATCAGATTTTTTATATATTTGTAATTTACGCGAGGCAATCATTATTACTGGTGTTCGTCGGTGCGGCAAGTCGTATCTGATGAAATTAATTTGGCAAGAAATTCAGAAAAAGCTGGCAATCGATGACAATAATTTTTTGTATTTCAATTTTGAAAGTGAGAAGTTATTAGATTTTACCGCATCACATTTTGATGTTTTATTGTCTGCTTATCATGAGATATTTACTTCGCAAAAATCTCAAAAAGTATATTTATTTTTTGATGAGATACAAAATATCTCCGGATGGGAAAAATTTATCAGCCGTTTGATTGAAGATGGCAAATATAAAATTTTTATTACCGGTTCAAACGCGTCTTTACTCTCAAAAGAAATCGGCACCGCGCTTACCGGCCGCAATTTTTCTTTGCAACTATTTCCTGTCTCTTTTAAAGAATTTTATCATTTTCGCGCAGGAGGCAGTATGGCCAAGAATGATTGGTTTGATAAAGAAAAGACTTGTGTTGCCAAAAAATTATTTTTTGAATATTTTGAAATTGGAGGTTTCCCAGAAATAGTAAAAAATCGTTTTAGACCGCTTTTGGAAGAGTATTTGCGTAATATCATTTATCGCGACATTGTTTTGCGTAGACGCATAAAATATGAAACAAGCCTGCGGGAAATTGTGCAGTTTGTGTCATCCAATATAGGAGTTCCGTTGAGTTTGAAGAAAATTTGTCAGATGACCAAAATCAAAAATTTGATGACTGTTAAAAATTACGTTTCGCATTTAACGGATTCTTTTTTGTTTTTTACCGCGCATAAGCACAGTTATTCTATTAAAAGCCAAATTTATAATCCAGATAAATTTTATCTTTGCGATGTTGGCATGTATAAAGAAATTAACTTGTCACCGGGCAAAAATGACGGTAGAGCATTGGAAAATATGGTCTTTAATGAATTGATGAGGCGCGGTTTTATGGTTGATTATTTTTCTGACAAACTGGAATGTGATTTTGTATTTCATAAAAAAAATAAAATTATCGGTGTAGCGCAAGTGTGTGCCAACCTTACGTCGGATAATAAAGATAGAGAAATTGGGGGATTATTGAGTGCTCTCAAAGAATATAATTTGCAGAGTGGTTTATTATTGACAATGGAAGAAGAAAATGAGATGGTAATTGATAAAAAGACCATACGGTGTGTGCCGATTTATAAGTGGTTATTAGAAGATTAAATTTTTTAAGGAGGAAGTATGAAATGCCAGCGTCTTTCACAATTGCCGGATATTCGTGGAAAAACCGTCTTGTTGCGGTTGGATTTGAATGTCCCGCAGAGTGCGCCGGGCGTGGTGGGGCATGAAGATGATTGGAAAATACAAAAGAGCTTGCCCACTATTGAACATATTTTGTCGCGCGGCGCGAGTATCATTATTCTTACCCACTGGGGGCGTCCCAAGGGCAGGGCGGTGCCGCAGTATTCGGTAGAACCAATTGCGCGGTTTGTGGGGAGGCTTATCAAAAAAAATATCAATGTTTTGCCGCTTGCGATTTTGAAAAACAAGACGGCTCCACACATGCAAGAGGGCCATGTGGCAATGCTTGAAAATGTGCGTTTTAATACAGGAGAAGATAAAAATGACGCGCGGTTTGCGCGCTCACTTGCCGCGCTGGGAAGCGTCTATGTAAACGACGCGTTTGCCGTGTGCCATAGGGTTGCAGCATCGGTGGTGGGAATAACCAAGCATCTGCCAAGTTTTGCGGGTGATCAATTGTATTTGGAAGTGTCGGTGCTTGAACAGGTGCGCGAACGTCCGCGCCAGCCGTTTGAAGTAATCATGGGAGGTCTCAAGTTTGAAACCAAGATTCCTGTGATTCGGAGACTCCTGCCGCGCGCGCGGCATATTATGCTTAGCGGAGGGCTTTCTTCAACTATTTTGGCATCGCTTGGCTACGGGGTTGGCGCGTCAGAGATTGATCACGCGTATTTCAAACAAGCCCGCGCGCTTATGAAAGATAAAAAAATAATGTTGCCTGCGGATGTGATTATTGGGCACAAACACAACAGAGGGGATTATCATCATGCGCGTATTCCCATTGCGCCTGCCACGCTGTGTTCTTCCGCGTACGCCATATATGACATTGGGCCCGAAACCGTGCGGCGGTATTCCCAGTTTATAAAAAAAGCAGAGACAATTGTGTGGAACGGACCTTTGGGGTTGTTTGAGGATAGGCCGTATGACCAAGGGACGCTTGCAATCGCTCGCGTAGTGGCGGCGCGTTCCAAAGGTCACGCGTTTGGCGTTGTGGGAGGCGGCGAGACAGTAGTGGCGCTCAAGCGCACGCACACGCTCCACTGGGTTGATCATGTGTCCACTGGAGGTGGCGCTATGTTGGAGTATTTGGGCGGCGCGGATTTGCCCGGCATTAGCGCGTTGGAACAAAAACGTGTATAATATATATATTAATTAATTTTTTTTAATCTATACTATGGCGGGAAAAAATGCGTTTAAGAAAATTTCATCTTCTTTGGAAGAAGATTTTTGCGGCGGTGAAAGCGGCGCGGGTGGGAAAAACGGCTGTGGAGGGGGAAACTGTGGCGCCTCGCGCGCGTGCGGCGCGTCGTGTGGCGGGTGCGGAGGCTCGCAAGGGCATCATCCGTGCAGTCGTTTGGGAAAAGCAATCATCAAAACTTTGTGGGGAATTTTGCTTGTGTATCTTATTATTTACGTCGGTTCGCTCACGCGCAATAACATCAAGAAGTTTTATTATGTGGGCAAGATGGATCGTCCGCAAAATACCATTAGCATTTCTGGCGAGGGTAAAGTGACCGCGGAGCCAAACATAGCAACCGTTGAAGTGGGGTTGGTAACAGACAAAAAAGATGTCGCGGCCGCGCAAAAAGAAAACACGGAAAAAATGAATGTGTTGATTGCGGGCATTAAAGCGCTCGGCATTGCGGATGCCGACCTTCAGACAAGCCAGTATCAGATTTATCCCAAATATGACTATACCAACGGTAAAACAACATTGAGTGGGTACACGGTCTCACAGAGCGTAACCGTAAAAATCAGGGATTTGTCCAAGATTAACGCGGTGCTCGCAAAAACAGGAGAGAGCGGCGCCAACCAAGTGAGCAGTTTGCAGTTTACCATAGACGATCCGGCGAGTTTGCAGGATAATGCGCGTAATAAGGCGTTGGTGCAAGCGGAGGAAAAAGCGCAAGCGCTGGCACGCACGCTGGGAGTGAATTTGGTGCGCGTGGTTTCATTTAATGAATACGCGCCGCAGGGCGGACCGGTGCCTATGTACTCCCGCGGACTGGAAGGTATGGGCGGTGCCGCAGACGCAAGCGCGCCAAGTATTCAGCCCGGTTCAAATGAGGTAAGGGTGCAGGTGAATGTGGTGTATGAGATAGAGTAAATAGCGAATATATAAAGCTCCGTCAAAAAGGCGGAGCTTGTTTTTTATGGGAAAAGTGGCTTAAGGGAATATTCTAGGGTTTAGAAACTGGCTATTTATTCATATTTTGAGTTAATAGACATTTCGTGTTGGTTTTCTAATCTGCCGAGATTTTAAATACCATGCCACCAGCACTCTTTGTCGGTCAGGAGAAAGACCACGATGAATCTTTAGTAGATCTTTTATCCGACTGTTAATACCTCCTT
>JACRFU010000035.1 GCA_016212585.1 Candidatus Magasanikiibacteriota bacterium | reverse complement strand
GTAACGAAATACGCATAGTTCGAGACAGAATTGTTGAATAAATTTTGAGGTTTAATTGCAAATTAAGCTGAAAAATTTTGAAACAATTATGGCCGAACTATGCGTATTGCAGTCAAAATGGCATTCGGCGACAGACCCATACACGTTGCTAAAAAGTTGGGAAGTAAGATTTCTAAGAGGTAGCCCCACGTTCATCTGCCTCTCGAAGACGCCGAGATTTTCATTAGGCGTCTCATCGGAGTTCCAGTTGTTGCAGTTGAGCCCGTTCTCATCAAAGTTGCCGAGGTTGAGGCGGAAGCAGCCTGCGCGGCAGGTGTCGGTGCGGATCCAGAGGCGGTTGTGTGGGATCCGCTCATTCGTCGCCTTGTAATGGGTGAGGATAAGACCGCTAACCAAGGCGACCTTGCCGAGCTCCGTTAAGTGGTGAGTCGGCAACTTCGTCTGTGTGCGGATTCCGGCAAGGAGCTGGATCTGATCCTCACGTGTTTTCATGGTGCTCCCCGGCACAAGGCGTGGAATCCAGAAAACAATGCAGTCACACGTTGGCTCATCAGGGAAATTCCAGTTCTTGAGGTACTGGAAGTTCTGGTAGCAGGGGCCAAGCAACGGGGTATGCTCGCGGATGGTGAAGCCTGCTTTGACACGGTAGCAGACCGCTGTGGTGTCCGGAATGCCCCACTCCTTTGCGAGGCGGCGGTAACTGGCACAGGTCTCTTGGTGGCGTGACGGGACTTTCGTGTCAGGGAGGGGCGTGATGAAGGACTTCATGGTCTACCTCTCATTCATGGTATGGCTTGCTTCTTACCAATGCACCATGCAAGGGTTAAAGCGTGTCATTGGGGCGAGAATTCTATTCCAGCCTTCTTTTGAATCTGCTTAATAGAGCCAAAAGAAAGCTAGAATTATTAAAAGAACATTATGGTTTTACCATAACAAAAGAGTATAACAAAAAAAAGAGATTTGTCAACTTAAACCAAGCTTCTTTTTAAGATCGTTCGCCGCCTTATTAAACCCAATGCTTTCTTGCCCTCCTGATTCCATGTCGCGGATTATCACGGTTTCATCTTGCACTTCTTTTTGACCAATTACCAAACTGTACCGCACTCCTAATTTATTGGCGATTTCCAACTGCGGACGCAACCCATTTTTGCTCAAGTTGTGGGCCACCGTAATACCGGCCGCGCGTAAATTCTCAAATAGTTTAAGCGCCTTGCTTTTTGCCTGATTCCCAATCTGTGCCACAAAAATATGCACTATATCCGCCGGCGGTTTCAACGCTTCAATTTCTTTCATCTTGAGAATCGCGCGCTCACAGCCCTGCGCAAATCCGCACGCTGGCGTGGGGCGTCCACCCAAAATCTCTGCCAGTCCATCATACCGCCCGCCGCCGCCAAGCGCGGACTGACTCCCTTCTTCTTCTCCAGCCGCATACAACTCAAACACCGTGCGATTGTAATAATCAAGTCCGCGTACGAGCGAATGATTTAAAAAATACGGCAATTCCAGTTCATCCAGATATTCAAGTACGCTCAAAAAATGCTCTTTGCACGGCTCACAGAGATAATCCACAAAATGCGGCGCGTCTTTTTTTAACGGCTGACACTGTGGTTCTTTACAATCCAGCGCGCGAAGAGGATTTTTTTGCAGACGCCGGCGGCAGTTCTCGCACATCTCATGGCGCACGGTGCGATAATACGCAATAAGCGATTGATGATACGCGCCGCGGCACTTTCCGCAACCAATGCTATTGATCTGTATAGAGGTGTTAATACCTAAATTCTTATACACATTATACGCAATCAAAATAAGTTCCGCGTCCACAATCGGCGACTCATCGCCTAAAACTTCAAATCCAAATTGATGAAACTGGCGGTATCTGCCGGACTGCGGGCGCTCATGGCGGAACATTGGCCCCCAATACCACAATTTCACTGGCTGGGTAAGATTGAGCATGCCATGATTGATATACGCGCGTACAATAGAAGCGGTATTCTCTGGACGCAAAACCAATTTTTCTCCTTCAGTATCCGTGATAGCGTACATTTCTTTTTCTACAATATCGGTATCCTTGCCAATGGAGCGCGCAAAAAGCGCGGTTTCTTCCACCACAGGCGTTTCAATTCTTTCAAAACCGTATGAGACACCAATATCCGCTACGCGCGCGTACAAAAGATCCCACCACGGCGTTTCATAGGGCAGAATATCTTTCATTCCTCGCACTAACTGCGGCGTTCGCGGATGCTTTTTGGCGCCTGCATCTTCTTGAACATGCGGTGCTTCATGGGTCTTGTGCGCCAGCTTGGGCGCGCTTTTTGTTTTGGAAATTTTTGGCATAGAGGCATTACCTTATAAAAAACTATTTTGTTAATTGATACTGCGGTGTTGAAAACGCTTGCGCGCGATCAAACGGCCAGCCGCGGACCCACACGCGACCCACAATCGCGCTTCCGCTTATGGGGCCAAACCCGCGCGAGTCCCAGCTTGCGGGGCGATTGTCTCCCATTACAAAATACTGTCCCGTTTTCATGGTGGCGGAGATATCACCAGGCGTACGCAAGCTCGGACGCAAATACCCCTCGTTCAACACAATGCCATTTTGAAAATCTTTATTGATGACAATTACTCGTCCATTTCTCACCATGATAGTCTCACCAGGCAATCCAATGACGCGTTTCAAAAAATATTGGGACGGATCATTGGGGTAGCGGAACACAATTACATCTCCGCGCTTTGGCTCGTTGAGCCGATAACTCACTTCATCAATAATAAGATATTCATGGTCAAAAAAATTGGTTTCCATGCTCGCGCCGCGCACATAAAACGGCTTAAACAAAAATGTGCGCACGACAAAAATGGTAACAATGGTAAATATGCCTACCTTAACAAGCTCCAAAAAAAATAACTTCACGCCGCTTTGCGGAGTGAGAGAAGACCTATTGCGGCGGTTGATCCATTCATGCATGCTGGAAAGAGGCGATTTCATGGTTGTTTAGGGTCTGCCGCCGAATGCCATTTTGGTTACAACGCGCATCTTTCGGACAAAATTATTTCAAAATTTTTCAGCTTAATTTACCATTAAACCTCAAAATTTATTCAATAATTTTGTCTCGAAATCTGCGCGTTTCACTGCAAAAGCGCATTCAGCGGCAGACCCTTAAGGTAAAAAATAAGATACTAAATGGCATACTATCATACCGCGCAACGAATCTCAAGAGGCTCATAAGAAATTCTTAATTTTCTTCTTATTTGTTGAGCGGTAAAAACTCGCCCTTTTTTAACATCTTCTCTAGCCTCCGCAATTTCTTTTTCTATTTTTTTAAGAGTAACGTCTTTTTTGCTCATATTTTACTCAAAACACCACTCTCCCGCCCACCAAAAGCGTAAAAACCCATTGGATTATCGGCGAGATAACTTGGAAGGCGTAAAAAATAAAGAAAAGCAAGATAAAAAATCCGTAGCGGTCAAGAAACGCGCGCACATTATCCATTGAAGGTGGAAGCAGGGCATATAAAATTTTTGAACCGTCCAAGGGAGGTATGGGCACCAAATTAAATATGGCAAGCATGACATTGGCATATACTATAATCGAGAGCATGTTGGAAATGGCGGCGTATGGAAAAAACCGTATGAATATGCCAAACACCGCAGCCACGGCCAGGTTTGCAAGTGGTCCTGCCGCGCCCACCATTGCCGGCCCCCATTTGCCATTTCTCAAATTGTACGGATTAAACGGCACCGGTTTGGCATACGCAAACATAAACGATCCGCCGGAGAGCACAAACAAAATAATCGGCATAATGATAGTGCCCCATTTATCTATATGCACGCGCGGATCAAGCGATAACCGCCCCGCGTACTTGGCAGTGGGATCTCCCAGCTGGTTCGCCACCCATCCGTGCATATATTCATGGATAATAGACGAAGGGACAATGATAATAAAATAAAAAACCAGTGAAAGCAAATTCATATTGACAGTATTAAAAAAGAATGATATTCTTATACTACTCTTATTTAACTCGTTTTTCAAGTATCATATCTATGGCTTCAGCACGACGCTGTGAACTGTGCGGACGCGGGTCCTCGCGCGGCGCCTCACGCAGTCACTCAAACATTCAAACCAAACGGCGCGTACACATCAATTTGCAAAATAAAACCGTCAAAGGCGTTTCCACAAAAGTGTGTACGCGTTGTTTGCGTACGCTTGCAAAAAATACTAAAAAAAAATAACGCGCTCTTTTCAAATCTAAAAACACCTCGCATGCACGCGAGGTGTTTTGATTAATGGCTAACTCAATTACCTTGAACATATTTCTTACAAAAAACTTCAACATTAACTTTTCCACCTGGAAACCCATAATGACCTTGTTTTCCCCTCCACAGCAACAAAAGTTTCTCATCTTTTATAATCGCGCATCCGGATAATTGAATCCATTCCATAGCATACGGATAACTAATAATCAAACCCAGCGCGCGCAGGGACGGAATCGTAAAAATAATGTTTGACAAGTGTCATTTCCGTAAACAGGTCCGCCAATTCAGTAAACGCTTCAGGCGCGTCTCTGCCTGTCAAGACCAACTCAAGCTCGCTTGGCCGCGCGCGCACCACCGCTAATACTTCTTCAATCGTGAGCATCCCCAGCGCGACGGTGCTGTTTATTTCATCTAAAATAATCAAATCAAATTGTTGAGACGCAATCCACTCGCGCGCCATTTGCAATCCGCGATGCGCTTCTTGTCTGTCTGCTTCCGTCACGCCAAAACGAAACTCATTGGTAACAGGATCAATACGGTCAAGACCTGTTGGCACAATCGTAATTTCTCCGGCAAACCGCTCGCGCAGAACCGCGCGCTCGCTGTAGTGCGTTTCTCCGCCTTTATCAAAATAGATTATACCAACACGCTTCCCCGCTCCCACTGCCCGGATCGCCAACCCCAACGAGGCAGTTGTCTTACCCTTTCCATTGCCTGTATAGATTTGGAGCATAAAACCACTAAAAATTTGTTCACCTTAATTAATCCAAATCCTAATAATTTCTTGAAAATTGTGCGGTTTCTGTTGTTGAGATTCCCATTCTTCCTGTCTGATATAAAGCATTTTGTAAACAGCGTCATTTTGTCTCGCATTTACATCCACACACCATTGAACCAGCCGTTTAATTTTTTCAATATTGTCTAAATCCTCTCGCCCCTTGGTCTCAATAATATAATATTCTTCAGGGTGTACCTTCACAATAAAATCCGGGTAATAGTTAGAAATCTCCCCTATTGCATTTTTATAATCAATCCTAAAATTAACAGCAAAATAATTTTTGACATATGAGATGATATCCTCACAATTTTCAAGAAAGCCCGTGAACTCCAATTCAAAATGACTGTCGCCAATAATTTTGTTGAAAATACTTTTCTTCGGCACAATATAACCTTGATCTTTGACCACGAATGGACGACTTTTGCTGATTTTGATATAGTCGCGAATTTCCGCCTCGCCCTTATCCAAAACAGTGAGCGCGTTGATTTCTTTTTTGAATGTTTCAAAGATTGTTCGCGAAGCTTCTATTTCGGATAGATTGCGAAGTGAGTTGAGATTATCAAGATCAATCCGTGTATTAAATAAATATCCTTGAATAAACTCCTTAACCCTGCCGTACAGTATGTCATAACCGGAAACAAGCCGGAGTTCTTTCATAATAACCTGCGTAAAGTATCCAATTACGCTCTGATAATTAGGAACAAAATTACTATCAAGCTCGGTTTTATGGGTAATATCTCCACTCGCAATATCGCGAAAAACAATCTCTCGTTTTTCTGCTTCCGAAAATTCCTTAAGCGCAATTTTCTTGTGGCCGAATTTTGCCACGTCAAGCCCTGACAAATTTTTATACTCGCGATAAATACGAGGAGTCAAAATCGGAATTTGAATATCCATTTTCTCAATATCCTTTTTCGTATTCTCGCGATCAATTTCAACCACAAGCGGACTCTTGGGGGCAGAACCCTCACCCATCTTTTGGTGTTCAAGCTCAACGCCCTCGCTTTTGATAGACTCCACAAAATCCATAAATGCGTCAGTGCCTACAACGCTAACAAGCTCCGGCAAGGCAGGATCGCGATACATGCGGCGCAAACCTCGACCAAGCGTCTGTTCAGGCAGAATATTGCTTTGCGCGACATAAGCCCGTAGGCCGACAATAGTTGTTACATTACGAACATCCCACCCCTCTTTGAGCATAAGCACCGAAACAATCGCTTTGTACGGACTATCAAGCCGATCAATCTCATTAGCCGCTTTACGCAATATTTTTAGTTCCTCCTCTTTCTTACCAGTTACGCTTTCCGAAATTTCTCCGTTGTCTTTGGTGTGAATTACTAATACTGCATCTTTTAATTCCGCATAGGTGTTTTCAAGATATTCCGCCACCTCATCGCAATTTTTTGTATCGTCTGTCATTACAAACAAAACTGCTTTTTTGCCGAGCTTAGTGTGCACATCATACACTTTTTTCCATTCAAGGAAACCAAGATGAAGATAATCTTTATATTTCTCAGTATATTTCGTGCTTGTGTGTTCCTGTAATTTTGCACGACTAGCAGAATCCGGTAAAACAGGATGCTTAACCACATTTTGATGAATTGCTTCAACGAGCGGATAATCACTTATTGTTTGCACAAAAATTGAACCATTATTGTGTTTCGGCGTAGCCGTTACATCAACCTGCAAAGCAAGTTGGCCGCCTTTCATCTTAAGCCGATTATGAATATCCTCAATGGCTTTAAACCACGCCAAGCGCGGATCGTGAATATGATGAGCTTCATCGTTTAGCACAATGAGTTCGTCAACATTGCGAACAATATCCCCAAGATCAAGTTTTGATTCGTTCGTCGCGCCAACTGGTTGCTTTCCAAGAAAGTAATCAGTTGTATCGGGATCGCCGAAACTTGCGGATTCTGTCGCTCCCTCATAGACGCGGTGAATGTTTGTAAGAAAGATATTGCCTGTTTTTCGAACGGTACCAATTTCGTCCTGAATATGAAGCGTCATTTGAAAATCATCGCGCCAATTTCGGCCTTGATGGCCATTATCGGGGAGAACAGGATCCCCAAAAAATATTTTGAGTCCATCAAAATCGGCGCGGATACGATCAAGCACGATAATGTTTGGCGTAATAACCAAAAAATTGCGCGCCAACTGCGAATCATCCTCATACAGTTTATGATAATAGCACCATGCCAAAACCAAACTCAACACTTTTGTTTTTCCGCTGCCAGTTGCCATTTTCACTATATAGCGCGTCCATGTTTCATTGAACATTCCAGCAGACACCGCCCCCGAACTATCAAAACGAATGAGATTATATTTATCCCGCGCTTTGGCAATTTCATACAGCCAAATGATTGTTTCCACTGCCTCGCGCTGGGCAAAGTAGTATTGAAAAAGAAATATCTCGCCGTTTGAAGTTTCTGTCGGATGATCAGTTAAAAACCACCACTTGAGCAATGTTTTGCTTGTTTCGCTTGCGCCGTCATAACCGAATAGCCGCCAATCCCTCACTTTTTTGCGAAGCTCGGCAACAAGCGGGGGAAGCAGTTTTTCATATCCTTTTTCACGCAAATTCTCATCAGCCGGAAACCACCTGATTGCAGGATCAAGGATTTCGTATGGTGATTGTGGGAATTGTTTATGAAGTGCCATAAATTGAGGAGTATGTGGATAACTATTGATTTTTTACCTAGCGCTAGGTATACTGTAAATGGAGTTACTGGGTGACGTCTCCTGCGACTTATGTCGCACCGGGCATTGACCCAGCTCCCAGGACTCCACAAAAACAGCTCTTCATTGAGGAGTTTTTTTGTTGTTTGGGCGGAAAAGCCATATGTTAAACTTAGTTGATTTGGCCACATAATAAGATTTCCCAGAAACTTTAATCGCCCCTGATAACGTTATTTTTTCAAAAATATATTTCATAAGTTCGACCTTCGCCTTTTTTGCGTCTTCTTTGCGAAATAATCCATTTTGCAGATATCCCAACGCCCCCATTATGACATCAATGAGTTGAATACATGAGGACTTCTTTGAATCCACCGGCGTAACATTGTTTATAAATCCCCTAAGGCCCGGATGTTCACTTGGGTTGAGTAGTGGCGTAAATTTTTTCTGAAATGCCACCTCAAGACATTTATCCAACGTTTCAAAATTTACATTGTGCTGAGTAGGATTTGTAATGCGGTCTGGGAATATCTTATAGGTAGCTGGGATACGCGAATTATGAAAATACAGCTGATAAAGCAATTTGAAATAACCCTCTTTTTTAATATTGCTTTGACTTACCACGAGTGGATTTTGCGTGTCCACTAACATCACGCAAGATCGTATTATGTCTTTGTCTATCCACTCAAAAAATAAATCTGCCAATTCCTTATAAACAGCGAGATATTTATATGAAACTTTTGTCCACTTAAACTCACCGAGAAAATCTATGTGTTCGCCTTTAGTATTTATATACCCATATTTGTTTCTTAAAGCCTTGATGCTATTTTCGATCACTGGCATATTTTCCTCTTCAACCCAAATACCGCCGAGAAGCAAAAATCTCTCGTTTTTGTGTCTGCTTTCGTCAGAATAAATACGGATCGTTTTCATACGGTTATCTCAATTATTTTCATCGTGTCGTTGCCGAAAATATCCACGACCTTGATGGCAATTTTCCGTTTGCCTTTTCCAGCTTCCACTGGCGGCGTTTGCAACACAAGCTCACGTTTTTTTTGGTGCGGAAATCTTGCCACTCATTTTCAAACACATAATCACCAGTCCAAACTTCATCGTATTCCAATAAATTCGTCTGTAGCGCATCAATTGAACCATCCAATTTTATCTGCGCAGTTTCTTTTTTTAGTACACACACAATCTCTCTCTTGCTCCCAAAATTAAAATCAACCGCCCAATAATCAATCCAATCAGTCCATTTTTTCGTCAGCACTTCGCGAGTGATAATATCATTTTTGTCCTTGGCAATTTTTATGATTTGACCGTTTTCAACCACCAGCTTTTTACCTCCTGCTTTCAAACTTTCTTCCACTTCTTTGATTGAATCCTGATTGTAAAACACGGAAAAATCGGTCAACTCAACAGAAACCATTCCTTTTTTTACAATCGGTTTTACTTCAATGTAACTCACATCATGGAATACCACCTGATTTTTCTCAATCGCGCGCTTATCAAATACATCGCGAGGAATATATTTGAGTACAAGATCAACGCCTTTGTCCTTGGCTTCTTCCTGAATGTTGGGAAATAGTCCCATCTCAAACTCAAAAGCCAAAACATCAACTTTGGTAATCTACTTTTCTACCGATTCCGTTATTACTGCGTCAACGAACAATCGCGAAACCGGCAGATTAATCGGCCCAATGGCTACCAGCCGAGAATTTTTCTTGCCGTGAAATGTTTTGAAGCCGTCAAAACCTTCGGCTTTGTAAGCAGAAAGTATAAGTGCGACAAAATCTTTTTCTTTTTGAGTGATTTGTTTTTGCTTATCTTCTTCGCGCAGGTTCGGGTTGATACCGACAAACAGCTGCCGTTCGTATTTGCCGAGATTCAAAATTTCAAACGCGCGAAAATCTTTTCCAGCTTTTGCCAATTCTCGCTGAACGCCAATCATCCGTTTTCTGGTGGTGTGAATTGAAAACTTGCCAAGGTCAGAACCAATCCATTTTCGCCCCAGTTTTTCAGCTACTGCGAGTGTTGTACCGGAGCCACCAAAAAAGTCGGCAACAATATCTTCTTCGTTTGAAGAGGCTTTAATGATTCTTTCCAATAATGCTTCTGGTTTTTGTGTTGGATACTCTACATTTTCACGGCCAGTTGCGCCAAGCGTCGGTACATCAGTCCAAATATCAGGTAATGAAACTCCAGAATTTCCATCAAGATATTGTTTTAAGTGCTTCTTGCCTTTTTCGTCTGTATAGATGCGGCCTTCTCTTTCCATGGCGATAATTGAGCTTTCAGAATAATTTCTTAAAATATTTAATCTAAATCTTCCACCATTATCCTCATATTTAAACATGTTCAAAGTCGCCTCTGCATAAGGCACCTTTTGATTGTTATATATATTGCCTTCACTCTTGGAATAAAACAAAATGCTGTCTTGTAGCCTAATATAATTTTTGAGACCAGCAGAAACACCCCTAGCTCCTTGAGATTTTTTCCAAGATATTTCATTTCTAAAATTATTCTTGCCAAATATCTCGTCCAAGATAAGCCTCATATAACTATTTACCCTCCAATCACAATGAACATAAATACTCCCATCCTCCGCAAGCAAATCGCGCATCAAAGAAAGCCGCTCATAAATCATCGCAATAAAACTATCCGCGCCTTTGCCCCAAGTGTCGCGGTACGCCAACTCCTCTAGCACTCCCGGCTTTTTGGTAAACTCCTCCTCGCCAATTTCAATGTTCATTGAAAAATCCGCGCCGACATCAAACGGCGGGTCAATATAAATCAATTTTATACCGCCCTGCTCTTGAATTTCTTGCCGCAACGGACCATTTTTCAAAGACGAAAGAATCAATTTATTGTCGCCCCAAATGAGCTTGTTCGTCCATCCTTTGATCTGTCGCCCGCGAGGATCAACATCAAACAATGCCTGCTGAAGCTTAACCTCTTTTTCACTCCTTGGCTCATCAACCTGCTCAATAACCTGAAAAGGCAAAACAACATTCGTCACCTCGCTGGTTTTCCCATTCCAAACAAGCTCAACTTCTTGCTTGTCGGCAAAAAGCAGAAAACGATATTTTTCCGGCAATGGCTTGCCTGCTTCTATATATTTGAGAATATCCCGTTTTTCGTTATCGTTTAAAAACATAACTTATAGGTAACATCAAAAATACCGCGCTTACTCATGATGGGTCTGTCGCCGAATGCGCTTTTGTAACGAAATACGCATAGTTCGAGACAGAATTGTTGAATAAATTTTGAGGTCTATGGACATAATCTTATGAAACCGCGCTCCATAATCCATTATTGCGTTGATTTGCTTGTGTTT
>JACRFU010000003.1 GCA_016212585.1 Candidatus Magasanikiibacteriota bacterium | reverse complement strand
TGAAACACAAGCAAATCAACGCAATAATGGATTATGGAGCGCGGTTTCATAAGATTATGTCCATAGACCTCAAAATTTACTCAACAATTCTGTCTCGAACTATGCGTATTTCGTTACAAAAGCGCATTCGACGACAGACCCATAGTGTGATGTCCATATGCAAGAACTCAAACCAAACCACGGGAAACAGGCGCAAATAATGGTTGAAGGATCGTGTTTTACGCGTTTGCCCATAAAAACGCATGTGATTACGGTGTCTGATACCTTGGAAAAAGTCATTGCAAGGTATGCGAAACCGCATTTGAGAGCAGGAGATGTGTTATGCGTTAGCGAGCGAATCGTTGCCATTATGCAAGGCCGCGCGTGGCCCATAGATCAGATTAAACCATCATTCATAGCGCGCGTGTTGGTAAGATTTGTGCACAAATCTCCTTATGGCATTGGGTTGAGAAGCCCGTGGACAATGGAGCTTGCGGTGCGCGAGGCAGGTATCGCGCGCCTGCTGTTTGCGGCATTGTGTTCCGCGCTCACCAAGCCGTTCGGATTGCGCGGCGTGTTTTATAAAGTAGTGGGAAAGAACATCAATGCCATAGACGGTCCGTGCGACTACACTCTGCCGCCTTTTAATAGATATGCAAAATTAGGCCCGCGGGATCCTGCAGGCGCGGCGCGCGCGCTCAAAAAAATTGCCGGCGTTGAGGCGGCAATTATTGATGCGAATGATTTGGGAGTTGCCGTGCTGGGGCGATCGCGCGGCGCGCCGGATGCCGCGTGGATAAAAAAAGTTTTTAAAGATAACCCGCTTGGCCAATCAAAAGAACAAACTCCCATGGCTATAGTCAGGAAATGTTGAGGTGTGATATAGTATAGAGAGTAAAATGCATCTATGGCTACTTCAAAAAAGAATATTACCACCGGCGTGCCGGTCAAAACTGCTCCGTCGGACAAATTTTTTTCCGGCTTGCTTGAGCGTGTCAAACAAATAAAAAAAATTGGCGCGGACGAAAGCGGCGCGTTGCAGCTGGGCGCGGATGAGGGGCAATTGGCGGTTGATGTGGCGCAAAATGATAAAGAATTGGTCATAATGGCCACCATTGCCGGCGCGCGTCCAGAAGACATTTCCATCAACATTTTTAATGATTTGCTTACCATCAGGGGGAAACGCCATCATGAACAAGAAATCAAACAGGATGATTATTTTTATCGCGAATGTTTTTGGGGATCTTTTTCCCGCACCATTGTGTTGCCGGTTGATGTGTTGACAGTCTCCGCTCGCGCAACGCTCAAAAATGGCGTGCTCACCATCCGCATTCCCAAAGCATCGCCGCAGATTAAAGTGCCATTAAAAGTGATAGAAGATTAATATGCCACCTACAGGCGCGCCGCATAGGCGAGTATTCAACGCAACCATTGACCGCATAGAAGAAAATCATGCGGTGTTGGAGTTGGGAGCTGGAGAGACATTTAACATTCCGCTTGCGTATATGCCGGATGACGCAACGGAGGGGGAACAGATACGCGTAACTTGCGAACGCCAAACTGTCGGCACCGAGGCGCGTGTGCATGAAGCAAAGGATTTATTGAACGACATTTTACATTCCTCTTAAATAAAAAAGTATTTTTGCTCCAAGTCAAACGATATTGTCAAATTTGAAAATTTTACGTGCGGTTTCATAGTGTGATGTCCATAGAATTCATAGAACGATTGAAACGTTTAAAAAAAATATTATGGGGCGCGTTTGCTCTGGTGTTTTTGTTTGGTTTTGCGCTCGGAGGCGTGTTGGCGTTTCTTACGAAAACTTCGGAGGGCACTATCGCGCGCGGTGTTTCTATTGGTCCTTTTGATGTAAGCGGTATGACGCCAGAACAAGCAACACAGATTCTTTCCACACAGACCGCGGCTATGGAAGAAAGAGGAATTGTATTTCGATTTGGGGATGTCAGCGCCGAATTATCAAGCTCTATAGATTCCGCAACCAACTCAGAGCTGTCAGTAACGATTTTTAAATACGCGCCCGAAAGAGCTGTGGATGCGGCTGTATCGTTTGGACGCACGGGGCCATGGGGAACGCGCGTGTGGCAACGAGTGGCCGCTCGTTTGGTGGGGAAATCAGTTCCTTTGGAGGTCAAGGTTGATAGTGCCCGCGTGCAAGAATTTTTACGCGGCCGTTTTCGAAAATTTGAAACAAAGTTTGAAGAAACAACACTCACTGTTTCTTTGAATGGCGCGGGAAAGTCTCAAGTGAACATTAATTCCGGAAAACCAGGTGTGATGTTTGATTATGCGGACGCGGCACGAGTGTTTGCGCGTCATTTGGCACAATTTGATTATAGTCCGGTAACACTTAAACTTGAAACCGTATCTCCGCGGATTACTCCGCGCCAAGCGCAAGAAGTTACACCATCAATCCTTGATTTGCTTGAAAGCGGGGATATTACCGTGCGGCATAATGAAACACAAAGGGTAATCAAGCCTGTTCAATATGCGGAGTGGTTTGGTATCGCATTGAAAGATGGTAAGGTGGTCCCCGTATTACGTGAAGATAAGGCACGCGTGACACTCGCGCCGTTTATTGCTACTTTTGAACAGTCGGTGCAAGAATCTCGTTTTATCATAGTTGATGGTCGTGTAAAAGAATTTCAAACTCCGCGCGAAGGGCGTACGATTGATATGCCTGATACGCTCGCACGCATTGAGCAAGCGATTTTTACGCGCGGCGAGCGTGTTATTGAAATAAAAACAATTACGCAAAAACCTACGATTGACGCGTTGCGCGCCGATGATTTGGGGATTAAAGAATTACTTGGAGCCGCAACAACCCGTTTTGCAGGAAGTCCCAAGAACCGCCGTTCCAATATCGCGGTAGGCGCCGCGAGCCTCAATGGGTTGTTGATTGCTCCGGGTAAAGAATTTTCTGTGGTCAAAGCGCTTGGCACAATAGATAAAACAACGGGGTATCTTCCGGAATTGGTTATTAAAGAAAATAAAACCACTCCGGAATTTGGAGGAGGGTTGTGTCAGGTGAGTACCACTGTTTTCCGCGCGGTTTTGGATGCCGGATTGCCGGTAACCGAACGCAGTAGCCACGCATATCGTGTATCATATTATGAACCGGCAGGCAAAGACGCGACGATTTATTCACCAAAACCGGATTTTAAATTTCTAAATGATACCGCTCATTATATTTTAATCCAGACGCGCGTTTCCGGAGATGCGATTACTGTGGAGCTATGGGGAACGAAAGATGGCCGCACCGCGTGGCAAAGCGATTCACGCATTTACAACATTGTGCCGCCGCCTGTTTCAAAATTAATTGAAACCGCAGATATTCCAGTGGGTAAAAAGAAATGCACCGAGAAAGCGCATTCGGGAGCTGATGCTGTATTTATTTATTCCATTACTTACGTGGATGGGCGTATTAATAAACGTTCGTTTTTTAGCCGATACAAGCCATGGGGCGAGGTCTGTCTTGTCGGCGTTGAAAAACAAAAAGACCCTACTGCTGATGACGTAAAGGGTCCGTGATGCCGCGCGCACAAGGCACGCGTTTGAGCTGGATAAAAATCCGCATTCAAGAAGATTTGTCAAAGGAGAGATCGAGTCGCGAGGACCAGATAGGTCCTTCGACAAATCCCCATGCTTGTCGTGAATGCGGATTCCTATCCCTCCCAAAATAGGTGTGGTTGGTTTGTAAAGATGTGAGCAACAACTAACTATAGCACATTTAAGCTTGTTTGTCAAGTTTGGCGTCAATGAAGGATATAAAAATGGCTTTGTTAAGCCATTTTTTTGTTACAACTTCAATAATTACGAGATGTCTCTTCTAGGCAATATCATCTCAAGGCATGCATAAAATCCCTGAAGGATTTTTGCTCCAGCTCGCCGCCGCCGCAGCTCCGCAATCCCCTCAATGGTTTTGCCTCAACGATATTTCGTAAACAACAAATATTACATCAATCTCTCTAGTTCTTAATAATCTTATCCACAATCCCGTATGCCAGCGCTTCTTCTGGCGACATAAAATAATCGCGGTCAGAATCTTTCTCCACTTTTTCTACCGGCTGACTAGTATGTTTTGCGAGGATGTTGTTTAAGCGATCTTTCATTTTGAGTATGTGCTCCGCGCGAATTTTAATATCAACCGCTTGGCCTTCCGCGCCGCCCATTACTTGGTGAATCATCACCTCGGCGTTAGGCAAGATAAATCGTTTGTCTTTGGCGCCTGCCGCTAACAGCACCGCGCCCATAGACGCGGACATGCCGATACAAATGGTAGAAACATCTGGCTTAATGTATTGCATGGTGTCATAAATTGCCATGCCAGCGGTTACGGACCCTCCCGGGCTGTTGATATAGACTTTGATATCTTTGGTATTGTCTTGGCTTTCCAAGAAAAGCAGTTGCGCAATCATGGTGTTTGCTACATGGTCGTCTATGGGCGTACCGAGAAAAATGATACGGTCTTTGAGCAGGCGCGAATAAATATCATACGCGCGTTCGCCATAGGATGTTTTTTCAATGACGGTGGGGATTAGAAACTGTGATTGAAGTTCGGTTGAATTGTTTTGTGTTTCAGTCATATTACATAAGGGTTTAAGTAATTAATAGTATAACACGATGTTTGAAATTAGACTATACGCCAGCCTGTCGAGGATTCTTCTAAGCGTCCGGGAACTGTAAACCCCGCGGCTTTTTTGTGTCCGCCGCCGCCCAAACTTTTTGCGAGCGCGGCAACATCTACCTCATCGGCCGTGGTGCGGAAGCTCCCCTTGATCGTGCCATTTTCTTGTTCTTTCAGAAGAAGGGCAATTTTTGCCTCGCCGATCGTGTTGAGAAAATTCGCGATACCCTCCATGTCTTTGTCGGTGATGCTGAATTCTTTTTGGTCTTCCAGTGTGATAACTGTGTAGGCCATATCATGCTCCGGATTTTTGGTGAGCCGTGAGAAAACACGCCCCCACAATTTCAAACTTTTTATGGAATGATTGCGCAATGTCCAGCCGCGAATGAGATTGAGGTTTGCCCCCGCGCGCAAGAGATCCGCGCCTGTTTGCAAGGCCGAGGCGCTCGTTGCCGGGTTTGAAAAATGATCCGTGTCGGTAATAAGTCCGGTCATAAGACAGGTGGCAATATGCGTATCAAGCGCGATATGGTTGGCTTTGAAAAAACGATATAACACTTCTGTAGTGGATGCCGCATCCGGAATTACTAAATTATGATTTCCATAACGCGTGTTGGTAATATGATGGTCAATGTTGATGATGGTTGGCTCATAGGAAAGCGCGGAAAGCAAATGCGCCACGCCGGCGTATGCAAGATCGCCAGAGTCCAAGACAACAATGGTGTCAAACTGCATCCGTTCAAAGAGCGCGTGGTCCGTCACAAAATATTCAATGTGCGGCAAAAATCGCATGAGCGGGTTAATGGCGGTGGCGCAAAATGCGGTATGCGTTATTTCAATGGTACGGAGATATTGCATGAGCGCGCATGCTGAAGAGAGGGTGTCGCCGTCAGGATTTTTGTGCGAAATGATGAGGACATGTTCGGCTTGTTTAAGCGCGGAATTGATTTGTTGTGCGGTATGGTGCATAGAGGAATAAAGCAGTATATGCTAGCGGCAAAGATTTGTCAAAGGTGATGCGGTATGATAGGCTAAAAATATCCCGAAATGACTGCTTGGAGCCGCGGGATGGCGTGCCGCTCATGGTACGCGCGCATCCAAGAGAGGTTCCTCATGACCGTTCAAAAAATGCACAAAGACATAGTAGCGGCATTCACCATTGTCTTTGTGGCGAGTCTTCTCATCATGATCGCTTGTTTGTCCTTTATGCTCGTAACACTCACTCCAACAATGGGGAGTGTACGCGACTACATGAAGGAAGGCAGGTTAACGATGTTCGTCGTTGGGGTGACGATTGGCATGTCCTTCGTGTCTGCGGCGCTCCTCTACTACGTGAGTTCGCTCAAGCGTCCAGAGGAGAACATACGGACTTTTGCCGGCGATTTGCCGGAAAGAAGACAGCCCATAGCGCCGTGGATAGCAGAGGAAGCAGATCCACACCCAAGTAGAAGTGGACTTCCAACACCGCGAGCATTGCGCGCCGTCCCAAGCAACGATCGTGGTCCGACGATGCCAGGACACAAGGATACATCCAAACATTGAGGGGTCTACTTCACGCTCAATGTTGTTCTTTGAAAACAACCCAACCATACTTTCCAACCTCCGCATTCAACCCATGCGGTTTTTTTAATCTGTGGATAAAAAATACTTGACAAATGAAAAATATCCGATAAAATACATTTATATGAGTATTATAAGGGATATTACTGACAATGTGAGAAACAGGCTTACAGAGCTTGAAGTTTTTCTTTTTATTGGTTCAAGGCAGTCAGGCAAGACCACTATTCTTAAACAACTTCAATCATATCTTGATGGACAGGAAGAGAAGACATATTTTGTAAACCTTGAGGATCCTGATTATTTCAAATTATTAAATGAGTCTCCTAAAAATCTTTTTAAAATTTTTACCTTTGATCTCAAAAGGAAGTCGTATGTGTTTGTGGATGAAGTGCAATATCTATACGACCCATCGCATTTCTTGAAATATTTTTTTGATGAATACAAGGATTCAATTAAACTGATAGTTTCAGGATCTTCGGCTTTTTATTTAGATAAAAAGTTTAAAGATTCTTTAGCAGGAAGAAAAAAAATTTTTCATATTCATACGCTTTCTTTTCGTGAATTTTTGCGTTTTAAAGATGAACCAACGCTCGCAAAAAAAGAATTTACACACACTTCGTTATCGGACTTTGAACGGATACGCAATTTGTATCGGGAATATATTATTTATGGCGGGTATCCGCGCGTCGCACTCGCTTCATTGGCGGAAAAAGAGGATATTTTGCAAGAAATAGCATATTCATATATCAAGAAAGATGTTTTTGACGCTCATATTCGCCAAGACGAGATTTTTTACAGACTTTTTAAATTATTGGCGTCCGGTATAGGGGGGTTGGTTAATATTTCTGAACTTTCTAACATATTGAATGTCTCGGTGAGCGCTATAGAGAATTATTTGTATAGTATGCAACAATCATTTCATATTTCTTTGGTGAGGCCTTTTTTTAAAAATATGCGCAAGGAATTGACAAAGATGCCAAAAGTATATTTTTATGACATTGGCTTGCGTAATTTTTTTGTTAATAATTTCAATGCTTTTGAGATGCGTGAAGATAAAGGAGGTTTGCTGGAGAACGCGGTGTTTCGTCAATTGATAGAGAACAATGAAGAAGACCATATTAAATTTTGGCGCACCGTTTCAAAAAATGAAGTAGATTTTATTGTGAATGAAAGGCGTGCGTTGGAAGTGAAGGTTAATCCTGAACAATTTCAACCAAGCAAATACAAAATATTTTTTGAACATTATCCTTTGATACCGCTTGAGATTGCCTCTTTTGATACCGATATGAGGAGTATTCATGATAGGGCAGTTACAAATGTGTGGGAGATTTAGCATATATATGTATTTAGAACGCGTTGAAATTCAGGGATTTAAATCTTTTGCCCAAAAGACGGTCTTGAAGTTTTTGCCGCCGCGCGCGGGACACAAAGGCATTACCGCGATTGTCGGTCCCAACGGCTCGGGAAAATCAAATGTGGCTGATGCTATCCGTTGGGTTTTGGGTGAGCAGTCAATGAAGGTGTTGCGCGGTAAAAAAGGTGAGGATGTCATTTTTGCAGGTTCAGACAGCCGCGCGCGGCTTGGGTTTGCGGAAGTGATGCTCGTTTTGAATAATAGCGACCATGATAATGACATAGAACTCACGGAGATAGTGATCGCGCGCCGGTTGTACCGCGATGGGGAGAGTGAGTATCTGGTAAATAGCCGCACCGCGCGTTTGCAAGACATCGCTTTGCTTTTGGCGCGCGCGCATTTTGGACAAAAATCCTATACGGTAATAGGGCAGGGGATGATAGACGCCATTTTGCTCGCGTCGATTACGGAACGCAAAGAATTTTTTGATGAAGCGGCGGGGATTAAAGAATTTCAAATTAAACGCTCTCACGCCGTGCACAAACTTATAAGCGTGCGGGAGAATATTGCTCAGGCAGAAGGGCTCGTGCGTGAGATTGAGCCGCGTGTGAAGTCTTTGGGGCGGCAGGTAAAGAAATTGGAGGAACGCGAGGTTGTCGCGGGTGAGTTGCTGGGATTGCAAAAAAAATATTACGGCAAGCTGTGGCATGAGCTTCGTGCGCATTTGGAAACGGAACGGACAGAAAGCGCGCGCATACAAGAAACACTCGCACTCGCCCAGGTGGCGGAACAAAAAGTGTTATCTGAATTGCATAGTTTGGAAAAGGCGACTACGCAAAGCGATGAATTAATAGCGCTTCAAAAAGCATATGAAGAAATTGTGCGCGAGCGGAGCAGTTTGCAGGAGGAGCATATGAAATTGCGAAGCCGCATAGAAATTGAACGTGTGCGCGGCGAGGCGCGAAAACATATAGAAACCCTTCCTACGCCGATAATTGTTGAACGGCTTGGCGCAATTTCCGCTCAGCAGGATAAGCTTTTGGAGCATGCGGGAAACGCGCATACCAAAGAAGAATTAAAACAGGTCTTGGATTTGATCCGCGCTGTGGTTGAGTCTACACGCGCCTTGTTGCGAGCGCTTAAAGAGCCGACAGAACGTGTAGCGCCGCAAAAAAATGAAGTTTCCAAAGAATTGTCGGATGCGCTTGCCAAGACCGAGCAAGCGGTGAGCGCGGCAGACGCGCGTTTGAAAGAAGTGCACGCCTCCATGCAGGCGTTGAGCCAGTCAGAAGCGCATAAAAAAAGCCAATTTTTTGATCTTCAACGCACGCTCCAAAGCGCGCGCGAACAAGTGTTTCATGCCCAGCAAAAATTAAATAATTTGCAAGTGCAAAATGCGCGCTACGAAACGCGCATGGAAACACTGGAAGAAGAAATGCAGATAGAATTGCCGAACACCATTGCGGAAGTCAAACTCAAACCGCCGGAAGATGCGTTGCAAATGAACACAGAAGATCTGCATCCGCAGATTGTGCGTCTTAAGCATCAATTGGAATTGATTGGCGGGATTGATGATGAGGTGGTGGAAGAATATAAAACTACAAAAGAGCGGTATGATTTTTTGACGCGCGAGATTGAAGATTTGAAAAAAACATTGGAGGCAACGGAAAGTGCCATTAAAGAATTGGATGAAATTTTGAAAGGCCGCCGCGATGAAGCGCTCAAACAAATCAACGAGCATTTTGGAGCGTTTTTTAAACAGTTGTTCAATGGCGGCAAAGCGCAGTTGATTCCGGTGTATATGACGCGGGAGGAGACGCACGCGGAAGATGAGGGAGAGGGGGAGGAAGAAAGCGAGCGCGAACGCGCGGAAGGCGAGGGTGCGCGCGGCGAGCCGATTCTGGCGGGATTTGATATTCAAGCTACCCCGCCGGGCAAACGGATTAAAGATATCAATATCTTATCAGGCGGTGAACGCGCTATGACCAGCGTGGCGCTTATTTGCGCGATTTTGGCATATCATCCCTCGCCTTTTGTGGTGTTGGATGAAGTGGACGCGGCGCTTGATGAGTCCAACTCTGTGCGGTTTGCTGAAATTGTTGATGAGCTCTCGGCGCGCACGCAGTTTATTGTGATCACCCACAACCGCGCGAGCATGTCTAAAGGGGAAGTGCTGTATGGAGTAACCATGGGCGCGGACGGCGTGTCAAAGTTGCTTTCTGTTAAACTGGAGGATGCGGAAAAGATGGTGAAGAAATAGTTTTGCGGAAGTTTTTGATCATAATTGCTTTTATATCGTCTATTGTCATTTATCCTACATTTATGGTAAGGTTGAAAAAGGCATTAGTGCGAGCAACCAGATGAAGGTATGAGCCAATTCGTTGCATTACCAGTTTGAAGCCAAGAATTATTTATTATAGGACCTACGCATTTGGCCAATTTCTTCGTCAAAGCCTGCGTTTCTCGCTCGTCGTAGGTATACTACGGCTTGCTCCGATACTCGGCTTTTCCTTGAACTTGTCTCAAATGCGTAGGTCCTATATTATATGACAAGAGAAATAAGCGTGAGCGAATTTTTAGCAAAAAAGGCATAGGAGGCGTACAGCAGAGCGGATAGAGAACAAGAACAAAAAGGCAAAAATGTGTCAGATGTATTAAATACATATGAGCAAAATACAGCTCACATTGTAGCGTTGAATCAAGAAAATAATGCAATTGATGAAGATCTGAAAAAAATACGAGAGTTTTTAATAGATCCTACAAATAACGACAGAGAAACACAAAATAAAATAAAAGGACTGCAAGATCGCAAACAAGCCATAGCAGAACAAATTTCAGTTTTGTCACACGCTAATGTCCTGATTGTTCGGTCCATGGAAAATGATGAAACAGAAAAAAGATTTAGGTCAGATGTCAAACCAGATTTGATGAAAAAATTGTGACTGAGCATACGATGAAGGTAATGGGGGCAAATGACGGGTCTTTTAATGTATCGCAATTGGGCGATGAAGCAAATAAAAGGATCTTGCGTTTTTCACCTGAATTTGTGACATGGGCAAAAAACAGAGCGGATGCAATCCGTCGCGCAGCTGAAGCAGAAATCAAACTAAAAAAAGAGGAAATATGTGCTCATTTTGAAGAATTAGGCAGGCCGGCAATAGGAGATGAATATCGTTCTTTTTATGGAGGGCGAGACACAAACATGCTTCCTAATACGAACGAGGCATTTCGAGTAATCACTAATAGAGAAAATATTGCAGATTTTATTGCAAAACAAAGACGACGCAAAAATAATAAAGAGTTTATTAAAAGCTATGACGATTTAATAGAACGAGTTAAAACATCAATAAAGAACGATGGCGAAAATGGTTCTCTTCAATGCGCGGAGTAAGTACAGAGACACGCGCGGCGCAAAATGCATTAATAGACAATGTAAATAAATTAATGAATTTAGTGCAACACAATCCGAGCATTGACGATATACCTGAAAGACGATCATTGGGAGAATGGCAAGGGCAGATAAATAGCGAAAATTGCATAGAATTGGCAGAAAATATAATTGCATATTATAATGCGGATGACAGAGCGCATTACAATTTTGTAGATGGTTTGAACCGGTATCAAGAACTTGTTAAAAAAAATTTGCAGGACATAACGAGACATCTGGCTCGAATTCAGCAAGTCGATGCTGTGGTAAAGGAATTAGATGTCGTTGTTTGACTTTTAAGAATTGTTACGCTATACTTCTCATCAATCATACACATCATTTTTGGAGCATGCGCTCTCATGCGCCGAAATCCATAACAATTAAAAACAAGATTGAATATGCTAGTTATCCGTTTATCGCGCGTGGGCAAAAAAAAACAGCCGGAATATCGTTTGATTGTGTCTGAAAAGACCAAAGACCCATGGGGCAAGGTCAAAGAAATTCTTGGGTTTATCCGACCGCGCACCAATCCCAAGACCATCAACATCAAAAAAGATCGCGTCGCGTATTGGTTGAGCAAAGGCGCGCAAGCTTCTCCAACCGTGCGCAACATGCTGATAGATGAAGGCCTGATTACCACCGGCAAGAAGCACAAGACTATCAAAATCAGCCGCAAACGCGCCGCAAAACTTGCCGAGAAAAAGAAAAAAGAAACTCCTGTAGAAGCTCCCGCGCAAACCTAAAACATACACTATTCCACAAGCCGCCATCTTGACACCAAGGGGCGGTTTTTGGTATTATATACACACGAGAGTACTTGAAGCTTTGCTCATATAAAAAAGCAAAGTAACGTCGAAAGGACTGTCGCAGAATTAATTAAAAGTAACGAGTATGTCATATCAGGATCAAGAATTTGTGGAGATGGTTGTCAAAGCAATCGTCGGCCACCCAGAAGATGTACGTACCGAGCGTATCATTGACGAACGCGGTGTGCTCATCACGTTGCACATCAACCCTGCGGACATGGGATACGTCATTGGACGCCAAGGTCAGACAGCTCGCTCGCTCCGCACACTCTTGAAGATTGTGGGTGCCAAAAGCAACGCCCGCGTCAATCTCAAGATTTATGAACCGGAGGGTTCCCGCCGTGCTCATCAAGAAAGCACCAACCAAGACAGCGGCCGCCCCATGAGTTCAAATAATGATGCGGTGGATACGAGCGCAGTTGAAAGCTTGAACATCTAAATTTATCTACCGAAAATCGCTCCGACGCACTTATGTTGGGGCGATTTTACTTTTTATTGAGTGCTTGTTATGATGATATTCTTAAGATCGTTAAAACAATACCATTTCGGGGCACACGAAAATTTTGTTGAATTTTCGCTCAAACTCACCGCCGTCGTGGTTCGTAGTCCCCTCAATGGTATTGTTTTAACGATATTTCATGACTCATGATAACTTCAATATAAGGTATGCGTTGCGATATTTTGACCATTTTCCCTTCCATCATAGATTCATATAGCGGAGAAAGCATTTTGAAGCGCGGTAGAAAAAGCGGCGCTTTGGAGGTGCACTCCTATGATTTTAGAAAGTTTGCGCAAGACAAACATCGTAAAGTGGACGACAGCCCGTACGGCGGCGGCCCCGGCATGGTTTTAAAAGTTGATCCGATATATTATTGTCTGGAGCATTTGAAGTTGGCGCGCGGCGGGAAAAAAATTGGACGCAACAAAAAAATCAAAGTGATTATCATGGATCCGGCGGGCAAAGAGTTTACGCAAAAAATGGCGCAACAATTCAGCGCGCTTGACCGGCTGGTAATCATCTGCGGACGCTACGAAGGATTTGATGAGCGCGTATACAAATGTGTTGATGAAAAAGTTTCCGTGGGGGACTATGTATTGGCGGGCGGGGAACTGCCGGCGCTTACGGTACTGGAAGCGACCGCGCGTTTGGTGCCGGGCGTGATCGGCAATCCCGATTCGCTCAAAGAAGAAACGCATGGAAGCGCGCGCGGAGGTTCAAAAAATGGTGGAAAGACAAAAGGGGAACAAGGCAAAATGTATGTGGAGTATCCGCAGTACACGCGGCCGAGTGAGTTTTTGGATATGAAGGTGCCGAGTGTGCTTTTGAGCGGGCACGCGAAGAAAATAAAGGAGTGGAGGGAGAAGAAATCAAAGATAAAATAAGTTGAATTATTTTTTCAAAGGTGTTATAGTATTATAAGCTATGAAACAAACAAAAATCCATTATAATTTGATTTTTCGTCCGGAACCCGAGGGAGGGTTTACTGTGTTTGTTCCGTCTTTGCCAGGATGTATTTCCTACGGTAAAACATTGGAAGAAGCGCGAGAGATGATTTCAGACGCCATAGAAGGCTACATTAAGAGTTTACGGAAGTATTAAGGAACAAATCCCAAACGACGATAAGAGTTTTGTTACTTTTCTTGATTTTGATCTTCCGCTTTCGTATGCCGCGGCTTCCTAGGTTGACATCAAAACAAATTATTGCGTTTTTGAAACAACGCGGTTTTGAACTTGATCATGTAACAGGCAGCCACTATATTTTTTATCACCCGATTTCAAAACATCGCGTAACAGTTCCTTATCACGGCAGAGATTTGCCGTTGGGGAGACTAAAGGGGTCTGTCGCCGAATGCCATTTTGACCGCAATGCGCATCTTTCGGACAAAATTATTTCAAAATTTTTCAGCTTAACTTGCTGTTAAACTTCAAAATTTATTCAATAATTTTGTCCGAAATCTGCGCGTTTCACTGCAAAAGCGCATTCGGCGACAGACCCTAAAGAACATTTTGCGTGAAGCGGAGATTGATTTTTAGGTAGGGAAAGACTTAAAAAGGAAAAAACGCTTTAAAGGGTTTGAGGTGAGCAGGAATTATACATCTGGTTGTTGGGTCTTAAAGTGCGATATAAAAAAGTTTTTTGCAAGCATTGATCAGGGTATTTTATTAAGCGTGCTTGATGGGTATATACCAGATAAAAAAATTATGCGGTTGTTGCAGGAAATTGTTGAAAGTGTTCCCCATGGGCTTCCTCTTGGAAATCTTACCTCCCAACTGTTTGCAAATGTGTATATGAATATTTTTGATCAGTGGGTAAAACATTCATTTCTCGGTATTCTTAAACACGGCCATGCTCAAAAGATTAAACAGGAAGTTTTAGGCCAGTATTGGCTGTGGAAATTGTGAATTTTAAGCCTGTTTTAACCCCCTTGACAAGAAACGGGCAAGCGATTATACTTGTGAAAGGTAAAAAAATATACAACTTAGCATTTTCTTAAGTCTCGCCTTTGCGGCAGGAAACTAAGAGGAGAAAAAACAGCAACCAATAACATGGTTTCTGTTTTTTCTTCGCCAAAAATCGGCAGAAGAAAAACGCACATTGACAATTTATTACATTGACCACAAAAAGGTGAAAAACATTTCCAAGTCTATTAACGAGTTTATATTTCAACCTACTCAAAGAAAACAATAATGAGTAGGATCACTTTCTTATTGAGAGTTTGATCCTGGCTCAGGATGAACGCTGGCGGCGTGGTTAAGGCATGCAAGTCGAACGGACGCATTAGTGATTACATCAACGATGCGTTAGTGGCAAACGGGTGAGTAACACACTGGTAACCTACCTTCAAGACGTGAATAACTGCGCGAAAGCGCGGCTAATACACGATGGTCATGCGGGGACATAAGTCATTCACATGTAAAGATCCAAAAGATTGCTTGAAGAGGGGCCTATGGCCTATCAGGTAGTTGGCGGGGTAATAGCCCACCAAGCCTATGACGGGTAGCAGGCGTGAGAGCGCGACCTGCCTCACTGGGACTGAGACACTGCCCAGACACCTACGGGTGGCTGCAGTCGCGAATCTTCCTCAATGGCCGAAAGGCTGAAGGAGCGACGCCGCGTGCAGGATGAAGGCCTTCGGGTCGTAAACTGCTTTTGCAGGGGACGAACGTATGACGGTACCCTGAGAATAAGAGGTTGCTAACTCTGTGCCAGCAGCAGCGGTAATACAGAGACCTCAAGCGTTATCCGGATTTATTGGGCGTAAAGCGTCCGCAGGTGGTTTGAAAAGTCATTGGTCAAATCTTGAAGCTCAACTTCAAGACTGCTTGTGATACTTTCACAACTAGAGGGTGGGAGAGGCGAGTGGAATTACCGGTGTAGTAGTAAAATGCGTTTATATCGGTAAGAACACCAGAGGCGAAGGCGGCTCGCTGGAACATTCCTGACACTCATGGACGAAAGCGTGGGGAGCAAAACGGATTAAAATATCTAGTCCCCCTATCGAGTGATTGATAGGTGAATAATTTGGCTATATGCTGGAACAGCTGGAGAATCTGACACTACACATGGTATAATAATAAAACTATGCGTGAAAATGTGTTCAGTGCAGCAAATCAGCAGGGAAGTCTCCGTCTGTTGGCGGATGACCCCTCAGAGACTATACGCCAAATACCTCAGATTACAACCCCGGCGCGATTTATAATCTGCCGAGGTTTCATGAAAGAGGTAATGAGATAGTCCGAACCCTGTAGCGATACAGGGAGTTCACAAGAAGTGAACCATTCTGAATAATTCAGAAGAGTAACAAATTTAAATGTAGATACCTACACAAGTGTCCTTCGTATCGGCAACGATACGATGAGCATCTAGCTATATCGGGGAACACCTCCTTTTCAGTATGAGGAGACAATCCCGAGGGAAGTCCGACATGTGTCGGACCCCGTAGAGACTATACGCTGGAGATCTCTTTACACAAGAGATTATGATATAGTCCGATCTTCATGGTGACATGAAGAGACGAACGGAAACGGTTCGTCCTCGTAATAATTATTACGAAGTAACAAAATGACCCGTGTAGTCCACGCCCTAAACGATGGATACTAGGTATTGGCAGTATCGACCCTGCCAGTGCCGGTGACAATAGCTAACGCGTTAAGTATCCCGCCTGGGAAGTACGGTCGCAAGACTAAAACTCAAAGGAATAGACGGGGACCCGCACAAGCGGTGGAGCATGTGGTTTAATTCGACGGTAAGCGAAGAACCTTACCAGGGCTTGAACTGTAGCTGCAAATCCCATGAAAGTGGGACTCCTTCGAGGGTGCTATAGAGGTGCTGCATGGTTGTCGTCAGCTCGTGCTGTGAAGTGTACCGTTAAGTCGGGAAACGAGCGCAACCCCTATGCTGTGTTAAATTGTACACAGCAAACTGCCTTGGATAACAAGGAGGAAGGAGGGGATGACGCCAAATCAGCATGGCTCTTACGTCCTGGGCCACACACGTGCTACAATGGGAAGTAACAAAGGGTTTTGCCAAGTCGCGAGACGGAGCTAATCCCAGAAACCTTCCCCCAGTTCAGATTGGAGTCTGCAACTCGACTCCATGAAGTCGGAATCGCTAGTAAACGCCGATCAGCCACGCGGCGTTGAATACGTTCTCGGGTCTTGTACTCGGGTGCCTGGCAGTGACTGAAAAAAGTGGGTGCAAATCCCACACGGTGCGTTTGGAACACCGAAAGCGGAACAGCAGGTATGCAATCGTGAGATTGGTACTGAAGGGCTGGGATGCATTCCGTAGCTTGAGTTCACACATAGGCGATATAATTTGGCGACCTGTCGAGTACACGGGGAAGCCTTCCAAAGTTACAAAAGTTATATCGTGATCGGTTGAACCGAGATGCGGAAAAATGTTTTCTTTCATGACCCAGGGAGATCTTGAATAGTCCAAGAGGTTATTTTAACTATGAAATTTTTGATTTCTATGGTAAACTAACCCCGAGGTAAAGATGTGGAGAGATTTACATTAATGCTATGCAAGAAGTCAGCAGAGCCCATAGTACTCATCGGAATGTCCGCAATAAAAAATGCGCGGAACCAGTGAGGAAGGGGCAAATCCAACGAAAGAAACTTCATCCGCAATACGTGATTGGGTTTATTGACGGCGAGGGATCATTCTCTGTCAGCATCAATAAACACAAAACACTCAAAAGCGGCATAGAAGTAAAAGCGGAATTTGAAATTGAACTTCGTGCGGACGATCGCGTAATTCTTGAAATGATTATGAAAACGATCGGCACGGGCATTATCTATGACTGTTCGTATGAACGGTACGGATGGTATCCGCATGCAAAGTATAAAATTTCAAGTGTGAAAGATATGGAGAACTATCTGTTTCCACGTTGGAAACCGCCAGGATACGGGAAAACCGTTCGTCCGGTGGTGTGGCGCAATGAAACTCATTGACGCCGATACCGCCCGTCAAGCCAAGGGAGTTGGCAATGCCTGAATCTCGTTTTTACGGGAGAAGGCAGGGTCAGCAACAGGGGCTAAGTCGTAACAAGGCATCCGTAGCGGAAGCTGTGGATGGATCACCTCCTTTCTAAGGAGTACATGCTTTGGAAACAAAGCGGTATTTCAGTCGAGCGATGTGGGGAAAACCTATAGGTTTCCTCATCTCGCAAAAGATTTGGTTTGTTTTTCACCTTTGTGGGGTCAATGCAGATTTGAGAAGTCTACACCGATAGGGATTGTCGCCGGATGCGCTTTCCTTAATGTTTTGGGGCGCGCGCTTGAAAAATATTTCAAGATAGTGTAGCCTTAAAGCATAATTTACGGGTAGATTTTTTGTTTATATACGGGCGATTAGCTCAGATGGTTAGAGCGCGTCACTGATAATGACGAGGTCTGAGGTTCGATTCCTCAATCGCCCACCAATATCAAACTTTCAGGAATTTTGCCAACCGATTCAGCCGCGCGAAGCGCGGCAGAGAACAGAAACACTGACTCGCCGCGCACAGCGCGGCTCGCCAAGCGCAGGTTCGAGCCAAAGATTTCTTTGGCAGCAACCTTCTTTTGAAGAAGGTTGCTATCCCTTGCGATTTTGACGAGGTTTGTAGCGACTTTTATCCATTCTTTCATCGGTTCGAGCCAATCATTCTGCTTTTGTTCAATCCATGCCATTTTCTCGTCCAGCGACTTCTTTTCCATAAGAAGTTTTATTTTTTGTTCTCGGTAGATTTCCCGTTCAATATCCTGTTCTAAATAGCAGTACAGAAGTCGCTGGAGTTTTTCATTTATGGCGCGGATTTAGTTTTGAGATTCAAGAACAAAAGCAGAAACGGATTTGGCGGATTTCTCTTTGTTAGTTTCCGCCATTTCCAAAAGTTTTTCCGCCCAATCCGCGCGCAAAGAAAATTTTTGAAGCAGAGTATTTACTTTGCCCAAAAGCGATTTTCAACATAAATTTTCCATGCGGCGTTGGTTCAAACCAAAACTGAGGGAATTTCAACGCCGCAATACGCCCGCAATCAATAAGATAGATGATTTGTCCTCCGTCCACAGAATTGCGCGCCAATCTGTCGGGGTGCCAAGCCAAAATTCCGTCCGCATCGCCATGTTCAATTCTTTTCAGTATTGCGCCGAATATCGGACGGCCCGGAATTTTGGCTGATTGTTTTTCAATAAAAGTATCAACAACATTAAGATTGTTTTGTTTGGCAAAGGCGCGCAATTCTGCGATCTGGGCTTCAATGCTCAAAACTTGTTTATCCTCAACATCGGTTGATTTGCGGGCGTAGAGAAAAAATTTGTTGTTCATAAATTTATGTTGTTAGTTTTTAATTGGGCAAAGCAAATACTTAAAATCGCAAGGGATGTCGAACCTGCGCTTGGCGAGCCGCGCCGTGCGCGGCGAGCCAGTGTTTCCATACCTTTCCGCGCTTCGCGCGGCTGAATCAATCGGCAAAATTCCTGAAAG
>JACRFU010000033.1 GCA_016212585.1 Candidatus Magasanikiibacteriota bacterium | reverse complement strand
GGGGTGCTCAAAGGACGGATTAGGCGGTGGCAGGGGCGGAGAAACAGAAAGGGCGCAACAATCCAGTGGAAATTTACAAAAGAAGATGCGAGAAAAGTTTTTAAATACAGGTTGGGAAATTAAGTTAATTGAGTACTAGCTGTCGGTTAAGGCGTTCTTTCTAAAAATTATTCCGAGGTAGCTCAGTGGTAGAGCAGAGGACTGTGAACACATTTTTTTATGGTATAATAATATATACTATGAGAGAAAAAAGGATCTATGCCGATCGTGCTGCATATATAATCCAAGCGGTGTCAAAACGACGCAAAAAAATGCGCCAAATGGTGTTGGATTATATAAAGGAGGCAAATGTGAAATTTGCGGGTATAATAAAAGTATCCAAGCACTGGATTTTCACCACAGGGATAGTAAAACAAAATCATTTGGCGTTTCAGAAGATGGTTTTACTCGCTCTTGGGTACGGATACATAAGGAAATTCAGAAGTGTGTTCTATTATGTGCAAATTGTCATCGTGAAGTGCACGCAGGCATAACGCAGCTTCCGATAAAAATATCGGTTGAAAAATGAGGTGAATTGCTGGAAACCTAAAGCTTTTGCTAAGGCAATCAGCAGCCAAGCCTCGCTTTTAGCGGGGAAGGTTCAGAGACTATCCGAAAGGAGTACTGTTTTACATCGTTGTAAAATGGGAAGCGCCTCACTCCAACTTTGTGTCGGAGATGATATAGTCCACTCCCTAAAGAAATTTAGGAATACGTGTAATCCTTTGGTCGTGGGTTCGATCCCCACCCTCGGAGCCAATAATTAAATAATTGCTAATTTTAGCAATTATTTTGTTTAAAAAAATCTTTACACCCTCTCTTCTTTGTGGAAGTAATACAAGATGTGTTTGACCGCCTCTACTATCAATAAATACCCCGTTACTAAACCCGCTATAACGAGAAGAATTGGAAATGGTAAGGGAGAAAATCCAAAGAAACTGTTTATTGGCGAGATCGCCAAAATGATGCCGATCCCCAAAATCCCCAAGGTCGTAATCACAACCGGCGCGCTGGGGCTTGATTGTATAAAGGGAATTTTCCGCGTGCGAATTATATAAATTACCAGCATCTGTGTGGCAAGCGATTCTATAAACCACCCTGCTTGAAATGTTGATCTTTGAAGATGGAACACGCCATACAAAAGGTAAAATGTCATCATATCAAAGATTGAACTCACCGGCCCGAAAACATACATGAAATTTCGTACAAATTTAATATCCCAGTGTTTTGGTTTTTTTAAGTAAGTTTTATCCACGCGGTCAAGCGGAATGGAGAGTTGAGAAACATCGTACAAAAAATTATTCAAAAGAATCTGTCCGGGCAACATGGGAAAAAAGGGGAGATACAGCGCCGCGCCGATCATGCTCAACATATTGCCAAAGTTTGAACTCAATCCCATCATCAGATATTTCATGGTATTGCCGAATGTTTTGCGCCCTTCCAGCACCCCTTCCATCAATTCCCTAAGGCTTTTTTTCATTAAAATTATATCGGCGGTTTCTTTTGCGACATCAACCGCGTTGTTTACGGAAATCCCCACATCGGCAGCTTTGAGCGAGGGCGCGTCGTTGATGCCGTCTCCCAGATATCCCACCACCAACCCCTGCGCGCGCAGAGCCATTACGAGTCTTTCTTTCTGATTGGGAGAGAGGCGCGCAAAAATGTTCGCGTGTTCCGCTTTATGCGCAATTACCGCGTCGCTCATGGTGTTAATGTCCGTTTCATCTCCAAGCACAACTCCTTTAATTTCCATACCAAGCTCTTCACAAATTTTTTTTGTTACAAGTTGGCTGTCGCCGGTCAAAATTTTAATATCAACCCCGTGCTGTTTCATGAAGATAAGCGTTTCACGGGCGCTTTCTTTTGGCGGATCATAAAAAGCGACAAAGCCGGTGAGCGTCATCTCATGTTCATCGCGAGCGGCGTAAGAAGACTGTATTTTTTTGATATTTTTGGTGGCAACCGCAAGCACTCTAAACCCGTCAGCACTCAATGTTTCATAGAGCGTGACACATTCTTTGAGTTTTGATTCCGTAAGCTCCGCGTGTTTTCCCTCTATTTCGTAGGAGGTGCAAATTTTAAATAGTTCTTCAGGCGCGCCTTTGGTGGTCATTTTCCTCGCACCATCTTCTTCATAAATAACAGAAGATCGTTTGCGCAAGAAATCATAGGGAATTTCGTCAATTTTTTTAAGGTTATCTATGCTCAAATGCTTGTAAGCAAGAATCGCGTGATCCAAAACGCTTCGGATTCCTGTTTCAAACGCGCCATTGATGTAGGCATAGCGCAAAGGATTTTCTGAAGGGTTGCCATGAACATCAAGGTGTTTGACGAGGGTGATTTTATCCTCGGTGAGCGTGCCTGTTTTATCCGTGCAAAGCACATCCATACTGCCAAAGTCGGGGATTGCGCTTTGCCGTTTTACAATAACGCCATTTTTTGCCATTTTGATGGAACCCTTTGCCATGTTGACGCTCATAATCATGGGGAGTAGTTCCGGTGTAAGCCCTACTGCCACGGCGAGCGCGAAAATGAGTGAATCCAGCAGATCTTTGTGGCGGAGAGCATTGATCAAAAGGATAACCAGCACAACACCCACAATCATTTTTATAATAAGTATTCCAAAATTGTTGATGCCTGTCTCAAACACGTTGATTTCATCAGGTGTGTTTAATTCCTTCGCCAGCATGCCGTACTCGGTGCGCGATCCCGTGCGCACCGCAACATAACGCGCAAAACCGGAAACTACGTTTGTTCCGGAAAAGACTACCCCTTGTTTGGGTTCCGCTTCCTGAACGGCTTTTTCCACCGGGAAGTTTTCACCGGTGAGCGCGGCCTCGTTGACAAAAAAATCATCTGCCTCAATGAGGCGGCCGTCTGCCGGAATAATATCTCCTGCGGACAGCAAAACCACGTCTCCTGGCACCAAACAATGAGTAAGGAGCTCTTTTTTTACGCCGTCGCGCAACACGCTGGCGCGTACCGCGAGTTTTTTGGCAATTTTTTCCACGGCTTTGTTTGATTGATGCTCCTGATAAAAATTCAGCGTAACGCCGAGCAAAACCATTGAAATAATAATCGTAACATTTTGCATCTCGCCGATTATGCCGGAAATTGCCGCCGCGATTAAAAGAATTATAATGAGGGGATTTTTAAAATATGAAAGAAATTTGAGGATCGCGTTTTTTTTCTTTTTGATAATCAATTCGTTCGGGCCGTATTGTTTCAATCTTCGTTTTGTTTCTTCACGCGTGAGACCTTTCTCATCTATTTTGAGAACTTTTAAGATTTTTTCCAGAGGCATTGTTTGGTAGTGTTCAAGCGCGTCATGTTTCATGGGAGTTAGGCATAATAATTTTAATTATTCTCTTACACTATACCAAATTTCAGCAAGAAAAGCATTGATTGAAACGGTTTTGTCAAAATGCCTGCCATGAGTTATACTATGAGTATTATGAAAGCCTATCTTGATATCGTCCGCACTATACTAGAAAAAGGTAAACATAAAAGCAACCGCACCGGCGTGGATACCATCGCCATCGCGGGCGCTATGTTTGAGCATGACATGTCAAAAGGTTTCCCTATGCTCACCACCAAAAAAGTTCCGTTCAAAAGCGTCGCGTCCGAGCTGGAATTTTTTATCAAAGGTATCACGGATAAAGAATGGCTTAAAGCCCGCAACAATCATATTTGGGATGAATGGGCGCATCCAAAAAAAGCTCCTTATGGCCATGATGAGGCATCAAAAGCACGAATGGTGCAAGAACGCGATTTGGGTCCGATTTATGGATTTCAATGGCGGCATTTCAACGCCAGTTATCAAAATTATGATTCTGATTATACAGGACAGGGAGTAGACCAGCTCAAACTCATTGTTGAAAAACTCAAAACCGATCCGCATGATCGGCGCATGATAGTGAGTGCGTGGAATCCTTCAATGCTTTATCAAATGGCTCTGCCTCCATGCCATTATTGCTTTCAAGTAACGGTCATAGACGGCACGCTTAATTTACTGTGGAATCAACGGTCTGTTGATACGATGCTGGGGCTACCTTTTAATATTACAAGCTACGCGCTCTTATTGCATCTTTTGGCGAAAGAAACAGGATTGCAAGAAGGAAAACTGGTCGGTTTTTTAGCTGATATTCATATTTATGTGAACCATGTGGACGGCGCGCGTGAACAGCTTTCGCGAGACACCAACACGTATCCATTGCCGCGCATTGAAACTCCCAATTTTACTTCTATTTTTGATTGGAACTACGAAGACTCACTGGTGGTAGGTTATCAAAGTTACCCAAAAATTTCTTTTAAAATTGCAGTATGAAAACAGTCTTACTCATGGCCATAACTCTTGACGGCAAGATTGCAAAACACGCCACGCACCCTGCCACATGGACAAGCAAGGTGGACAAAAAGGCGTTTATAGAAGCTACCAAAAACGCGGGAGTGATAATCATGGGTCAAACAACCTATGACACCATTGGGCGTCCTTTGCCCGGGCGTTTGAATGTTGTCATGAATCCTGAACCCGACACATCAAAAAATATCCCCGGCACGCTTGAGTGTACCAACACCCAGCCGCCGGAACTTTTGAAAGAACTGGAGGCGCGCGGATTTTCCACAGTGATTGTGGGCGGTGGGTCTACCATAAACGGATTATTTTTAGGTCAAGGACTTTTGGACGAAGTGTGGCTCACCATTGAGCCGCGCATATTTGGAGAGGGGCTGTCACTTTTTAGAGGAGCGGATGTTGATATATCTTTGCAATTGAAAGAAGTACAAAAACTTGACGAAAATGTTTTGCAAGTGAAGTATAAAATTATAAAATAAAATAACTATGGTACATCATGAGCACGCGCTTTCGCAAGCGCATATAGTTGCGGTGGATATGGGCTATGGGCATCAGCGCGCCGCGTTTCCACTGCGCCATCTCTCGCACGATAAACAGATTATTTACGCGGACGCCTATGAGGGCATACCACAAAGTGATGAAAAAATTTGGAAAGAAAGCAGAGTTTTTTATGAATTTATCTCTCGTTTCAAGCGGGTACCGTTCATTGGCAGCCTCGCGTTTAGACTTTTTGACAACCTTCAAAAAATTCCCAATTTTTATCCGCGCAGAGATCTTTCTCATAATACTCTCTATCTTAAAGAACTCTACGCGTTAATTCACAAAAAGCGTTGGGGCGAGCATTTGATACAGATGCTCAAAAAAAATCCATTGCCGCTCATTACCAGTTTTTTTGCGGTAGCTTTTATGGCGGAAGAACTCAATTATGAAGGAGATATTTATTGCGTTATTTGCGATGCCGATGTTTCGCGAACATGGGCGCCGCTTGATCCGGAAAAAAGCCGCATCAAATATTTTGCCTCTTGTTCTCGCACCGCGGAGCGTCTCAAACTGTATGGCGTGCGTTCAGAGAATATTTTTTTAACAGGGTTCCCTCTGCCGGAGGAAAATTTGGGCGGAGAAGAATTATTAGTGCTCAAAGAAGATCTCCAGCATCGTTTAATTAATTTGGATCCTCAGGAGCATTACCTTTTGCGTTACGCGGAAGTGGTACAACACGCTATTGGCATTGAGCATGTGGGGCACAAAAGCAATCACCCGCTCACGCTCACATTTGCGGTGGGAGGCGCGGGTGCCCAACGCGAAATTGGCGCGGCGGCGATCAAAAGCCTTAAGAAAAAAATTCAAAACAACGAAATGGCGTTCATTCTTGTGGCAGGCATTAACAAAGAAGTAACTGCGTATTTTGAAAATGAATTGATGCGAGCAGGACTCAAGAATCATCCAAATACGCGCGTCATAGACGGACCAACCAAAAATGATTATTTTACCGAGTTTGATAAAGCGCTTCGTCACACTGATATCTTGTGGACAAAACCATCTGAATTGAGTTTTTATGCAGGACTTGGAATTCCGATTATTATGGCGCCTTCAATTGGCTCACAGGAAGATTTCAACCGCACATGGCTCAAAACCGTTGGAGCGGGTATTACGCAAAACGATCCGCGTTTTGCCGATGAATGGATTTTTGACTGGCTTAATAACGGACTTTTGGCCGCGGCCGCCATGCAAGGGTTTTTGGAAATTCCAAAAACCGGCACGTATAATATAGAGCAGATCGTGGGGAGCAAAAAAGAAAAAGCCAAATCGGCGGAAATGGTTTTGCAAACATAGAGCCATTATGATATACTAATCACGTAAAAAATTAATTATTTTAGTACTTTTCTATATGGACTTGCCCCAGCTCACTCCAAAAGAATACAATTTTTCAAATGTTATCGGCATCTCGCAAAAGACGCTTGCTATTCATTACAACAAGCTCTATAAGGGCTATGTGGCAAAGGCAAATGAAATCAATGAGAAACTGCGCGTGTTTGGGCTTGGCGGTGGAGACGTAGAAACAGTAAACCCAAGCTACCATGAACTGCGCGCGTTGCGCGACGCGGAAACATTTGTGCGCAACGCGGTGTATCTTCATGAGCACTACTTTGACATTTTGGGCGGAGACGGTGTGCCGGGTGGGACGCTCAAATCAGCAATCATTGAAAAATGGGGAAACTACGAAAATTTTGAACGCTACTACCAAGCGTCTTGCATGGTGGCGCGCGGATGGCTGATTCTTGCGTGGAATAGAAATGATCAAAAGCTCAATATCTTTATGTCCGACGGCCACGCGCAAGGCGGCGTATGGAGTTGTGAGCCAGTGCTGGTTTTTGACGCGTACGAACACGCGTATTTTATAGACTACGGCGCGGACCGCAAAGCATACGTAAAAGATTTCTTCAAAAATTTGAATTGGGACATGCTGGACAAGAAGTTTAAAAAGACGCACGGATAATTAAGTAATAATTTCCTCTATGGGTGAAGTCGTATTTGATATTGAGACGCAAAATATATTCAAAGACCCTGGTGTTCGCGACCACAGAGACCTAAAAGTTTCAGTGGTATGCTTGTATGATTACGCCACTGACCAGTTTTTGTCTTTCAAGGAAGATGAAATAACCAAAATGTGGCCATATTTTGAAAAAGCGGATCGTTTGATAGGCTATAATTCAAAGTTTTTTGATGTGCCGGTACTGCAAAATTATTATGGAGGCGACCTTTCAAAAATTCCTCATTTGGATATTTTGGAACACATTAAAAACGCGCTCGGATTTAGACTCAAGCTCAACGATGTGGCAAACGCGACCCTTGGCGTAGAGAAATCCGCGGATGGTTTGCAGGCGGTAGAATGGTTCAAGCAAGGCGACTGGGAGAATATTATTAAATATTGTACTGATGACGTGCGCATTACGCGCGATGTGTATGAGTTTGGCAAAAAAAATAAGCAGCTATTTTTTAAGGATTTGCTCAAAAACACAACGCGGCCGTTTCCCATAAATTTTTTAGCGCCGCTTGCAAGCGGTACAGTCGCCTCGCCAGTGGGGATCAATCTGACCCTACCGTTTTGACGGTCTGTTTATGCAAAAAATATACTTAGACTACGCCGCGGCAACTCCGGTGGATAAAGAAGTTGTGGCATTGGTTGCAAGGATTTCTGCATTAACATGGGCAAACCCTTCAAGCATCCATTCAGAGGGGTTGTGTGCGGTAAAATATATTAAAGACGCGCGAGAAAAAGTGGCGCAATTTTTATCTTGCCAAAGCGAAGAAATAATTTTTACGGCAAGCGGCACGGAGGCAAATAATTTAGCGTTCATAGGGTTTGCGCGCGCGCTTAAAAAAGAAGGGAATCATATTTTGATAAGTGCGCTAGAGCATGAGTCGGTACGTGCTTGCGCCGAGCAGCTTGCAAAAGAAGGGTTTATGGTTGGAACAGTTCCGGTGAACAAATCAGGCGAGTTGTTGGTAAGTGAAATTGAGAAACGCCTGACCAAATCAACAATACTGGTTTCTGCAATGGCCGTGAACAATGAAATCGGTACGGTGCTCCCCATCGCCGAGATAGGCAAAATGCTTTTGAAGAGTAACAAAGAGCGCCAAGCACTCGGTCTGCACCGCATTTTGTTTCATTCAGACGCATGCCAAGCCGCGGCACTCTTTCCGCTCAACGTTAACTCTTTGCATGTGGACGCACTCACGCTAAATAGCAATAAAGTTTACGGCCCAAAGGGCGTAGGAGCTCTGTATGTGCGGCGAGGCATTAACATTGAACCATTGATCTATGGTGGAGGACAGGAGCGCGGCATTCGATCCGGCACGGAGAACGCGCCCGGAATAGCCGGTTTTGGTTTGGCAATTGAACGTGCGGAAAAAATACGCGAAAAAGAATTTGATCGCTTAAACACTATCCGCGCTTTATGTATCAAAAAACTTTCTTTCACATTTCCAAAGATTCAAATCAACGGAAGTGCCGAATCTTTCACACCCCATATTCTTAATTTTACCTTAAATGGTCTTGACGCCGAAGCCGCGGTAGTATATTTAAGTGAGAATGGTATAGATGCGGCAAGCGGTCCTGCATGCGTTCAAAAAAGCGCCAAACAATCGCCAACCCTTAAAGCCATTGGATTGACTGCCAGAGGAATGAAATCAACTTTGCGCATTTCGTTTGGCAGAGCCACTATAGCAGACCACATAGAAAAATTCGTTACGACTCTTAAATCAATCAGTAAGTTAGTGCACTTATGAAAAAACCAATCGTTGACCAAAACAAATGCGACGGGTGTGGCACTTGCATTGCACTTTGTCCGGGATCTTTCAAATGGAACGAACGTGCCAAGGCCGCGGGCATCTTTCCGCCTGTTGAAGACAATGATATGTTAGAGACAGCGCGTCTTGCATGCCCCACAGAAGCCATAGTGCTTGAAGATGTTAAAGATTAATAAAAAAATTATGGCGCAACTTTTTATTGTTGCAACTCCTATTGGCAATCTCAAAGATATTACTTTGCGCGCGCTTGAGATATTCAAAACAGCGGATATAATTTTGTGCGAAGACACGCGTACCACACGCAAGTTGTTGAGCCATTATGACATACACACGCCCACTCGTTCATTCCATCAGCATACGAGCGCGTTGGAACTCCGGCAGATAAAAGAATTGTTTGCTCAAGACAAGACCGTTGCGCTGGTAACAGATGCCGGCACTCCATGCATTAGCGATCCGGGCGATATGCTCATACAGAGCATTATCACGAACTCAAATCTTGCATCGCGTGTTGCCATTCACCCCATCCCCGGCGCATCCGCGCTCACAGCGTTAATTTCTGTTTCCGGGTTGCCTGCTGATGAGTTTACTTTTTTGGGGTTTGTGCCTGTCAAAAAACACCGTGCGCAATTTTTTAAAATGATTGACGAATCACCGCGCTCAATAGTGTGTTATGAATCAACACACCGTATTATAAAAACCTTGAAAGAATTGCAAAGCGCTTTGGCTAATCCATCGCGTCGCGTATGCGTAGGACGCGAGATCACCAAGCAATTTGAAACGCTCTATCGCGGCACAATGGAAGAAGTATTGCATCAACTCAAAGCTGGCAGTACCAAAGGTGAATTTGCTATAATGATAGCACCTTAATTTTTAACACATGTCAAAGTTCTCCCTTTCTACACCCATCTATTACGTAAACGATCGTCCGCATATCGGTACGGCCTACACCACGCTCATCGCGGACTCTATCGCGCGGTATCGCCGCATGAAAGGCGACGAAGTATTTTTTTTGACGGGGACGGATGAAAACAGCCAGAAAAATCTTGAGGCCGCGGAAAAGCGCGGGTTTACCGACCTCAAAAAATATCTAGACGAAATGGCGGCCGCGTGGCAGACCGCGTGGGACACACTTGGCCTTACCCATGATGCTTTTATTCGAACCACGGAAAACAGACACTTGGTGGGAGTAAAAAAATTTTTTGATCTCATACATAAAAAAGGCGATGTATACAAAAGCACTTACGAAGGTTATTATTGCGATGGATGCGAGGCATTTATAACGGAATCAGATTTGGTGGACGGCAAATGCCCAGTACACAACAAAACGTCGCGTATCATCGCGGAAGAAAATTATTTTTTCCGGCTCACTAATTATCGCGATGCGCTTTTAGAGCACATAGAGAAACATCCAGAATTTATACAACCGCAATCGCGTCGCAATGAAATTGTGAGTTACATTAAAGACTTCATGAAAGACGTGAGTATTTCTCGTCAAAAGAAAACAGCTCATTGCGGAATTGATTTTCCACTGGACGCCGACCAAGTCATTTATGTGTGGTTTGACGCGCTCATCAATTATTTATCCGCCCTTGGCTATGGTTCAGACGAGAAACTTTTTAAAAAATGGTGGCCTATGGATCTGCATATTGTTGGCAAAGATATTTTAAAATTTCACGCGGCGCTGTGGCCCGCAATGCTTATGTCCGCGGGGTTTCCATTGCCCAAGGCTGTTTTTGCACACGGATTCTTTACGGTGAATGGCGAGAAAATGAGTAAAAGTCTTGGCAACGTAGTGGATCCTGTTGAGTTGGTACAACTTTATCCGCTTGATGCGGTGCGGTATTTTTTGCTTTCGGAAATCAAGTTTGGCGAAGATGGAGATTTCTCGCTTACACGCCTCAAAGAGCGTTATGAATCAGAAATCGCAAACACACTGGGCAATCTGGTGCACCGCGCGCTTTCTATGACGGAACAATACTGCGACAGCCGCGTGCCACCAGCAAGCGGCGCGTCAGAAGGGCTGGATCCTTTGTGTGAGATTGATATTTGGCGCGCGTATAACGAATATATGGACTCGTATCGGTTTCAAGAAGCGGTCAGAGTGGTGTGGGGCGTTATCCGTGGTGCAAATCAATTTATTGAACAAGAAAAACCATGGTCGCTTTATAAAGAAAACAAAATACAGCGGCTCAATGATGTGTTATATAATGTGTTAGAGACATTGCGCCAAGTAGGGTGGTTTCTGCTTCCGCTCATGCCAGACACCGCGGAGAAAATGTGGCAGGGATTGGGGCTTGATCCGGCACTAGAAAAAGCGCAATCTTTAGAACTGGCGCAGGTGTGGGGCCGGCTCAAACCGCGAACAAAAATAAACAAAGGGGGACCTTTATTCCCCAAAGAAAAATAGATTGTATGAGTCATTTAGATATTATTTTGCTCATTCTTCTTGGCGGGTTTATGTTGTTTGGATTATGGTTTGGATTGGTGCACGCGCTCGGCTCCCTTATCGGCACTATTGTGGGTTCATTTTTGGCAGGGCATTATTACGCGCCTTTGACTGACTGGATTTTACCTCTTACCGGCGGCAACCCCAATCTCATAAAAGTTCTCGTGTTTATATTTTTATTCATCATTGGCAATCGCTTGGTGGGATTTGTTTTTTGGATTATTGAAAAAATCTTTGGCGTACTTAAAATTTTGCCGTTTCTTTCCACGATTGATCATTTGCTCGGCGGAGTTTTTGGCTTGCTGGAAGGTGTTTTGGTCATCGGCCTTACTTTGTATTTTATTTCCAAATTTCCTTTTAGCGAATGGCTCACCGGCGCAATGCTCACTTCCGGCGTTGCGGCGTATCTGATAAAAGTCTCGGCATTGCTTTTGCCGCTTTTGCCGGACGCGCTCAAGGCGGTACAAGGGGTATTTTGAAGTTAAGACCTGTTGCTTAATAACATTTCTACTGCAATTGCCAAATTTTGGTCAAAATCGTTTCAAAATTTTTTAGCTTAACCATTGTTAAACCTCAAAATTTATTCAACGATTTTGCTTCAAAATTTGGCAATTTCGTTACGAAAGCTTATTAAGCAACAGGTATATGACGCCCAAGCTCTATGACACGCATGCTCATACGCATTTTAACGCGTTTAAAGATGACGCGGAAGAAGTAATGAAACGCGCGCTAGATGCCGGTGTGTGGTTTAATTTGGTTGGCACGCAAAAAGACACGTCAAAAAATGGCATGGAGTGGGCGCATAACTTTGCCGAGGGCGTGTACGCGGTGGTGGGGTTGCATCCCAATCATGTCACGGAACAGCCAATAGACGAAGAAGAAAGCCATTTTATTTCTCGCGGCGAAGAATTTGATTATGCATATTACAAAGCGCTTGCCGAAGATAGAAAAGTGGTAGGAATAGGGGAGTGCGGTCTGGATTATTTTCATCTTCCCAAGAATATGCCGTTTGAGGAGGTGCGCGAAAAGCAAATTGAAGTTTTTGAAGAGCATTGCCGTATTGCCACGGAAGTTAATAAGCCGCTTGTGGTTCATTGCCGCGACGCTCAGAGTGATATTTTGGATATTTTGGAAGCGCAGGTGGCAGAAGGGAACTTGCCCGCACGCGGCGTGGCGCATTGTTTTGATGGTAATCCGGAAGATGCCAAGCGATATCTTGCGATGGGGTTTTATGTGAGTTTTACCGGAATTATTACATTTCCGCCTCGCAAAGCAAATCCTGAACATACTCTGGAGCTTCAGCAAGTGGTCAAAGACGCGCCGCTTGACCGATTGCTTATAGAAACAGACTGCCCGTATCTTGCGCCCATCCCGCACAGGGGCAAGCGCAATGAGCCGCTCTATGTGGAATTTGTGGCGCAGAAAATTGCGGAATTAAAAGGCTTATCGTTTGAAGAAGCCGCGCAAGCAACCACTAAAAACGCGAGAACACTTTTTAAAATTTAATTTTATGCGCCATCTTATCTCACTTAAAGAACAGAACAAAAACAACATCCTTGAAATGTTAGATATTGCATTTCGTTTGAAAGCCAAATGGAAAGCCGGTGAAGCAACCGATTATTTGCACAACAAAACGCTGGTCATGCTGTTTCAAAAGACCTCCACGCGCACGCGGCTTTCTTTTGAATCCGCAATGACCGAGCTTGGCGGACATGGTATTTTTTTGGACGCCCGCACCACCCAGCTGGTGCTGTCTGACTTTCATGATGAAATTCAAGCTATCATGCGCTTTGGCGATGTTTTGATATTTCGCGCACTCAAAGCCGCGGATGTTGCACTTGCCGCTTCATATAACCGCATACCTGTTATAGACGCCTGCAGTGAAAAATATCATCCGGCGCAAGCCTTGAGCGATCTTTTGACCATGGCAGAAAACTCAGGTGGGATAGATAAAGTAAAAAAAATCACATGGTTGGGGATTGAAAATAATGTATCCAATACCCTCATGCTCGCGTGCGCAAAGTTGGGAATCAAAGTGGCAATTGCGGCGCCGGAAATTGACAAGGAAAGTATTGATGTGGAATTAAACGCACAGGCGGACGCAACCGGAATGGTAACACGAACACTTGATTTAAAATCAGCGCTGGACGAAACAGATTATGTGCATACCGACACATGGATGAATATGGAATTTTTTGAAAATGGCAAGGTAAAGCCTGCTCTACAAGAAGAATTTGACCGCCGCAAAGCATTGTTTATGCCGTACCAGCTCAATGCCGCGCTTATTAACACCTACGCGCCCAGCGCGCGCATTATGCACTGCATGCCGTGTCATGTGGAATACGAAATTTCGCGCGATGCCATTGACCACTCAAACTCGATCATTTATGACCAAGCGGAAAATCGCAAGCACATGCAAAAAGCAATCTTGCTTTGGTTGTTGGGAAAAACTTTATAAATTAAAAAAGGGTGGATCATTGCGGATCAGCCCTTGAGGTTGGTGCTACAGGTTTGTGTAGTGGTTTTTTGTTCTGGTGAGGTTAGTCGTCGTCGGTTTCTTCGTACTCGCCGTTCGGGCAGTCACCTGTCCATTCACCGTCCTCATACACGCAGGGAACCACGTCACCGGTGGCGTCCGTACCACGCATGGTGCCGTCAGGATCGCGCACGACGGTTTCCTTGCCTATGTGACCTTTGTTAGACCTCCATGTCACCGTGGTTTCGTCATCACCGAATCTGCCTTCCCAGTTGACGCCTGCAGTGTCCTTTCCTCGAAGCGTACGCATGAGCTTTGCCTTTTTTTAGACATAGGTTGTAAAAGACCAATTTCACACGCACCACCCTATGAAGTGATGCGGGGAAGGTATGCGCAAAAAAACTTTTCGCACACCAGCCCACAATTATACAAAAAAACCTACCGCGGGGGTAAGTATATTGTTTGCATTGAATATCTTCCCCTTTCGGGATGGAAGAACCACCTTAATGCGCTTACCCATGCTCTGCATGGTTTCGTATCAGGTTGGTAGGATGTCATAGGGCCATTTCCCTCAATCCTTCTTAATATATATTGAATTGTAAATACATGATAATACTTGTTTAAAACGCTGTCAAGAGAAAGAGAATTCGAATTTTAAATGTATGCCTATTTTAAGCCACCCTTGACCTTTAGGCTCAATTTGGCTATACTAGAGACTGCTATCAAATGCCATTTAAACTGCAATTTCCATATTTTGGCCAAAATCACTTCAACATTTTTCAGCTTAACTGCTGTTAAACCTCAAAATGTATTCAGTAATTTTGTCTCAAAATATGGAAATTTCGTTGCAAAAGCACATTTGATAACAGTCTCTCGCCACCTTTTAAAAAGCTTGTGGATAACCAAACTCCTCAAAACAGCGTTCCAAACACGAAGAAATCAGCAAAAGGCAGTGAACGGCGCGCTCAATTACTCGGACTTCGTATCATGGGGGATTTTAGCGCCACTATTGCGATTCCCATTGTACTGCTTTCTTGGTTGGGCAAGCGCCTTGACACTCGTGCTGGAACCGCTCCCATTTTTTTGATAGCAGGATTTATACTTGCTTTTACGCTTTCCGCAATTAGTATTTACAGAAAAGCAAAACAATACGCAAAATTATATAAAGATATTTAGTCTATGGTGCCTTTGGCGGCAGAACCGATATTTCATATAGGGACATTCCCCGTAACCAACGCGCTCATCAATGGCTGGATTGCCGTAATTTTCTTTTTGATACTCGGCATTCTCATTCGCGGGCACGCGACGCTTATTCCCGGAAAATTGCAAAATTTTATTGAGAGCACTTTGGAGTGGCTCATGGGATATTGCGACCAAGTAACCGGCTCACGCGTCAAAACAGAGCGATTATTGCCCATTGTGGCGTCGCTTTTTTTGTTTATATTATTTTCAAACTGGGTAGGACTCTTACCCGGTACAGGATCCATCGGCCGATGGGAGTTTTTGGAAGGAAAAATGGAATTGGTCCCGCTTTTACGCCCCATTGGAAGCGACCTAAACACTACGCTTGCGCTTGCGGTTTTTGCCGTCACCATTTCACATTTTTTCGGCATTATCACAATTGGTTTTTTCAAACATGCCAACAAATTTATTCAGCTCGGCACGCTCTGGAAGTCATTGCGCAAAGGTGGTATCAGCATTTTTGTTGCGGTGATAGAAATGGGAGTGGGGCTCATAGAAATAGTCGGGGAAATTGCAAAAGTAATTTCACTCTCCCTGCGTTTATTCGGCAATGTGTTTGCTGGAGAAGTTTTGCTTACGGTGATGGCAGGTCTTATTCCTTTCATTGTTCCCACACCGTTTATGCTGTTAGAAGTTTTGGTTGGTATTATTCAGGCGGGCATTTTTGCAATTTTGACGCTCGTATACCTTACAGTTGCAACGACTGATCACGCGGAAGAAGAAGCGCATTAATATATTAGACTTATCCCCAAATACCATTTCTACTGCAATTGCCAAATTTTGGCCAAAATCGTTTCAAAAATTTTCAGCTTAACCGCTGTTAAACCTCAAAATTTATTCAACAATTTTGCCTCAAAATTTGGCAATTTCGTTGCGAAAGCGTATTTGGGGATAAGTCTATTGATTATTTAAAGGTCGCCGTATCATTTTTAACCAATGTTTTCAAAACCGACGTTAAACAATAAATCATACCGTCGAGTTGAGGAAAACACTTATACTATGGAACCAGAAGTCGCAAAATTTCTCGCAAAAGCATTTGTGATGGGCATTGGAAGCCTTTCACCTGCCTACGCGATTGGCCGCATTGTGTCAAAAGCAATGGAATCAATCGGCCGTAACCCTGAGTCAGCAGGCAAATTGTTTGTGCCCATGTTGTTGGGCGCCGCATTTGCGGAAGCTATCGCCATTTATTGTTTGGTGGTTGTTTTCACCTTGTAAACCAGAGATTCGCCAACACCACACATGCGTGTTGGCGGGTTTTCACGGAAGAAAACGCGGGGCAAATGCTCCAACAATGTTGTCTTTCGTGAATCCCATTAATCTATTTTAGGACTTACACATTTGAGGCAAGTTTAAGGAAAAGCCGAACATCGGAGCGAGGCATAGTATGCCTATGGCGAACGAGAAACACAGGTTTTGACGCAGAAATTAGCCACATGCATCAGTCCTACAGTTAACATTTTCTATGTTTGAAATCATTTCGGTGGTCCATGCGGCGGAGTCAGCCGCAGAAGCGGCACCAGAAGGTGGTGTGGCGGGAACGCTTGGCATCAACCTCAAATTGTTTATCGCGCAGTTGGTCAATTTTTCAATCGTTTTTTTCATTTTGTGGAAGCTTGTCTTTAAAAATATCATCAAAACGCTTGGTGAGCGCCAAAAAAAGATAGAAAACTCGCTCTTGCACGCGCAAAAAGTTGAAGAGAATCTGACGCGTTCAGAAGAAGATTACAAGGAAAAGATAAAGCTCGCGCAAGCCGAAGCGCATGCGCTCATTAAAGCGGCAGAAGAAAAAGCTTTGCAAGCGGGAGCAAAAATCAAAGAAAAAACCAAAGAAGAATTGGCGGCGGCGCTTGCGCAGGCAAAAGCTGCAATACAGGCCGAACGCGAAATCATGATGCAAGAAACCAAACGAGTGATTGCGGATTTGGTGGTTCAAATAACGGAAAAATTATTGCGGGAAAAATTGACGGACGCCAAAGATAAGCAATTGATTGAAAAAATCATTACCAAAAACTAACCATGAAACTTAACCCGCGACAATTCGCGCGCGCGTATCTGGAAAGCTGTGAAGGGCAAAATGCCAAACAGATTGAGCAGATTACCGCTTTGTTTCTAAAAAAACTTCGCATAGCGAGAGGCTGGAAACAAATCCCCGCAATTATTGCACACATACAAAGGTACACAGACGAACGAGAAGGCGTAACGCCGCTTACCGTCGTAACCGCTCGCGCCTTGGGTGCCACAGCCGGCAAAAAAATAGCTGACAGTCTGGGGTTCAAGAAGGCGCGAATCACTGAACAGGTGCAACCCGAACTGGTAGGAGGTTTTATCGCTCGCACAGCGGACACCATATTTGACGGATCGCTCAAGACACAACTGAAACATATTAAAAAACATATAGAATCTTAAATAACCGCCTTTATGAAAACAGATCAATTGATTGAAACACTCAAAAAACAAATCTCCTCTTTTGAAGGAACAATTCAAACCGCTGAAGTTGGAACGGTGGTGGAGCTGGGGGACGGCATTGCGCGCATGACCGGTCTCCAAAAATGTCAGGCGGCTGAAATGCTTGAATTCCCGGGTGGCACGCTTGGCGTAGCACTCAACTTGGAGCAAGAAACCGTTGGCGCGATTTTGTTTGGAGAGTATAAGCACATTAAAGAAGGTGATACGGTAAAACGTACCGGGCGTATTTTGTCCATTCCGGTGGGCGATGCATTTCTTGGGCGCGTAGTAAATCCGCTTGGAGAGGTGATAGACGGCGGTGCAAAACTGGTTTCCGACACTTTCTACCCCATTGAAAAAATTGCACCGGGCGTCATGACTCGTGAACCTGTAACCACTCCGGTACAAACCGGCTTGAAAGCGATTGATGCTATGATCCCCATAGGCCGCGGTCAGCGTGAATTGATTATCGGAGACCGCCAAACCGGCAAGACAGCAGTGGCAATTGACACGATTATCAACCAAAAAGGCAAAAACCTTATCTGTATTTATGTTGCCATCGGACAAAAAGAATCAAAAATTGCACGTATTGTGGCAAAATTAAAAGAAGAAGGTGCAATGGATCACACCATTTTAGTGGTTGCCGGCGCGTCTGATTCGGCTTCTCTCAATTTTATTGCACCGTACGCGGGCTCAACACTGGCCGAGTACTTCATGGATAAAGGCACAGACGTGCTCGTGGTCTATGATGATCTTTCAAAACACGCATGGGCATATCGTGAAATTTCTTTGCTCTTGCGCCGTCCGCCGGGCCGTGAGGCGTATCCGGGCGATGTATTTTATTTGCACTCCCGTTTGCTGGAACGCGCGTGCCGTTTGAACAAAGAAAACGGCGGAGGCTCTATCACCGCTTTGCCAATTATTGAAACACAGGCGGGTGATGTGACCGCATACATTCCCACCAACGTGATTTCCATTACGGACGGACAAATTTATTTGGAAAGCGATTTATTTTATCGGGGTATTCGTCCGGCTTTGAATGTGGGGCTTTCGGTTTCTCGTGTCGGTTCCGCCGCACAGATTAAACCAATGAAAAAAGTAGCCGGCAAACTGCGTTTAAGTTTGGCGCAATTCCGCGAGCTTGAATCGTTTGCGCAATTTGCAAGTGATTTGGATCCTGCTACCAAACAACAGATTGAACGTGGTGCGCGTATTGTGGAAGTGTTAAAACAGCTTCAGTTTGAACCAATGCCGGTGGCCGAACAGGTGGCAATTTTGTATGCGGTTACGAACGGCTACTTGGATACTGTGCCGCTGAATCAGGTAAAAGAGTGGGAAACAAAATTTTTAGCGCACTTCAACGCAACAGCAAGTAAACTTGCGGAAACAATCGCGGGTGGCGCATGGGATGATAAGGTTGAAAATCAGTTGAAAGAAATAATTCAAAATCTTGCAATTTTATAATGAAAGCCTATTTGAGGACAAGTTTATCCAAATAATCGCGTAATCGTATTTATGGCCGTCAACACAAAAATAATTAAACGCCGCATCAAGTCCATCACCAACACCAAGAAAATGACCAAGGCGATGGAGATGATTTCTGCGGTAAAGATGCGCAAAGCGGTGGCGCAAGCGGCTTATACGCGCGCGTACGCGCATGCCGCGCGCGCTCTATTGGCGGACCTTGCGACTCGTGTTGACGTTGCCTCGCATCCTTTGTTGGAGCGCCGTGAGATCAAAAAAATCGCACTCGTGGTAATTACCTCAAACAGAGGCTTGGCGGGTGGGTTTAACAGCAAACTCATTCAAACCGCTCACGAATATATCATGGAATCCGAGCGCCGCGGCGAACAAGTGGAAATTATTTTATTGGGAAAAAAAGGAAAAAAATTATTTCAGCATTATAAGCATATTATCGCGGCGGAATTTGAAAAAGTGGATATCGTGAGCCATATCAATGAAATTATTCCCATGGCGCACATGCTCATAAAAGAGTATCAAGAAAAAAAATACGATAAAATTGCGGTCGTGTGTACGGATTTTAAATCCGCGCTTCAGCAAATCGCACGCGTAACGGAGATTGCGCCGCTTGATTCACGAACCATTTTGATGAAGCAGGAAAAAGAAGAAATAAAAGAGGGTGCTCATACGGAATTTGAATTTTTATTTGAACCAAATTCCGCGTCTGTTTTGGAACAACTCCTGCCGCGCATGATGGAAATGCAAATATATCAGGCGGTGCTTGAGTCTGACGCGTCGGAACACTCCGCGCGCATGTTAGCCATGCGCAATGCCTCTGACGCTGCAACGGACATGATTAAAGATTTAGTGTTTACATTTAATCAAGCGCGCCAAGCGTCCATTACGCAAGAAATTGCGGAAATTGCGGGCGGAGCCGCAGCGCTCGGATAAAAATTATAATATGTCAGAACAAAAACTACGCGGTGAAAAAATAGAAACAGCAACAATCTTGACATGGGGAGATGGAAACCCAATTTTAGAAAATCACAGTAGAGATTTTGCGTGTACAAATAATGAATGTGTAAAGCAGATTCCAGAGAATCAACTTGATGCGCGTACGATTGGGATAAAAAACGTCCCTTTCACAGATTTTGCTGGTCTTGAGTACGCACGAATGATAGAATGTCCGGATTGTCTTCAAGTATACTGGTTTCATATGTCTAAAGATGAAGCACGAAAGGTTAAGTCGCTCAAAGAGTCTCAAAAAACATAAACAAATAAATTTATACCTTTTTACTCTATGAAAAATACAGGAACAATCTCACAGATCATCGGCGTGGTGGTGGACGCGGCCTTTGAAGAAAAATTGCCGGATATTTTTTCCGCGTTAACCGCCAAAACAGCGGCAAATCAAACCGTGGTGCTTGAAGTCCAACAACACATTGGCTCCAACACTGTGCGCGCTATTGCAATGGGCTCAACCGATGGTCTCGCGCGCGGGCAAGAAGTTCTTGACACCGGCAAACCAATTTCAGTGCCGGTCGGACAGGAGACATTAGGAAGAATGTTCAATGTGGTGGGTGAGACAATTGATAACAAAGTGGAAGTAAAAACGAAACAACTATACTCAATTCATCGTCCGGCTCCAGAGTTTAAACAGCAATCAACAAAAACGGAAATTTTGGAAACAGGCATTAAAGTTATTGACTTGATCTGTCCATTTTTGAAGGGCGGTAAAATCGGATTATTCGGCGGCGCTGGCGTAGGCAAAACCGTGGTTATTCAAGAGCTTATCCGCAATATCGCTTCAGAACATGGTGGATATTCAATGTTTGCCGGCGTGGGGGAGCGTTCTCGTGAGGGAAACGACTTGTACCGTGAAATGGAATCGTCAGGAGTGCTTTCAAAAACCGCTCTGGTTTTTGGCCAAATGAATGAACCGCCGGGAGCTCGCGCGCGCGTTGCGTTGACGGCGCTTGCGATGGCAGAATACTTCCGCGATGAAGAAGGCAGAGACATCTTGCTTTTTATTGATAACATTTTTCGCTTCACACAAGCAGGTTCGGAGGTTTCAGCTCTTTTAGGTCGTATGCCTTCTGCAGTGGGGTACCAGCCAACCCTTGCATCAGAAATGGGAGCTTTGCAAGAACGGATTACCTCTACGGAAAAAGGTTCAATCACCTCCGTGCAAGCGGTGTATGTGCCGGCCGATGACTTGACCGATCCGGCGCCTGCAACCACCTTTGCGCATCTTGATTCTACTGTTGTGCTTTCTCGCGCGCTGTCTGAACTCGGCCTCTATCCCGCGGTGGATCCGTTGGATTCAAACTCAACAATTCTGGATGTGAACATTGTGGGCGCTGAACATTACGCGGTCGCGCGCGAGGTGCAAGCCGTGCTCCAGCGCTATAAAGATTTGCAAGATATCATTGCTATTTTGGGCATGGAAGAACTAAGCGACGCGGATAAACAAACTGTTTCCCGCGCGCGCAAGATTCAAAAATTCCTCTCCCAACCCAACTTTGTTGCCGAACAATTTACCGGGGTTGCCGGCAAATATGTGCCAATCAAAGAAACTATCCGTGGGTTTAAAGAAATTTTGGAAGGCAAATACGATGACGTGCCGGAACAGAATTTTTATATGAAAGGAACCATTGACGAGATAAGGATCTAAACATTTAAACCTCAAAATTTATTCAATAATTTTGTCTCGAAATCTGCGCATTTCACTGCAAAAGCGCACGTTTGCGACAGACCCATAAAACTTGGGTGGCAGACCATTTATGAGTAAAGATTTATTGCATATACAATTAACTACTCCTGAACGCACTGTGTATAAAGCAGATGTAAAAGAATTGAGTTTGCCCACTTCAATGGGTGAGATTACCGTTCTGCCAAATCACATACCGCTTATTGCCGCGCTTGCGCAAGGAGAAATTCGTGTAAGAGAGGCGGTGGGCGAAAAAATATTCGCGTGTTCCGGAGGGTTTATTGAAATTAAGCCGGATGGCACGGTAATGATTCTTGCGGATAATGCCGAACGCGCGGAAGAAATAGATGAAGCGCGTGCAGAAACGGCTCGCCAACGAGCGGAAGCATTGATGAAAGAAAAAATTACGGATCAAGTGGAGTATGTCGCCATCTCCACCAAATTGGAACGCGAATTGGCGCGTTTGCGCGTGGTTCGTAAACACAGAAACCGCCGCACGAATATCCCGCGGCCGCAAACATCTTAAAATTTATGGCTCATATAACAGATGAAGAAATTAAATTTTTAGAGCAGTTCAGAAGCGAGGGCGTACTGGAAGACATTAATACAAAACGCGTAGATGCGTCACGCGGCGCGATTCTTGTTACCTGCGCCGATGGCGACCAAATGGCAGATGTATTTCAACAGACAGAACATCTTTCTTTCCGATTGCACACGCTCAGCCTAAATGGCGGAGGGTTAATTCTCCCTGAAGAATCTCCGGCAAACATACTGCTTACTCCGCCTGATTGTTCAAAACAAATCAAACTCGGTGATGTATTTTTGGGACAAATCATTACAGCGAGAGCGCTCAAAAATATCAATTTGATCGCGCTTCATGTGCACTGTCCTTGCGGGGTGGCAGGGGCATTCAAAATTGGTCCGCGAGAACTTATTGCACTTTTAGTTGCGGCAAAGGACCGTATCAAGAAATCAATTCCTGGCATAAAAGTATGCGCGTTTATACATATCGCGTGGCCAGATGGCCGAAAGCGCACCTATTTTGTATCGCGCGAGAAATGGCGAGCGTATAGTATTAAATAAACTTTTCATATTCAAAATTCATTTTCAAAATCCGCCTTTTTCATAAAAAAGGCGGATTTTGTTATACATTTTTCCACTCATGAGTCTTTTCCAATCAAGAGATGAGCCCCAAATCAATCCACACCTAATGAAGGTAAATAAATAATATAATGGAATGCTTACAAAAAGCTTTTCAAGCATTTTCATTCATAAGCTTCTGATCTTTCTCATTGAGGGGTAACGATGACAGGCGATGTGTGTTGTACAGGTATCAGATGTCATCGTGACCCACCAACGCTTCTCTACGGGCATTTAAATGCTTTGTTTTTAGAGCTATTACATTTTTTTCACACTTCTCTTTAACTCGTCCTCATGTTCTTAAACAATTCTTGTCTTGCTTTTTG
>JACRFU010000034.1 GCA_016212585.1 Candidatus Magasanikiibacteriota bacterium | reverse complement strand
GTGGGAGAAGTGAAGATGGATGAGCTTGCTCAAGTGGCTGGCGAAGCCACAAAGCTCGACATCACGCTTCCTCTGCCGACATCGCATCTGCGTCCGCTTCCCGGAACCAAAACGCGCTGAATAGGCGTTTTCCCTAGAACCACCTAGAATTAACCAACCATAATAGAACGTATAAACCCACGTTCTTTTTTATTTTGTCCGGCGCTTATGTTGTTCACACCCATCGGTCGCATCTTTAAGAAAAATTTGCTATACTGGGACTGTCGCCGAATGCCATTTCTACTGCAATTTCTGAATTTTGGCTATACTTGTTTCAAAATTTTTCGGCTTAACTGCTGTTAAACCTCAAAATTTATTCAACAATTCTATCTCAAAATTCAGAAATTTTGCTACGAAAGCGCATTCGGCGACAGTCCCATACTGTTTGCATCTCTATGGATTTAGTTTCTACTTATTCGTTATTGCCCCTCGCGAGCAGTATCGTGGTGGTCGTGCTCGGCTTTTTTGTATGGCTCAAACGCCCGCGCGATATGCTGGCGATACTTTTCTTTTTGTATTGTTTTACCATTGCGCTGTGGCTGTTTGGCACCTTTCATCTGTTTAACGCGGCGGCTGATGAAGACGCAATTTTTTGGGATCGCATTATTTATATTGGTGTCAATTTTATTCCGATATTTTTGTATCATTTTGGTTTGATTTATTGCGGCATTACCCGCCAGCGCGCGATGCTCGTAGCCGGCTATTTGTGCGCGTTTATTTTTCTGCCGCTCACACAATCAACGCTTTTTGTGGATGGATTATTCCGCTACGCGTGGGGCGTGCATACGCGCGCGCAGTTTTTCCACCAGCCTTTTTTGGTGTATTTTTTTACATTTTTCATCGCGTTTTTTGTGAATTTGCGGATGCACTACCGGAGCGCATCCGCAGAACGAAAAAAACAAGTAAAACCGATGCTGGTTGGATTTTTAATTTTGGATTGTATTGGTCCCTTGGCATTTTTGCCCGCGTACGGCATCTCCGTGTATCCGGTTATATTTCTTTCCGCGATTCCGTTTGTGCTTTTACTCGCGTATGCCATCATCCGCCACAACGCGCTGGATATGAAGACCATCAGCGCGGAAGTATTTATTACCTTCATCGCGATTATTTTTAGCGCCGAGGTATTTTTTGCGCGCACCACTACGGAATTTTTATTGCGTATGATCGCGCTTGCGGCGCTTATTTCTTTTTCCGTGTTGCTCGTGCGCGGAGTCAAAAATGAAGTGCGGCGCAGAGAAGAAATACAGCAGCTTGCCAAAGATTTGCAAGAGGCCAACGCGCGCTTGACCGAGCTTGACCATGTGAAGAGCGAGTTTTTGTCTATTGCCGCGCATCAATTGCGCACCCCGCTTTCCGTGATTAAGGGTTATACTTCCATGATGCAAGAAGGGGATTATGGGAGCGTTCCAAAAGAAATGCAGCCGATTTTGGACAATGTGTATAATAGTAATGAACATCTTATTCATTTGGTTGATGATTTTCTGGACATCAGCCGCATAGAATCCGGCAGAACAAAGTATGATTTTAAACCATTGGATATTTCAGTGATTGTATCTAATGTGGTCAATGAACTGTCTGAGCGTGCCAAAGCAAAAGGTTTGCGCGTTGAAGTAAAAACATGTGAAGCGTTGCCCGCTGTAGTGGCCGACGCGGAAAAAATTCGCCATGTGATTTATAATTTTGTTGATAACGCGATAAAGTACTCCACCGCGGGTTCAATTATTGTCGCGTGCGCTTTCACCAAAGACGAAGTGCAATGCACGGTAACTGATACCGGCATTGGGATGGATGAAACAGACAGAGAAAATTTGTTTCAGAAATTTTATCGCGGGCGCAATGTGCAAGGCATAGAAGTCAATGGCACGGGTTTGGGGTTGTTTGTCTGTAAGAAGTTTATAGAAGCGCATCAAGGACGCATTTGGGTGGAAAGCGCTGGCGCAGGCAAGGGGAGTGTGTTTGGTTTCTCGCTTTTACGCACTGCAACGCTTCAACAAGGTACTCAGTCGTTATAAACCAAAACCCTTTGACAGATTTGAGGTATTTGGTTTAAGATGTGAGTACTTAAGAATTAAGTAACTATATTATGTCTGCAAAACATATGCCAAACATGGATAAAATGGGGGGTGATGATGTGGAGACAATTGTTGGCCCATCAGTTAAAGTGGAGGGGGATTTTGTCAGCCAAGGGAATATCGTGATTGAGGGTCAGGTAAGTGGGAGCATTAAGACGGAGAAAAATTTGCGTGTGGAGCAGGGCGCCAAAATTGCCGCTCATGTAACTGTGGATTCCGCGCTTATTGCAGGTGAGGTTAAGGGTAACATTAAAGCAATGAATACGCTTGAGCTCACGCCCTCCGCGCGGGTTGATGGTGATGTTGAGGTAAAGACGCTCATTATCGCCGCCGGCGCCGCGCTGAATGGACGATGTCTTATGGGTGGCGATGCTGGATTAAATGGAACAAAGAGCAAGGTTAAATCCGGCAGTTATGAAGACAGCACTCTCATCGGCAAAGAATCATAGTACATCCGTACGAACAGCGCGCCGCGTAGCGTCATCCGCGGTGCGTGTTGTATCTCATCGAACTACCGAGCTTGCGTCTATTCGCGAGCTGGTACGCACCGCGCGTCCGCATGTGGCGGAAGTTGCTAACGCGCGCGGAAACGCGTATTTGTATTTGTATGATTCATTTGTGCGAGAGTCTCCGCATAAAGATGTCATGCGCATTGTAGAGAAACGATTTGTTGATTTTGGCCTTTCTGGCAAGGTAATCCGCATTACGCCGTTTACCAACTGCAGATCGCTTATTGAAGATGAATTGCGTTACGGCGTGAAGACGGTGGTGATTGTGGGAAATGATGAAACCGTTGCCAAGGTTATGAGCCGCGCCGCTGATTTGGATGTGGTGTTTGGTTTGATTCCCATAGGTAAAAAAGGAAATGATTTGGCGGAATCTTTGGGAATTCCTTTGAACGAAGAATCGTGCAATACGCTCGCGGCGCGGAAGATCGAATTGCTTGATTACGGGGTCATTAATAATCAAAGATTTTTTTTGACTTCTTTGCATATCAAAAATGCGCGATTGCGCATTACCTGCGATAATACATTTGTGGTAAAAGCGGATAAGGATAATGTGGAGCTCGCGGTTTCAAATTTATTGCCTTCTTCTATACAAGGCGCGCCTACGGGATTATTGCATCCGCAAGATGGGAGGCTGGAAGTGTTTATTCGTCCGCAGGTCTCCGGCGTGCTTTCAGGGTTGTTTAATCGCCGCGTGTATTCCAAACCAAGCGTGTTCGCATTTCGGCGATTGCTCGTGAGCGCCGCGCGGCCATTTGACATGGCTACCGATGGCCGCGAAACACAAGAGAGCAGCGTAGAGATTACCGTTGCGTCCAAGAAGCTTAAAATGATAGTGGGGAAAGAGAGAAGGTTTTAAAGGATTTGCCGCCAAATGCGCTTTCTTAGCGAAATTTTTGAGTTTTGAGACAGAATTGTTGAATACATTTTGAGGTTTAACAGGAGTTAAGCCGAAAAATTTTGCAATAATTATGGCCAAAACTCAGAAATTGCAGTAGAAATGGCATTTGGCGACAAATCCTTAAAAGCGGGAGAATGTTGAAAATTAAACAAAAGTTTGATATGATAGGTCAGACTTTAAATTAAATGCCCAGGTGGAGAAATTGGTAAACTTACCGCCTTGAGGTGGCGGCGCCCGTAAGGGCTTGAGGGTTCGAGTCCCTCCCTGGGCACCAAAACTAACTTGTTCGGAATTGACTGCTCCGCAGGGCAAAATCCGCTTTTGTTTTCGCCGTAAAATCCCAGAGTTCGCCCCAATTGATTGAAAGCGTTTTGTCCTTGATTTCGGGGTTAGAGCCGAGAGAACGGAAGAAGTTGCGCCATTCGGCGTAATTTTTTGTTTGCGCCACTTTTTCCGCTTCTTTCAAGGACGAAACGAAACTCCGCAAGGGTTCGAGCCGATTCTTTCCCTGCTGCCCAAAATCCCCCAAACTTTCCTCCAGCTTGGCTTTTTGACGCAGGAGTGTGTCTTTCTTCACAAGATACAAGTCGCGTTCAATATCGCTGTCCAAGTAGAGCGACACAAGCCGGTCTAGTTTCTCCTGCGTTTCGGAAAGTTTGGATTTCAGATTTTGGGCAACTTCTCCTCTCGAAGAAATTGACTCACTTTCCCATGCGTCAATTTGCTTTTCCATTACTTCAATTTCTTCGAGAGGAAGCGACACTGATTGAAGCAGTGTTTGCGCTTGAGCGACGAGCGCGTCGGCGGCAAGATACGGCTGGCTACACCTTCCGCTTTTTTTGGTACAACGATAGTAGGTGTAGCGAGTGCCGAAGCGGTTGGTGGCGTATTGCGCCGTGATCATATTGCCGCACTCGCCGCACCGCGCAAACTGCGTAAATGGAAAATCATATCGTTCTTTTTGTTTGCGCGGTCTCTGTTTGGATTTCAATACTTTCTGCACTGCTTCAAACAGTGTCGGGGAAAGTATCGGCTCACAGTTTCCGTCGTGATATTCGCCATGATATTTCACAAATCCTAAATACGCTCTGTTCGTAAGCATTTTCACGACGGAAACTTTTGCAAGTGGCGTTCCTTTCTTTTGGACAATGCCGTGCTCCGCCAAAAACTCTGCTAAACCGACAAGGGTATATTTTCCGGTGGCGTATTCCTCAAACGCTCGCTTGATAACTTTGGAATATGTAGGGTGTGGGTCAATATTGCGAGTTTTGTAATTGTTCACGTATCCCAAAGGAGCAAGCGTCAGCCATTCGCCACGACGGAGTTTTTGGCGGATACCTCGCTTCACGTTTTCAACGAGGTTATCCGAGAAATACTTTGATTGTCCGAACGCCACTTGCAACATGAACTTCCCTTGCGGAGTTGGCTCAAACCAAAATTGCGGAAAGCGCAAAGAAGTAATAGCTCCGGTGTCCACCAAGTAGATTATCCTGCCGCCGTCCACGCTATTGCGGGCGAGACGATCCGGGTGCCATGCCAAAATGCCAAGTGGCTTTTTACTTGTTTCCACCATTGAAAGCATTTTGACAAAAGCGTCTCGCCCGGGCTTCTTTGCGCTTTTCGCTTCGGTAAATTCTTTTACAATCTCAATGCGTTCTCGCTCGGCAAATTCGCGCAATTCAAAAAGCTGTGCTTCAATAGACATTATTTGCTGGTCATCTTCCTCGGTGGATTTCCGAGCGTAGAGAACGCATTGAGATTTTGGTTTGAGCTCTTTCATATTGTTATTGGGGCGAACTCTGGGATTTTACGACGAAAACAAAAGCGGATTTTGCTCTGCGGAGCGCGGCGTACTCGCCGCGCGGAGCAGTCATTTCCGAACAAGTTACATTTGGTGCTG
>JACRFU010000032.1 GCA_016212585.1 Candidatus Magasanikiibacteriota bacterium | reverse complement strand
TTTCTACTGCAATTTCTGAATTTTGGCTATAATTGTTTCAAAATTTTTCGGCTTAACTGCTGTTAAACCTCAAAATTTATTCAACAATTCTATCTCAAAATTCAGAAATTTTGCTACGAAAGCGCATTCGGCGACAGTCCCGTATCTTGCTTTCCTCTTAAATTTCCTGTATACTTCAAAGTTCCGTCACAGGCGGATAAGGCTCATGCGAGCCAATTTTGTCTTGTTGTATGTATATTTCAACCAAGGACATTTTGAAAATTTATGGCAGAGAGATGAAACGCTACAAGTGGCGTCTTTTGGTGATGGCTTTAATTGTTGTTATTTTAACGTGTGTGGAGCTTGTCATACCTATATTTTACAAGCATTTTTTTGATACGGTTTCCAAGACAGGGATCCCGCGCGATACCGCAACCGTCGCTTTGCTTTCTCATTATATTATTTTGGTGTTGGCGGTAAATGCCGTTACATGGACGCTGTTTCGCATTTCGTTGTTAATCCATGATTTAATTCAGCCCACTATTATCACCAATCTCATAGAGAGCTCATTTGCCTATTTGATTGAGCACTCATTTGGATTTTTCAGCAACAGTTTTATTGGATCGCTCGTCAAACGGATTACGCGTCTCTCCCGCGCGTATGAAGTATTTATGGAACGCGTTTTGTGGAATCTCTTGCCGCTCGGAGTGCGCATTATTGCCACCATTACCATACTATTTTTTTTCAATAAGCTGATTGCGGTTATTTTGGTCGTTTGGACGGCGGTATTTTTGGTGCTCAATTATTTGTTTTCTTTGTGGAAGCTCAAATATGACATCCAGCGCTCTGCAGTAGACTCCGAGATGACCGCTTCTCTTGCGGACGGATTGACCAACCATAGCTCGGTGCATTTGTTTACCGGTTTGCTTTTTGAACGCGCGCGCTTGCATGAAGTGGCCAAACGGTATCGCCGTTTGCGGCAGATTACGTGGTCTATGGCCTCCGGCATGGAAGCGTTGCAGGCCTCGCTCATGATTATTGTTGAATTTTTGCTTTTTTATTTTGGCATACGATTATGGCAAAAAGGGCTTATCACCGTAGGAGATTTTGCGCTCATTCAGGCGTATCTCATTGGGCTTTTGATTAGACTCTGGGATTTTGGCCGCACGGTGCGCGATTTGTACGAAAGTTTTGCGGACGCGCGCGAAATGGCGGAAATTTTGTATAAGCCGCATGAAATTACTGATGTGCCAAAAGCGCCACCGCTTCATATAAAGTCTGCCGCGGTGGAATTCAAAAAAGTTACTTTTAATTATCACCAGACGCGCGCGATTATCAAGAATTTGGATTTGACTATACAGCCGGGTGAAAAAGTCGCCTTGATTGGGCCTTCCGGCGCCGGCAAAACCACGCTTGTAAAACTTTTATTCCGTTTATACGATGTTGATGGAGGAAAAATTTTTATTGATGGGCAGAATATCCAAAAAGTCACGCAAGAAAGTTTGCGCGCGGTTTTGAGTTTGGTGCCACAAGATCCAATTTTGTTTCACCGCAGTTTGTTTGAAAATATCGCCTACGGCCGGCGCGACGCAACACAAGAAGAAGTGTATCGCGCTTCAAAACTCGCGCATTGTGATGAATTTATTCAGCAGTTTCAGTGTGGGTATGACACGCTCGTGGGCGAGCGCGGTGTTAAGCTTTCCGGCGGTGAGCGCCAGCGCATTGCTATTGCGCGCGCGATTCTTAAAAATGCGCCTATCTTGGTTCTGGATGAAGCAACTTCAAGCTTGGATTCCGAATCCGAACGGTTGATTCAAGACGCGCTTGAAAATCTCATGAAAGATAAAACGGTTATGGTTATCGCGCATCGCCTGTCCACTATTCAAAAAATGGATCGTATTGTGGTGCTTGAAAATGGACATGTGCTTGAGGAAGGCACGCATCAGAAACTCACGCAAAAAGAAGGGAGTTTGTACCGCCGCTTGTGGGAGCTGCAGGCTGGCGGGTTTATTGGTGGGGATGATATGGAAGAGTAACTCTTTACAAATCGGGCGCCACAACAAATATTTCTTCATCATTATTTATACTCTTTGCTCCTTTTATTTGACTAACCAAAATTTTTGCAAGTTTTTTTGTAAGACCGCCAACGCCCCATTTGTGAATTTTGGGGTTCCATCGAAAACGAATGTTGCACCCGTGACTTTCTGTAGGGTCAATTTGACTTAGCCTCTCTAGTGCAGCCCGATCATCTTCGTCTAAATTTTCACCTTGCATATTATAATCAACAAACATCTCATGGTCTGAGGTTTGACCCCACCCACCCGCCCATACTGGAGCGAAACCATCTTTTAAGCGTGGCAGATGTGACGACACAGGGGTTTGTGATTCTCCTAATGTAGTGCCAAAATCGGATGCTTGTAAATCCTTGAATTTTACACCAGAGGCAATTTCACCCTCCCTCTTTCTACCTTCACCGCTTAGTTTAGTCATATGAAGTTTATTTACTTATGTTCTTTCTTTTGCACTCGGGTCCCAACTATAAGAACCCTCCTGTAACTCTCCTTGCGGACCAATATCTGTATATCGTACGGTGGTCAGAGATGGCTGTTTTTCAATAGTTTTAATCACTCTGATATGTCCTGATTGTGTTACTCTTGGTTCTTGGTTTATAATGGTCTGGGAAAACGAGACAATCCATTAAGATACAAATCGGTGGTATAATACCATCCTATGCGTAAACAATGTACCCCCAGCCAAAAGGCTAACATCGCCATCGCCGCGCTGGAAGGCAACCAGACCGTTTCCCAG
>JACRFU010000031.1 GCA_016212585.1 Candidatus Magasanikiibacteriota bacterium | reverse complement strand
CGCAAATCATTCGCACTAATGAATTCTTGATACGGTTTCATAAGATTATGTCCATACTTGCAAATTAAGCTGAAAAATTTTGAAACAAGTATGGCCGAACTATGCGTATTGCAGTCAAAATGGCATTCGGCGACAGACCCAGTATATAGAACAGTGGCGGGTTTAGGAAAGCGGGTATTTTATGATTGACGAGGACAATAAATTTTGGTATAATGAAAACATGAAGTTCAGGCAAACATTATTTTGGGATACAGATCCAAAAAGGATAGATGTCAAAAAAAACGCTCAATATATTATTGAGCGTATTGCCGATTTTGGGAACGACAAGGAAGCGCGTTGGGCTTTGGATTTTTATGACAAACGATTGCTTCGCAGAGTTATTTCAAAATCAAGATGTTTAAGACCGGATACCAAAAATTTATGGACAGCGCTCTTAAAAAGATAACATGGTGTTTTGATACGCTTCCAAGAAGCACAAAAAACGCTCTTGATTTTTTGTCTGCTCAAGAATGGCTGAAAAAAACAGATTGGTATTTAGCGGGAGGCACTGCGCTGGCGCTACAAGTCGGTCATCGACGCTCAGTTGATTTGGATTTTTTTATCAAACATCCTCGTTTTGATAATGTGGATTTAACAGATCGCCTTGCGTCTGCCAATCATCTGGAGATAGAACTCAATAAAGACAATACGATATTTGCAAAATTACTTGGCGCCAAAATCAGTTTTATTGCGTATCCATTTTTTGTCCCAAAACAACCAGCCTTGTGGTATGGTTTTGTGAAGGTTCTGGACAAGCGTGATATTGCAGTTATGAAGATAGTGGCTATTTCTCAACGCGGAAGAAAGCGTGATTTTTTTGATCTTTACTGGTGCGCGAATCATATTGAGTCGCTGGAGGAAATTATAAAAAGACTTCCCGCGCAATATCCGTCTGTGGCTCATGATTACCATCATATTTTAAAAAGCATGATGTATTTTGAAGACGCGGAAAATGATCCGGAGCCGGTGATATATTTTTCTGCCACATGGAAACAAGTAAAGAGTTTTTTTATCAAAGAAATTTCGATTATCGCGCGTAAATTAATAAAATGATTGACGAAACTACAAAATGGCATTCGGCGACAGACCCCTTAAGGGCGGTGGCTTGGTTGGCGGTGATCGTGATTGTGGCGGGTCTTCCGATGTGAACGGCGATCAGCGCTACGTTGCGGGTGTCAATCTTGCGGTTCATCTCGTCCTCGTACGCAATAAATAGGTTTGGATTGGGATTAGGCACAAATTTTCAGCACGAGTTTTTTGGAATACGCGTAAAATTATTTACGGAATCATGCTGATGATAAATAATCCAAGGTTGATGAGTATAATCGTCCCTCCGGTGGGGAGTCCCGCGTAAAAAGAGATAAGGAGCCCTACCGCTACGGAAACAAGCGATACCACCAGGGCAATCACAAGTGTTTGTTTGAATCCGCGGCGGTAGTTCATGGCGGTTAAAACCGGAATTACCATAAGGGCGCCAACCAACAGCACTCCCACGATGCGCATGGTCAGAGAAACCGTTACCGCGGCCATAATAATCAAAAACGCGTTGAACGCGCGCACGGATATGCCGCTTGCCTCTGCCAGCTGTTCGTCAAAAGAAACCATTACCAGTTCTTTGTAAAAAAGAACCACGCTGATAATGATAATCAGTCCAAGAATTAAGATAGTAACAAGATCGCTCTCGGTAACGGTTACTAAGCTTCCAAATAACGCGTTGAACACGCTCGCGTTGAATCCTTTTGCCAATCCAAACAATACCGCGGATATCGCCAAACTGCCCGAGAGAAACAACGCGAGTATGGATTCACTGAAGAGGAGTTTGCGGGCGCGCAGTTTTTCTATGCCAAATGCCGCGGCCAGCGCCGCAACGAGCGCGGTCAAAATGACATTGGTCCCTAAAAGAAAACTCAACGCCACGCCGGCGAGCGTTACGTGAGAAAGCGTGTCTGACAAAAGCGAAAAGCGCCTCACTACCAAAAATATGCCAATCAAAGGCGCGATGATGCCTATAATAAGTCCCGCTTCCGCGGCGCGGATAAAAAATGCGTACTGAAGAAATTCAAACATAAAAATTTAATTTGTGGTAGAAATCGCGTTTGATGTTTGTTTTTTAATGCCTATGAACGGCAAACTCAACTTTTTTGCCGTAGAGTTCTTCTAGGTGCTCCTCGCGCAATGCCTCGCTCGTGGGACCATGGCTTATGAGCGTGCGGTTGACGCAAAGCACTGAGGTTGTCTCTCGCGCGAGCACGTCCAAATCGTGCGAGACAAACAAAATGGTGAGTCCGTGATGGGTGTTCAGTGTTTTCAAAAATGAATAAAATTTTTCTTGCGCGGCAATATCAACGCCGGTTGCGGGTTCATCCAAAATGAGAATGGTTGGGTTGGAAGCAAGCGCGCGTGCTAACAAAATACGCTGGCGCATTCCGCCGGAAAGCGTTGCGATTGTCTCTGTACGATGAGCAGTAATACCGGTTGTTTCCATGGCGCGCTCTACCGCTTCAAAATCCGCGGGCGTGTATTTTTTTAAAACTCCGGCGCGAACCGTGCGGCCCATGAGAACCACTTCTTCTACCGTGGCGGGGAAATTCCACTGCTCTTCTTCCGATTTTTGCGGAACATATCCTATATGCAGGTGGCTTGCGCGCGCGGAAGGCGCGGTATTGTCAATGCGCACCGTGCCGGATTGCGGCGTGAGAAGCCCCAGAATAATTTTGAGCAAGGTGGTCTTGCCGCCGCCATTGGGGCCCAAAATGCCTAAATAATCGCCGTGGTTGACGGAGAAGGTGATATGCTCCAAAGCAGGTTCGCCCGCTTTATAGAAAAACAATACGTCGTTGAGGGTAATGCAGGAGTTTGATTGTGCGGATGCGGATGGTGTTATTTGCATGAAAGCGCGGTGCGTAAGGTATCAAGATTTTTTTTCATGAGCGTTTGGTAGGTGGTGCCCTGTTTTGCCTCGTCTGCGGTTAGCCCTTCAATAGGGTTAAGAGTGAGTGTTTGCACTCCGGCTTCTTTGGCAAGTGTTTTTGCAAACTTGTCATTCCCAAGCGGTTCAGCGAGTATATGTTTGATTTTTTGTTTGCGGGCGAGTGTGGAAAGTTCGGCTATGGCGCGCGGGGTTGGCTCTTCGTCCGGTGAGAATCCCACAATCCCGTGGGGGGTAAGATGATAGCGCATTGCGAGATATTCAAACGCGTCATGCGTGGTGATAAAATCATTGAGCGCGCAAGATTTCAGTCCTTCAGAAATTTGCGCGTCAACCGTTGCGATTTCCATGCTGTAGCGTTTCGCGTTTTCGGTGTAGACAGACGCGTTTGAGCGGTTAAGCAAGATTAACGCGTCGCGCACCGCGTCAATTTCTTTTTGGAATAATTGCGGGTTGAGCCAGATATGCGGATCAATTTGGCCTTTTGAGTTGGCTATCATGTCCGGGAGCGAAAAAGTTTGCGTGAGATTAAGCACTTTCACGCCTTGTTTTTCCAAATCAGGTTTGATTTTTTCAGCCCACGGCTCTAGCCCCGCGCCGTTTACCAGTACTAATTGCGCGCTTTGAAGCGTGGCAATATCTTGAGGAGTCGGCTCATAATCATGCGGTTCAACGCCATTGGGGGTGATTCTGATTACCGTGGCTTTTTCACCGCCAACATTGCGCGCGATTTCCTCCAGAGGGTAAATGCTTGTTACGATTTTGACCCCGCCGGATTGTGAGAATCCGGCGATTGGCAATCGTTGTTTATAGAGAACCGCAAGCCCTACGATGACCGCGAGCGCGACAGTGGATATGATGATTTTTTTCATAAATTGGACTGTTGAATAATGCGTTTTCGAAATGAAATATACAGAAATAATAATTTATCTCACCGTTATTTTTTTTATTTCCTTGATAAAAAATTTTTTTATGGTTTTCCAATCTATTTTTTCAATCATGCGTGGCATAGGTTCTTTATTTGCGTCAACAAAATATACAAATGATTTGCACAGGTGATAAAAATCATAGTGTATTGCTTTGAATTTTTTAGCAATAAGTAAAAATAGATTTTGTAAGTCACTTTGTTCTCGGTGTAAGTAGGTGTACACATCAATGAAATCTTTTTTGGTATTGCGACCCGCAATCGCCTCTGCTTTCATGACAGCAATATCTTTGAGAGAGGCCAGTCGAAGTGAGGTGTGAAGTTTTTTTGTTTTTTCTAAGAGAGGATATGGATAGGTCATAAAACTGACTTTAACGCCATCTAAAATTCCATCCACCATATTTGTTTCTTCTTTGAGGAGGGTGAATGTCCCTATGGCCGCCAGTTTGCGAATGAGTTGTTTTGTATTGATTGGTTTTTGAGAAAACCAATCAAGATCCACGGATTGACGATGTCCATAATAGAGCGCCAGCGCGGTGCCGCCGGCTAAATAGAAATTTTTTAGCCACGGTGATGTATCAAACCTGATAAGTAATTTTTTCGCCTTAGATGAAAGAGGAGTAATCGTCATAATTTAGATGACACGCCAAAAGTTTTTTGTTTTTAATGAGACATTTTTACTTTTTTTTACTGCTTCCTTGATAGCTCGCCAGCCATATTTTTTTTTTAACCATTCCACGCCACGCATCGTGCCTTTTTCGGCTATTCGAGTAATGATAAATTCTTTGTTTTTTTTAGTATTAACCATACGGGGAGACACATCCCAAAATGTCGTTTGGAGGAATTTTGGCAATTTCATATACCAGCAGTATACTCTATGTAATAGATTAAATCAACTGTTTTAACCCTCAAAACTCTTTTCACCATTGGCAACCTTTTTGCCATCAGTCGCCATATAAGGCATGGTCTCAAAAATCATTTTTGGCTAGGTTGACCAAAGGGGTGAAAACTGTGGATAAATGCTCTTGCGTGGCTTCTAACCAAACACAACATCTTGTGGTATAATCCTTTGGGAGCCACTAGATGTTGTGGATAACTCAAAAACAATGAAGGAGGAAAAAAGGGGAGCGGTCGAATGTCAAAAAAGAAAAAAATTAGTATTATAGGATCTACGCATTTGAGACAAGTTCGAGGAAAAGCCGAGCATCGGAGCAAGTCGTAGTATACCTACGACGAGCGAGAAGCGCAGGCTTTGACGAAGAAATTGGCCAAATGCGTAAGTCCTATATTATTTATATAACGCGCATCATATGCATAACGACTCATTGCAAACACGCTCTCGTAATGCTTTGGCAGAATTAGGTGAAAAGATTTTTTTGGATAGATACGCCGTCAAAGACGGTACCAAGACAAGCTTGCAAGAGGGAGATACGGTGATTGTTTGCGTGAATCTCAAAACAGGTCAGCGCGAGATTGGCACGGTGAAAGCGTATGATGTTGCTGCCAAAGAAGTAACAGTGGAATTGCGCGACGGCACCGTAGAAAAACGCGCGCTTGATCATGTGGACAAGCCATTGGAAACAAAACCTGAACAAATGATGCGCCGCGTGGCAAAGGCGATCGCGCAGGCGGAAAAAACAGAGAGCATGCGCGCGGAATGGACAGAAAAATTCACAGAACTCATGGACGATTGGAAGTATGTCCCCGGAGGGCGCATTTTTACCGGCGCGGGTTCCGGCGTGCCGCTCACTTACTATAATTGTTATGTTGTGCCGAGTCCTACAGACAGCCGTGGCGGTATTTTTGAGACGCTTGGCCATATGGCGGAGATAATGTCGCGCGGCGGCGGAGTGGGCATCAATGTTTCTTCATTGCGTCCGCGTTACGCGTATGTGCGCGGGGTCAATGGCCGTTCCAGCGGCGCGGTGTCGTGGGCATCGCTCTACAGTTTTGTAACCGGACTCATTGAGCAGGGTGGATCGCGGCGCGGCGCGCTTATGCTCATTTTGAATGTGTGGCATCCGGATGTTATGGATTTTATCACTTCCAAAACGCAAGCGGGGAAAATTACTAATGCAAACATTTCCGTTGGCATTACTGATGATTTTATGCAAGCCGTCAAAAATGACGCGGATTGGGAAATGGTTTTTCCAGATGTCGCGGATGAACGCTATCACACAGAATGGGATGGCGATTTGCAAAAGTGGAAAGAAAAAGGTGGTCGCGTTATTGTGCACAAAACAGAAAAAGCGCGTACCATTTGGAACACCATTATTGAATGCGCGTGGAAGAGCGCGGAGCCGGGCGTGTTTTTTATTGACCGATACAACACCATGTCAAATTCCCAGTACTTTGCCCGCATTTTTTGCACTAACCCATGCGGAGAACAAGGGCTTCCGGCATGGGGCGTATGCAATTTGGGCCACATCAACTTGGCAAAATTCGCGGACGAGACGGCGCACAGCGTCAAGTGGGATGAACTGCGCGAGACCGTGCATAGCGCTATACGGTTTCAAGATAATGTCATAGACGCGACGCCATATTTTTTTGAAGAAAACAAGAAACAGCAGATGGCGGAACGCCGCGTGGGTATGGGTACCATTGGCTTGGCGGAACTTTTGATCAGTTTAGGAATACGCTACGGGAACGAAGAGTCCTTGCAATTTATTGATAAGCTCTATAAATTTATCGCGGAAGAGGCGTATATGGCTTCTGTTGAATTGGCAAAAGAAAAATCGCCCTTCCCACAGTATGATGAACGGTTTTTGGAAAGCGGATTTATGCGTAGCATGCCTGAGCGCGTGCGCGAAGCGGTGCGGCAGTATGGCATTAGAAATGTTACGCTTTTGACCCAAGCGCCAACCGGCACCGTGGGCACCATGGTGGGTACTTCTACCGGCATAGAACCGTTTTATTCATGGACATATTACCGCAAATCTCGTCTTGGCGTGCATCAGGAACATATAAAAATTTATCAGGATTGGATAGACACGCACGAGGGAGAAACCGTTCCGGATTATTTTGTGAACGCGATGGAACTCACTCCGGAAGAACATGTGCGCGTGGAGGCGGCGATACAGCGCTGGACTGATTCCTCAATTTCTAAGACCTGCAATGTGCCGTCTGAATACACTATTGAGCAGACATCAAAATTGTATGAATTAATGTATGAATTGGGATGTAAAGGCGGGACAATTTATCGCGACGGCTCGCGCGATGAGCAGATTTTGGCAACAAATACCGACCAGTTGGGCAAAGATGTGAGGGACGCAATCTCTGAAGGAAAACTTAATTTTGGCGAATCGATTGAAAAGCTGTCTCAGGAACAAGAACCCGCAACAAGTTCCCGGATTATGCCGCGCGTGCGCCCTGCGGTTATGAGCGGAATGACATATCGCATACGCACGCCGTATGGCAACTTGTTTGTGACCATCAATGAAGACGAGTTTGGACCGTTTGAAGTGTTCGCGCAGTTGGGCAAGTCCGGCGGATTTTTTGGCGGACAAACAGAAGCAATTTGCCGCATGGTGTCTGTTGCTTTGCGCTCTGGCATAGAAATTCAAGAAGTGATTGATCAATTAAAAGGCATTCGCGGGCCGGAGGTTTCATTTGACGGCGGCGAGATGATTTTTTCTTTGCCAGACGCGATTGCAAAAATTCTTGAACGCCATGTGCGTAATGGTCATAAACAACTTGTGAGCGGAGACGAGATTGTAGTGAATAAAACAACCACTACTGAAACAGTAAAAGAAATGGAAATTACGGAGATCAAAACCGAAGTTAAGGTTGCGACTGCCGCGGCACACGCTCCAGCGCGCCGTGTTTCAATAGCAAATATGGGCCACGCGCCGGTGTGTCCTTCATGCAGTTTGATGTTGCAATTTGAAGAAGGGTGCATGAAATGTGTGAGTTGCGGGTATTCCAAATGTTCGTGAGTTCAATGCACTGTTCAGTTTAATTTTTTTTTGCTCTCATTTGTCTTTACGAAATTCTTAATTTTTGATATCATGGGTCTGTCGCCGAATGCCATTTTGACTGCAATACGCATAGTTCGGCCATACTTGTTTCAAAATTTTTCAGCTTAATTTGCAAGTATGGACATAATCTTATGAAACCGTATCAAGAATTCATTAGTGCGAATGATTTG
>JACRFU010000029.1 GCA_016212585.1 Candidatus Magasanikiibacteriota bacterium | reverse complement strand
TTCTACTGCAATTTCTGAATTTTGGCTATAATTGTTTCAAAATTTTTCGGCTTAACTGCTGTTAAACCTCAAAATTTATTCAACAATTCTATCTCAAAATTCAGAAATTTTGCTACGAAAGCGCATTCGGCGACAGTCCCATTGTAGCATATTTGCGCTTTAAGGTGCGTTTATAAAAAAATTGATGATGATATATAGACATCACTTGACATAAATTCCCCCCTATAGTATCCTTTATCCACATTGCCATAGACAGTCGGTGGCGGGTCAAACCCCGCATAAAGCCGGCCGAGGCATATCGCTCAAGCCTTTAAGCTTTAAGAGTTGAGGTCGAGATATGTTGGGACTATTTGTCTGTGGATATCACAGACTTTTTTAATTATATGGCCAAAACACGATCAGAAAAAGAACAATTAATTGCGGACTTGTCAGAAAGCGTTGCCAAAACCAAGTCAATCGTATTTGCCGATTTTCAAGGCCTCAAAGCCACGGAAATCACAGAATTGCGCCGCGGTTGTAAGAAAGCAGGTGTAGGATATTTGGTGGGCAAAAAGACGCTCTTATCACGTGCTTTCAAAGCAAACAATTTGGACATTGACCCCAAGAATCTTGAAGGATCTTTTGCAACTTTGTTTGGTTTTGGAGATGAAGTCCAGCCCGCAAAAATGGCAGCGGATTTTGCGCGCGCGCATGAGGCGCTCAAAATTGTGGGCGGAGTCTTAGAAAAAAAATTGGTTGATAAATCCAGTATTATGGTTCTTGCAAAGTTGCCGTCAAAACACGAATTGCTTGGGCAATTGGTGGGTACAATGCAGGCTCCTATTTCCGGATTTGTTAATGTGCTGGCAGGGAATTTGCGAGGACTCGTGCAGATATTGCACGCGTATGAGCAAAAGAAATCCGGCGTACAAGCTTAATTATTAGTTATTTATTACACACATATGTCAGAAGAAATGAAAGAAGTAGTAGTTCCTGAGAAATTCAAATCTCTCGTGGACCACATTGAAAAGCTTTCTGTTTTGGACTTGGCCGAATTAGTCAAAGTCTTGGAAGGAAAGTTTGGCGTGAGCGCCGCCGCTCCGGTTGCCATGGTGGCCGCCGCGGGTGTCGCCGCACCTGCTGAAGAAGAAAAATCTTCATTTAATGTTGAGTTGCTTGAAGCGGGCGCCAACAAGATCGCGGTCATCAAAGTTGTCCGTGAAGTTACCGGTTTGGGATTGGCAGACGCAAAAGCAGTCGTAGACAGCGCCCCAAAAATGGTTAAAGAAGGTTTGGACAAAGCCACTGCTGAAGGCATGAAAAAGAAAATTGAAGAAGCCGGCGGAAAAGCAGTATTGAAATAATATCTTTCGAATATACAAAAACAGCCTCGTAAAAACGGGGCTGTTTTGTTTTGGAATCAATATTTAAACTTCCACACTTTTGTTCCGGCAAGAACGGTAATTTCTTTGGCGTGTTCATCCACGGAAAAATCTTTTGCATTTTCAAACTCCGCCGCCGTGTATTGCGCTTTGACGACGCCTTTTTTGTCCCACAGTACTACTCGTTTTTCCACCGCATCCAAAATGAACAGAATCGGCGAATCTTTTGTGGTGTATAACGCGGTTACCGTTTTCAGCTGGGGGTCAAGCAAATCAAGGGACATTCTCCCGCCAGCGCCGTTCATATATTTGTAAAGCGCGCCGTCGTCTGTCCCCGCATAAAGCGCGCCGTCAATTGCAAGCGCGGAAGTTTTTGCAAGATAACTTTGAGGCGAGCGCAACCAATCAACTCCTTTGCCAAATCCTTTGGCCGCCGGCTCATGCTTGGTGATACTGCCGCGCGAGCCGTCCACCACATACAATTTGTTGTTGTAAAATCCAAGTGCTTTGATAATTGGTGGCTGTGCGAGCCAGATAGTGTCAAGCGAAGTTACGGCGTTAGAGGGCATTTGAATATTAACGAGCCGTTTTCCTTCAACAGCAATGATGTAATTTTGCGCATCGCGCATGGTTTTTGCATTGGCTGTGGCAAGAAGCGGGTTGTCAATTGACTTTGTCTCTTGCGTGACGATGTTGTTGGTAAAAGCGCGCGCGTCGCTCCCCAGCGCCGTAACCCATCCGCCACCCATTAAGAGTTTTGAAAGTTCACCATGATTTTGTGATCCAAAATCAACAACAAGGCTTGGAGTAACGCTCGTGAGTTGGCGCAGTTTGAGCATGAGGATTTCCAATGATTTTTGGAATGTCGCCTGCGTTGTTTTGTGTTTTGTCGTGTCGGCTGGAAATTGCGCGATGAGTGTTTGCAGATTGCGCGCTTGCATGCGCGCTTGCAGGAAGTTGTTGTATATAATCATTGATTCAATACCGTCTAGTTTTTCTTTAATCGTATTATATTGTGCCGTATATGTGGCTTGCGCGCGCGAATTAGCGGATCGCGTGGCAAATCCCGCTATATTAAGTATCACGATCAGTCCGCCGATTACGCTCGTTCCAATTATAATACGTTGTTTTTTAGAGAGCTTTTCCCAGCGTGTTTTCCATTTTGAAATTGATGTGGATGTTGCATGGCGCAAGCCGTTTAGGAGAGCGCGCCGCTCGCGCGCCGGAGCGCTGAAGATTTGCTTGACGCGCCGTACTGCAGTTACCAAAAAGTATCCGAGTTTAAAGAGCGTTTGTTGTATCGCACGATTCACCTTGTGCAAACATTCTCTTGTTTGCAGTTGCGCATAGGCGGCTGTGCCAAAAGTGTTGGATTTTTGTGCGCGCGTCGACACGGTAGCGCCGAAAATTTTAACGCGTGGCATAAGATGCGGAAGAAGTAATATTTTTATTTTTGCAAAAAACGACATGTCCAAAAATTTCTCCGTTGTTTGTTCTTGGCGAATGAGTTGTTTAATGGAAGCGGTTGAAAGCGTAAATGCCCCCGTTGGAGCTGAAATTTTTTTGCGTCCGCCCGGGCGGCTGATAATGAGTCCCGCAATCGCCAAGTGCGGCGCCGCGGCGCTCAACTCTTTAGATAACAGTTCAGACGCCGACCCTCCTTCATTTTCTGTAACGAGCGCGGATACGCGCGCGGGCGGCAAAAAATCATGGGGCGGCGCGGTGGCAATGAGCACGTAATTGTCTGTGTGGAGTTCTCCGTTGATGAGTGTGTGGAAAAAAGGCGGCTGCGCATCTTCGCGTCCGCCGCCTCCGTAGGTTTTAATGAGGTCAATTTCTCTGAACGTCTCGTGGTCTTTAAAATATATAAGCGCTGAAGGATTGCCTGAAATGCTGAAAAATAATTTTTCTCCGGAAAGACATCCTATGAGCATGGTCGGCGTTTGTTCGTCTTTTTTGAGTTCTATAAATTGCTCCGCGTGCCGGTTTGCCCATTCAATAAGTTTTTCAAAACACTCGCTTGCGTCTCCTTGCTCGTCTTTACATTCTTTATAGCGGCTAAAAAGTTGTGAACCAAATAAGCGTGTGGATTCAACGCGAGCGTTGCCTGCTCCGCGCGAGAGGGGGATTTCCGCAATCACAAAAACGCGATCTTGGGCTCGTCCTGATCGAGAAGAGGGTGATAACAACAAAAGTGCGTGGTGCAAAGATTTATTTTTTGATTGCACCACAAATGTATTGATTTGCACGCTGTCCGGCATAGTATGGTTTTGACTGGAGTGTTCTTCTATATTATACTAGTCTTGAGCTTCAAAAGCAAAATGACCTAATTTTATAATTTATATTGTATGCTTGAACATCTGTTTGGCTCCAAAACACGCTTAAAACTTCTTCGTATTTTTTTTGACCACCCCAATGAGCGTTTTTTTGTGCGAGAACTCGCGCGCAAGCTCAATACACAGATCAACGCGGTGAGACGCGAACTGGACCATTTGTCCACCGCACATATTATCGAGGAGTCAAAAGCGCCATTCATAGATTCAGAAAACACCGCGCGTGGCGGCGTACGAGGCAGGAAACATAAAACTCCTGTGGAGCGCCGCAGATATTATCATCTGTCCGAAAGCGGATTATTAAATCCGGAATTACAGTCGCTTTTGTTGAAAGCGCAATTGTTTGGAGAGGAACATCTTGTTGATGAATTAAAAAAAGCGGGCACCGTGGAATATCTGGCCATGACCGGCGTATTTGTGGGAGCGCCGGAAGCGGTTACCGATATTTTGATAGTGGGTTCGGCATCCAAAAAAGCAATTGATAAAATCATCACTCATTTTGAAAAGGAGTATGGCCGCGCGGTGCGCTACACACTCATGGCAACCAAAGAATTTTTGTATCGCCGCGATATCGCGGACAAATTCTTAAATGATCTGATGGAACACAAATATGTGGTTGCGTGCGATACATTAAATCGCAAACAATGAACGCGTTCATGCCTTTAGGGTCTGTCGCCGAATGCCCGGCTTGACTGCAACGCGCATAGTTCGGCCATAATTGTTTCAAAATTTTTCAGCTTAATTTGCAAGTAAACCTCAAAATTTATTCAACAATTCTGTCTCGAACTATGCACATTTCGTTTCAAAAGCGCATTCGGCGACAGACCCATTTATTATTGATAGACATCACCACCGTCGGCATTTTTCGTGCGGGCATATTGAAGGAGTGGAAGCTCACGCGGGCGCGGGAGTTTGAATACGCGCACGGCTCAAGTTTTTTGGCGCACATGATCCGTTACCTGAAAGCGCAAACGATGAAAGAAAATGCCGTGCAAGGCATTGCGCTCGTGGAAGGCAAAGGGAGTTTTTCCGCGGTGCGGGCGGCAGTTTGCGTACTGAATACACTGCAGTGGACAAAGGGAGTGCGGGCGGCGGGGTTTGATTGCCGTGATTATGTGGATACGGCGCACCTCTACGCGGCGATAACCCGCTTTTTTTCAAAGCGTCCGCGGTCACGCGTTTCTTTACGCCCCCTCTATCAAGGTTTGCCAAACATTACAACGTCTAAAAAGAACATTTTGTCCCGCGTATGACTGAATACCGGAAATATCGCCTGTTGGAAATCGCGCCCGGAGCCGCTGTATGGATAACCATTGTGGCCATGATTGTAGTTTCTATTACGGCTCCCATTGCCGCGATTTATTTTATTATTGCGTTTGATGTCTACTGGGTTTTGCGCGCCATTTATTTTGTATTTTATCTTTTGATTGCGTGGTTTAGGTTCCGCCGCGCGTTAAAAGTTGATTGGTTTGAAAAATTGCAAAGCGAGGTTCCTGCATGGCGTGATTATTACCATTTGATTTTTCTACCTACCTACAAAGAGGTGGAAAGCGTGGTGCGTGCCACGTTTGAAAATTTGAGCACCACCGAGTACGCGCTTGACCGATTCATTATCGTATTGGCAGGAGAGGAAGGGGATAAGGATCATTTTTTGCAGGTTGCGGAGTGTATAAAGGAAACATACGGCGCTCGTTTTAAAAAATTATTGGTTACGGTGCACCCGCGCGGGCTTGAAAATGAAATTCCGGGCAAAGGATCCAACCTTAATTATGCGGGGCATATTGCCGAGCGCGTCATTAAAGAAATGCGCATACCGTACGAAAAAGTGATCGTATCTTCTTTTGATATAGATACTTGCGCGCATCCGCATTACTTTGCGCATTTAGCGTATATCTATCATACTACGCCGGAGCGCACCCATGCTTCATACCAGCCTGTTGCGCTTTATAACAATAACATCTGGCAGACGAGCGCCATATTGCGCCTTGCATCGTTTGGCACCACATTTTGGCTTTTGACGGAGCTCACGCGCCCCGAACGGCTTTTTACTTTTTCGTCGCACAGCATGAGTTTTAAAGCGCTTGTTGATGTGGGGTTTTGGCAAAAGAACATTGTGAGCGAGGATTCACGCATTTTTTTGCAATGTTTTTTGCGCTACGGGGGAGATTATCGCGTGGTGCCCATGTATGTGCCTGTTTCCATGGATACGGCCAAGGGTGAAGGTTTTTGGGACAGTTTAAAAAATTTGTACAAACAGCAAAGGCGCTGGGCGTGGGGCGTGGAAAATTTGCCGTTTATGATTTGGCATTTTAGAAAGCATCGCCTGATTCCGTGGACAAAAAAAATCGTTTATTTGTGGAATGTAACCGAGGGTATGTATTCATGGGCGGTAGTGCCGATTATGATTTTTTTCTTGGGGCGTCTGCCACTGTATTTTGTGCCCCCGTACGCGCGCGCTTCCGCGTTTTATCAAAACGCGCCTTTTACGCTTGAAACGCTTATGAATTTGGCCATGTCAGGGTTGTTTGTGTCAGCGCTGTTGAGTTTATTGCTTCTGCCGCCGCGGCCGCGGACGGTTCCCAAGCGAGCCTATCTGTTTATGATTCTGCAATGGATTCTATTGCCGATCTCCACTATTTTATTTGGTTCAATCCCCGCGCTTGACGCGCAGACGCGTTTGATGCTGGGAAAGTATTTAGGATTTTATGTCGCCAAAAAAGTACGTTCATAAATTGAGCAACACGCACGCGCCGCGTGGCGTCAGCCGATGGGGGATCGTGATGGTCATTTTGGCTATCGCGATTATAGCAGGTCTTGGCATTCGTTTTTTTCGGTGGGATGTGCTGGGGCTGTCATCGTTTTCCGCGCGCACCTCGGTTTCGGAAAGTTCCGGAAGCATCAAAGGCGGATTTGCTTTGGCTCCCTATTTTTTGGGGTTTGATACGCCGCGCACGTTTTTGCTATTGTTTTTAAACAATACGGAAATGCGCCCGGGCGGCGGATTTATTGGCAGTTACGGCATTTTAAAAATCAACAAGGGAAAAATTATTTCGTTTACCACCAGCGGATCGGAAAATTTGGATTGGAACGCTCCCGCGGATTTTATCATAGATCCGCCTGCGCCGATTATCAAATATCTTGCCCAGCCGTTGTGGTACTTCAGAGACAGCAATTGGTCGCCGGATTTTAAAGTTTCATCGGAACAAACAATGCGTTTTTACGCCGCGGAGGGTGGTGCGGATGCGGACAAGCTTGATGGAGTGATAGGAGTTACGCCAACCGTGCTCAAAGAACTGCTTGCCGTAACGGGACCGATTGAAGTAAATGGCAAAACCTATGTGCCGGAGAAAGTGGTTGAGGAGCTGGAATATCATGTTGAATATGGATACAAAGACGCCGGACAGGAAACCGCGGAACGGAAAACGCTCATTGGAGAAATGGGGAGCGCACTCATGCGAAAAATTACGAACGTGCGTACGTTGCAATGGAAATCAATGCTTGATTTGTTTGAGCGCATGGTCAAAGAGAGGCATGTTATGCTTTTTTCCAAAGACACTGCAGTGCAAAAGACCATAGAAGATTTGGGGTGGGGCGGCCGACAAGCAGACATTCCCATGAGTACGGATTTTGTTCAAGTCGTTGACGCGAATTTGGCAAGCCTCAAAACCGATGCGGTGATTGACCGCTCATTTTCTTACGAAATCAAACGCGCGGAGGACAATAAATGGGTTGGAGATTTTTGCGCCACCTACGCGCATACGGGCTCTTATGATTGGAAAACAACGCGTTATCGCAGTTTTACTCGGTTGTATGTTTTGGCGAGCGCGGCGTTGCGTGAGAGTAGTGGATTTATTGATGACGTCAAAAGCAGAAAACCAGTGCCTGCGGAAGTTGCGGCGGAAGAAGGCAAGCAATCGTTTGGGGGTTTCTGGTTTGTAGAGCCAAAGAGGTCAGAGACAGTATGTTGGGTATTTACTTTGCCGGCAAGCATGCAGGAGCAGTTGAATGCCGGCGTTTACAAATTATATGCGCAAAAACAATTGGGAATTGAACGTGCGCCGCGATTGACAGTGCAGGTTGATTTTGGTACAACAGTGAAGCGGTTTGAAGGCGGTTTGTCGCACGACCAAATCATTGAATTTAAGAGATAATGCCGTTCATTACGAAATGGCTTTTTGGAGCAAATGCTTTTCGGAGCACGGGTAAAATGCCTGAAGCATTTTTCCTCGGGTTCGCGCCGTCGCGCTCCGCCAGTCTCCTTAAAGCATTTGCTCCAACACCATTTCGTAATTAAAAATTTTATGTTCATAAAAAAAATTGCCATTGATTTGGGTACGACAACCGTCCTTGTGTATGTTCCGGGGCGGGGTATTGTGATTAACGAACCGTCGGTGGTGGCGATTTCTCAAATTGACAAAAAAGTGCTTGCGGTGGGCAAAGAAGCAAAAGATATGTTGGGGCGCACGCCAGAGACCATTGTTGCCGCGCGTCCGCTCAAAGACGGCGTTATTGCGGATTACAAAACCACTGAGGCAATGTTGCGTTACTTTATTAACAAAGCATTGGGCGGCGTGCGTTTGTTCCGCCCTGAGGTTATGGTGGCGGTGCCGGGCGGCATTACCTCAACAGAACGGCGCGCGGTGATTGATGCAACCATCAACGCGGGAGCGCGCGCGGCATACATAATTAAAGAACCGATTGTAGCGGCGATTGGTGCGGACATTCCAATCGGCAGCGCTTCCGGACACCTGATAATTGACATTGGCGGCGGTACCGCGGAAATAGCCATCATATCTCTTGGTGGCATTGTGGCAAGCAGGTCGGTGCGGATTGGCGGCAACAGGTTTGATGCGTCGATTGTTGAATACATACGGCGCAAATACAATTTGGCAATCGGCGAACGCACGGCGGAAGAAGCAAAGATAGAGGTGGGGTCTGCTATGTTTTTGGACAAAAAATTATCAACGGAAATTCGCGGGCGCGATATGGTTTCCGGTTTGCCGCGCACGCTCGCCATTACTTCTGATGATGTAACAGAAGCCATTCAAGACGAACTGGAGGGGCTCATTGCCGCAGTCAAGGATGTGTTATATGATTCGCCGCCGGAGTTATCGGCAGATATAATGAACAAAGGCATGGTTCTCTCGGGTGGCTCAAGCCAGTTGCGCAATTTGGATCAGCTCTTTACCAAAGCCACGGGCGTTGCGGCGTTTGTGGCGGATGAGCCGTATTTGTGCGTGGTCAAGGGCACGGGCATTGCGCTTGAAAATTTGGAAAGCTACAAGCGGAGCATTTTGGCAACACGATAAAAGTAAATATGCTCATTGGCATAGATGCCTCGCGTGCCAACAACGAACAAAAGACCGGTGTGGAGTGGTACGCATGGGCGCTCATACAAGAATTAAAGAAAATTATTCCTTCCGAGCATCGGGTTGTTTTGTATACGCGCGAACCATTGCGCGGGGAGCTTGGCGTTTTGCCGGATAATTGGCAAGAAAAAGTTTTGAAATGGCCGCCGCGCCGGTTGTGGACGCAAGTGCGGCTCTCTTTTGAGATGTATCGCAAGGCGCCTGATGTGTTGTTTGTGCCGGCGCATGTAATGCCGCTCGTACACCCCATGCGGACGATTATAACGATTCATGACTTGGGCGGCGTGCGGTTTGGCGCGGGGTATAGTTTGTTTGAACGTTGGTACGGTGTTGCCTCAACGCGCTCTGCGTTGAATGGCGCGCATACGCAGATTGTGGTGCCGTCGCAGTTTACCGCGGCGGAGTTGCACACGCTTCTTGGCGCGCCTCTGGAACGAGTTAGGGTCGTTTATAACGGCTATGACTCACGTATTTTTAATACTGATATTTCGGCAGAGCGGATTGTGAAGGTGAAACGAGCTTATGGGCTTCAGGAGCGGTATGTTATGAGCATTAGTCGTTTGGAAGAAAAGAAAAATACACTGGGGATTATCAAAGGATTTGAATTGTGGTGTGAGAAGTGCGAAAAAAAGAGCGCGGGAAGCGCAAAAGAGTGGCAGTTGCTTTTGCTCGGCAAGCCTGGATATGGATATGCGGATGTGGCGCAGACAATAGAAAAATCTAGATATCGCGGACAGATTGTGCGCCCCGGGTGGGTGGAAAGCACGGATGTGCCTGTTTTGATGAAAGGGGCGTTTACATTTCTTTTCCCTTCTTTTTATGAAGGGTTTGGCATACCGGCAGTGGAAGCGCTTGCGGTTGGTACGCCGGTCATTGCTTCATACAGCGGTTCTTTGCCGGAAGTATGCGCCGAAGCGGCGCTTTATGTCAATCCGTTCAAACCCGCGGAGATTGCCGCGCAGATTGAACTTTTATCAGGTGATGAAGCTTTGCGGCAGACGCTTATTGCGGCAGGCATAAAACGCGCGCAAATGTTTTCTTGGGAGAAAGCCGCTGAAGAGATTAAGGAGTTGATTTTGAAAAAGTTTTGAATGCGACAGTCTCATTAAAGAACTCATTGGAAGAGAGGGGTAAATTCCTTTTGCGCTTTGTACTTTTGTGTTATACTATGGGTCTGTCGCCGAATGCCATTTTGAGTGCAATCTTCAGATTTTGAGACAAAAGCGCATTCGGCTATAGTCCCTGAAAACATATGGCGCGTAAAAAAGTTCAAGAAAAAGAGCAAAACACAAAAAAGCCAAATCAAATTTTTCCTCTCATTGGGCACTCAAAACAGATTGAGTTTTTAAAGCAGGCACACGCGCGAGGGAAAATGGCGCATGCGTATCTTATCACCGGACCGGAACATGTAGGCAAAGAGCGTGTAGCGCTTGAGTTTATTGCGGCACTGTTGCAAAAAGACGCCGCGCGGCTCATTACCGGTATAGATTTTACCGTTATAGAACGCGCCGCGGATGAAAAAAAGAAACGCCACGGATTTTCTATTTCCGTGGATCAGATAAAAGCGCTCCGCAATACCCTCACGCGCCAATCGCTTGTCGCGCCGTATACCGTGGTGCTCATACGGGAAGCGGAAACAATGAATCGCAGTGCCGCCAACGCGCTTTTGAAAACGCTTGAAGAGCCCATCCCGCGCACCTGTTTGATACTGCTCGCGAGCCATGAAGAGCAAATGCTTGCCACTATTTGTTCACGGTGCCAGACCATCAGACTTTCAACGGTCGCGGTGGAAGACATGGAAAAGGCGCTCGTCACGCAAGGAATCGCGGAAAACGAGAGCCGCGGTGCCACGCAGATGAGCAGGGGATTGCCCGGTATAGCAATCAATTTGGCGCATGACGCGCTCGCGCGTGAATGGCAGACAGAAGAAGTGGAGCGTTTTTTCAAAATCATCAGCGGTAATTTGCATGATAAATTTCAAGCAATTTCTTCTTTTGTGGGTTCCAAACGCAGTGCGGATCACACAGACGCGCGTGAAACAGTGCACAATGTGTTGACCGTATGGGAGGTTTTGGCGCGCGACGCGGTGTTTGCTCGCTATGGCTTGAGTGATCGTGTGGTGTATCGGGATCAAGAAAAACGCCTCAAAGACATCGGAGAACGCGTAGGCGCTCAAAGGCTCGGCATGCTCATGGAAGAAATTGAAATTGCGCACGAAAGCCTTGATCAAAATTTGAATGGGCGGCTTTTATTAGAACATTTACTTTTACGAATTAATGAATATGAAACTACATCGTAGTTTTCTCGTTTTGTTGGGTGCCAGCGCTTTTCTTTTGTTTGGCGGCGCGGGATGCGTGCCGGGGTTAGGGAGCAGTGGGAGCAAGGTACCAGATGGTGGCGTTTTTAGATCTTCTGACCAAGGAAACACATGGGGGCAAAAAACGCAGATTCTGGCAGTGGGTGGCACGCCGCGCAATTTTAGTCTGGCAAATATCATAACACTCGTGGCGGACCCAAGTGACCCGCAAGCGCTCTACGCGGGCACCGACGGCGCGGGTCTTTTGGTATCCTATAATCTTGGTGAGGGGTGGTTCCAGCCGGATCAGTTGCGCACGGGGTATATTCAGTCCATTTCAGTGGATCCTCATAACAAATGCGTGATTTATATAACACTAGGGACGCAGTTGTTCAAATCAACGGACTGTAGCCGCAGTTGGAAGAATGTATATGAAGAAGCGCGCGCCAACACCGTGCTTACGAGTGTTGCGGTTGACCCAAACAATAGCAATATTGTATGGGTCGGCACGAGCGCGGGTGATTTGCTCAAAAGCGCTGATGGCGCAAAGAGCTGGGTGGTAAAAAATCGTTTCAAAAATGGAGTTCTCAAGATACTTCTTTCACCGCAAGATGGCAATCATATATTTGTGGCAACGCCGGATCAGGGCGTGTACCGCTCGCTTGATGGCGGAGAATTTTGGGGCGATGATATGAATGAAGGCTTGAAGCAGTACGGCGGCGCGTTTGCGGTCAAAGATATTATCTTTTTGGATGTATCAAAGGAATGGTTGCTTTTGTCAACGCAATATGGTTTAATCAAATCTTTTAATTTGGGTGCTAATTGGGACGCGCTTAAGCTCTTAACACCTCCGGGCGGCGCGCAAATTCAGGCAGTGGCGGTGAATCCCAAGAATTATCTGCAGATTTTTTACTCCACCAATTCCACTTTGTATCGCACGGATGACGGTGGAGAAAAATGGATTACCAAAAAACTTCCCACCACGCGCGTGCCGAGCGCGTTGATGGTGAATCAGACAAATCCTAATGTGATGTTTATGGGTTCAAGGTTTGTGGAAAAACAATCAGGATTTTAATTTATATCATATATATGCTAACCCTTGACCAATTTAAAACAGGCGGCGATGGAGCACTTGCTCACTTAAAGGAAGAATTAAGCACTCTGCGCACCGGCCGCGCTAACGCAGGAATTTTAGACGGCATTACATTTGAAGCCTATGGCGCGCGCATGGATTTAAAAAGTACGGCATCCATTACGGTGCCGGACGCTCGCACTATTACCGTTGAACCGTGGGACAAAACACTTTTGAAAGAAATTGAAAAAGCCATACAGCTTGCAAACATCGGTATCAACCCCATTAATGACGGGACAAAAATTCGTCTGCCTCTGCCACCCATGACCGAGGAGTCGCGTAAAGATCTTATTAAGGTAGTCAGCCAAAAACAGGAGCAGGCGCGCATTTCTGTGCGGCGCGCGCGGGACGAAATGAAAGAAAAAATTACCGCCGCGGAGAAAGAAAAAACACTTACGGAAGATGAGAAATTCCGTTTGCACAAAGAACTGGATGAATTGAGTAAATCTTTTAATGATAAGATTAAGGCGATGGGGGATGAAAAAGAAAAAGAGATCATGACGATATAATCTTTGTTTCTATGCCATTAGAGAACGACAAAATGGAAAAAATAGTATCGCTTGCCAAGCGGCGCGGTTTTATTTTTCCCGGATCGGAATTGTACGGCGGTCTTGCAAACTCATGGGATTACGGTCCCTTGGGCCATGCGCTCAAACAAAACATCAAAGCCGCTTGGTGGAAATTTTTTGTCCAAGAACGCGACGACATGGTTCCCATGGATTCCGCTATCATTATGAACCCTCGCGTGTGGGAAGCGTCCGGGCATTTGCAGAATTTCAGCGACCCGCTGGTGGAGTGCCGCGCGTGCCATAGGCGTTTCCGCGCGGATCATTTGCTTGAAATGCGCTCCGCGGAACCCGGATACGACAAAGAAGCGCCGATTGATTTTTCCAAAATGGTGTGCCCGGAATGCGGCGGAAGATTCACCGAGCAAAAGAATTTTAATTTGATGTTTAAAACATTCATCGGACCAGCGGAAGATTCCGCGAGCGTCGTGTATTTGCGCCCGGAGACCGCCGCGGGCATGTTTGTAAATTTTAAAAATATACAGCAGGTAACACGCCGCCGATTGCCGTTTGGCATCGCGCAGATTGGAAAAAATTTTAGAAATGAAATTACCCCAGGTAATTTTATTTTCCGCACCCGCGAGTTTGAAATCGGCGAGTTTGAATATTTTATCCGTGCCAGTGCGTGGGAGGCAACATTTGAAATGTGGCTTGGAGAAATTAAGCACTGGTGGAAAGATATCATGCAAGTCAACATGGACAATTTGGTATGGCATGAGATTCCGGACGGCAAGCGTGCGCATTACAGTAAGCGCACCGTGGATATTGAATACCAATATCCGTTTGGCGTAAAAGAATTGCACGGCATCGCGTATCGCACGGATTTTGATTTGTCGCGCCATGAGCAAATGAGCGGACAAGACTTGCATTATACGGATTCGGAAACCGGTGAAAAGTTTATTCCGCACGTTATTGAACCCACGTTTGGCATAGACCGTATGCTGTTGGTGGCACTTTTGGAGGCGTATCACGAGGAGCAAGCGCCTACGGCAAAAGAAGGCGAGACAGAAACGCGCGTGGTAATGAAATTCCCGCGCCATTTGGCACCCATTCAGGTTGCGGTTTTGCCCCTGTCTAAAAAAGAAGAGCTTGCGGCGGCGGCGCGCCCTCTGGCGGAGGAATTGCGTAAACAATTTGCGGTTGACTATGACGAAACGCAATCAATCGGCAAACGCTATCGCCGCCAAGACGAAGTAGGCACGCCGTTTTGCATTACCGTGGATTTTGATTCATTAAATGATAAAGCGGTTACGGTGCGCGAGCGCGACAGCATGCAACAAACGCGTATGGCAATTGCGGAGGTGGGCGCGTATTTGAGAGAACAATTTGAAAATTAAATTATTGTTGAATTTTGAAATGTCGTGTTCTGCAATATCATTGAGGGGACTACGGAGCTAGGGCGGCGCGAATATTGAGCAAAAATTCAACAGAATTTTTGCGTGCCCCGAAAGGGTATTGCCTCAAAAAGACATTTCAAAATTCAAAACTTAAACTATGTTCCATAAAGAAATTTTTCGCAATAAAACACGACTGATTACCATACCCTTGCGCGGCACCGCCGCCATGACCATTTTGGTTATGTATCCCGTAGGTTCCCGTTATGAAACGCCAGACATGAACGGCGCGTCGCATTTCATTGAGCATCTTATGTTTAAGGGCACCTCAAAGCGCCCGCGCCCCATAGATGTTTCTCGCGCGCTGGACAGTTTGGGCGCGGAGTACAACGCGTTTACCGGCAAAGACTCTACCGGTTACTATGTGAAAGCAAGCGGCGAGAAATTGGCGGGCGCGGCGGAACTGTTGCACGATATGCTGTATCATTCATTGTTCGCGCCGGAAGAACTGGAGCGCGAGAAGGGTGTGGTGATAGAAGAAATCAACATGTACAAAGACAATCCTTCTTCAATGGTTGAAGAATATTTTGAAGAACTGATGTTTCCTCATCATCCATTGGGTAAATATATCGGCGGAACGGAAGAAGTAATCCGCAAGATGACGCGTGACAAAATTATTGCATACCGCGATCGTTTTTATGTTCCGCAAAACGCGGTGGTGGTGATTGCCGGCAATATCCAAAAAAACGCGCTCAAAGAAGTGAAAAAAATGTTTGCGGTCAGCGAGCCTGCAAAAAAGTTTATCAAAATCGGATATGAAAAGTGCCATGTGCATGGTAAGCGGCCAGTGAAGAATCGTTTGGTGGTCAAATGGAAAGAAACAGATCAGGCACATCTGGAGCTTGGTTTCCCCGGTTTGAAGCTCGGAGACGCGCGTCATCCCGCGCTTACCATTTTGAACGCGATTGTGGGCGGATCCATGAGCTCTCGTTTGTTTGATGTGGTGCGCGAGCAAAAAGGCTTGGCGTATATGATTCATTCAGGCGTGAACCCTTACCAAGATGTTGGCACCTTTACCGTTTCAGCGGGCTTGAATAAAACACGCACGGAGGAAGCAATTAAGGCAATCAAAGAAGAACTCGCGCGACTCATTGCGGAGCCGGTCAAAGCAGACGAGATGGCGCGCACCAAAGATTATGTGATTGGCAAAACCATTTTGCAAATGGAAGAATCAAGTTTTTGGGCAGGTTGGTACGCAAAACAAGTGGCACTTTTGAATGAACACGAAAGTCCGGAAGAAAAGATGAAAAAATTGAAAAAAGTAACGGCGGGGGATGTACAGCGGCTCGCAAAACTGATATTTGATTTTTCCGCAATGCATATCGCGCTCGTCGGCCCCTACAAAGAACGCACGCAATTTTTAAAACTTTTATGAAATATTTTATTGCCAATTGGAAGATGTATTTGGGGCTAGCGGAAGCGCGTGCGCTTGCGGAGGTTGCGCGCGCGGCGCATAGCGAAGAGAATACGCAAGTGGTTGTTTGCCCCTCGTTTGCGCACATTGACGCGGTGGGAGGCGTAGTGCGCGGCTCGGCGGCGGCGCTTGGCGCGCAGGATGCGTATTTTGAACCATCTGGCGCCTACACCTCCGCGGTGGGGATTGAACAGCTCAAAGAATTGGGCGTTTCATATGTTCTGGTGGGACATAGTGAACGAAGGCATTATTTTGGAGAAACAGACGATGTTGTCAATAAAAAAGTAAAAGCGGCGTATGCGGCTGGTATTCAGCCGATCATATGCGTGGGAGAAACTGAGCAAGAACGCTCCGCCGGCCAGACTAAATCGCGTGTGAGCGCGCAAGTGCACGCGGCGCTTCAAGGCGTGAGTGTGAAGAAAGTAATTATCGCGTATGAACCGGTGTGGGCAATCGGCGCCGGCAAGACGCCATCAGTGGAAGACGCACAGAGCGTTCATCGGATGATTAAACAAATTGTTAAAGAAACACAAGGAGCAGAGTGTAGTGTGCTCTACGGAGGGAGCGTAACACAGGACAACTTGCAAGCGTTTTGGAATACGCCAGATATTGACGGAGTATTGGTGGGCGGCGCGAGTGCGCACAAAAAAACACTAATTTCATTACTTGCTTTACTTTCTCATTAGGTACAGTATGTTTTTTAACATCATTCCGTTTGTACTCATCATTGCGTGTCTTGTAGGTGTTATGGTGATTGTGGTGCGCAAATTTCCACAACTTACTTCGCTTGACGTGGGCACTCTGCCAAAGGTGCAACAAGCAGAGGTGAAAAAGCAGTTGGAGCTCAAACGTTTTTGGCGCGCCATGGCGCATGCGGGAGTGTGGCTCAAAATTGCGAGTGGTCCGGTAAAAGTCGTGTGTAAAGCTGGACAAAACAGGTTCCGCGCGTATGTTGCAAGACTGCAAGAAAAGTATGAGAAAGTGGCGGAAGAAGTGGAGGCAAAAAAAGTAAGTGTTAAGAGCGTGTCGAATTCAGCGCCTGTTGCGCCTGCATCTGCCGTTGCGCTTGGGAAAATTGAAGAATGGCTTTCAAGGGCGGAAGAGCATATTGATCGCAATGAGTTAAAAGAAGCCGAGCAGTGTTTTATTGAATCCCTCAAACTTGATGAAAAAAATGTGGAGGCGTATCGCGGTTTGGGTAAAGTATATTTGGATTTGGAACGATACAAAGAAGCGATCGCGATTTTCAAGTTTTTGCTCAAACTCGCCCCGCAAGATGACCGCGCGTTTAATCGTTTGGCAATGGCATATATGGGTCAGAATAAGTATGAGGATGCTGTAAAAGCATTAGAGAAAGCGGTTGAAATAAATGATGGTTTGGCGATTCGTTTTTTTGACCTTGGGCGGCTTTATCAAGAGCTTGAGCGGCCGGCGGCGGCGCTTCGTAATTTTCAGAAAGCGTCAGACATAGAGCCGGGAAATCCCAAATACCTTGACCAATTGCTGGAAATCAGTATAATAACCGGAGATCGGCGTTTGGCGGAAGAAGCCTATGAGCGCCTAGAGGCGGTGAATCCGGATAATCAGAAATTGCCGGCGTTCCGCGAGCGCATTGAGGAGATGGGATAGTTCTTTGTCAATAATTTATGCCGTTGTAGCTCAGCTGGTAGAGCAACTCCATGGTAAGGAGTAGGTCATCGGTTCAATTCCGATCAACGGCTCCATTTATAGACATCACATTCCAGAATTGGACTCCAAGAAATTTACGGATTTGCCAATCTCGCCCACCTTTCGCTAAAAAATTTACTCATCGTAGCTATGCTGGGACTGTCGCCGAATGCGCTTTCGTAGTAAAATTTCTGAATTTTGAGATAGAATTGTTGAATAAATTTTGAGGTTTAACAGCAGTTAAGCCGAAAAATTTTGAAACAATTATAGCCAAAATTCAGAAATTGCAGTAGAAATGGCA
>JACRFU010000030.1 GCA_016212585.1 Candidatus Magasanikiibacteriota bacterium | reverse complement strand
TACAAAGGCAACACCGGCATGGCGTTATGGGTTAGTGGAGGAATATTGGCCTGTAATCTGGTAACCATGGCCAGACTCATAGCACAGTAACCTGAAATTTCAAAGAACAAAATACAAAAGCATATATTTCAGAATTCAAGTAACTTGAATTCTGAAATTGATGTTTTTACACAGGAACTATGTATTTCATCTTTTCCAACTTGGCATCGAGACCGCTGCTGTTTTTTATTTTACCTCCCCCTGTTGACATAATTAAAAATAATGTATAATGAGTCTGTCGTCGAATGCCATTTTGACTGCAATTTCCATATTTCATCCAAAATTGTTTCAACATTTTTCGGCTTAACTCCTGTTAAACCTCAAAATTTATTCAATAATTTTGTCTCGAAATTTGACAATTTCGTAACGAAATCGTATTTGAGGACAAGTCTGGTTCCATGATTGACGAACAGCAATTGAATCAATTTAATATCAAACGCGGTGATACCAAGCGTTTTATCAAACCGAGTGCGCTCATTGCAGCATGCGTGATTGTTTTGGTGATCGCTTTGGGCGGCGTGGTGGCATGGCGTACATGGTATTTTTATAAATTAGTAAAAACAGGAGCAGATGTGCAGTTGGCGCATACCGGCAATTTTACCGTAAGCCCGCGCGCCCAAAATTCTGTTCCTTCCTTTGTCGATGGTAAGCTCATTGATAGAGCCGGAGCTCCAACATTTGGAGCGCAAAAGAACGCGCCCATTACCATTGTGCAATTTGCCGATTTTGAATGTCCTTTTAGCCGTGAAACATACAACACGGTACGCGAACTTATGAACACACACGCGCAAGATATGCGTTTCGTGTTCCGTTATTTTCCGATTGCGGAGGTGCACCCGCATGCTCTTAAGGCCGCGGAGGCGGCCGGTTGCGCGAATGATCAAGGAAAGTTTTGGGTATATTATGACAAACTATTTCAGAATCAATCCCAGCTTGAAAATGCTGATTTGAAGCGCTACGCAAAAGAAGTCGGACTCGCAAGCGGCGTATTTGGCGCGTGTTTGGATGGTGGTGTCCATTACAAAGAGGTTATGCAGGATTTTCAAGACGGTGTGCGTGCAGGTGTGCGCGGCACGCCAACTTTTTTTGTGAACGGACAGAAGGTTGAGGGAGTTATTTCGCTTGCGGAATGGGAAAAATTGTTAACCTATTTTAAAAAATAATATGCACGGTGTGCGTCAAACGCATGAGTGGGGCATAAATATTTTGGTAACAATGATGCTTTTTGGCGTGTGGTTGCCCATACAGGTGCGTGCCGCGCTAGAACCGGAAAAAAATCCAACGTGCTGGAGCAAAGAAGCATGCACTGAGCAGTATAAATCTGCAAAGTGGTGTGATGACGCTGCAACATCATGCGCGGGGGTGGTTAATTGGATTGCGGGCGGCGCTGGAGGAGAGTGCGGGACGTGGGGCGGGTGCGTGCCGCCGGGACGCACGCAATTGTCTATTGCGTTTAATGGAAAAACAGAAGTAAAAGATTTGGGAGCGTATATCAAACTTTTGTACGCGTTTTTGGTTGGCGCCGCGGGAGTAATCGCGGCAGTCCTTATTGTTAAAGGCGGGTTTGAATATATTACAGCTGGCGGAGCAAGCGAGAGAATAAGCGCGGCAAAAAAGACCATCGGGAGCGCGGTATTTGGGCTTCTATTGGTGCTTGCTTCCTATGTGCTCCTCAACACAATAAACCCTGATTTGGTGCGTTTGCGTTTACCCAATGTGTATATGGTGCGTAAAATCGCACTGGGAGCGGATTGGTGCAAAGATTCGAATCCTGGTAAAGATAGCAGTGGCAAAGAAAAACAGTTTGCGAATTATAAAGAAGGCGAAGAGTACAGCAAAGCAACATGGAATGTCGGGAAAGAGTCGCTGTCGTGCGGTGCTCAGTATTTGATTCCCGATGGCGATGGAACGACCTGCGTTGGCGACATATGCAAAGCTGGCACAGGTGAGTGCGTCAAAGATGTGCCTTGTGCATGTAGAAATACACCCGGTAAACCAAAAGAAGCAAAATGTATCAGCGGCAGTTTGTTAGGCACTATCAATCTATATGATAAAAAACAATTTGTTGATGATATCATAGTATATGCTTTTTGTACCGATGGCTCAATAAAAAAGGTTGATTTTGATGAATCGTTAGGGGAGAAATCGCTTATATATAAATTTCCTCATCAAAATAGCATTCCATTGCATGTGAAGGGCGCGGATGAATGTGGCGGAGAAAGTAATTTGCGAGGTTACTTTTTGGAGGTTGAAATTAATGATGATACGGGAATTGGAGGCTTAGATGATGATTGGATTGGCGGTGTTTCGTTGTGTAAACCAACCTCATGCCCTCGTTATGGTGATAATTCAATTGATTTTTCCACTAAAGTGAGCGCACTTAATTCTGATTTTTCAAATAGTGAATTTTTTACTCAAGAAGACATGAAGAAAGGTATTACATGCAATCTTAATGTTACTCCAAGCGGATTTCCTCCTCAGACTGTTTTCGCAGGAGGTAAACATAAGCCATGTGGAGATTGATCATTATTTTTTATGCTCAAAAATCCATCGCAATCAATAGAAATCCGCGGCGCACGGGTGCACAATTTAAAAAATATCAACGTTTCAATTCCCAAAAACAAACTCGTGGTTATCACGGGTTTGTCCGGTTCCGGCAAGTCGTCGCTCGCGTTTGACACACTCTACGCGGAAGGTCAGCGTCGTTACGCGGAAAGCCTTTCTTCGTACGCGCGGCAGTTTTTGGATAGCCACGACAAGCCGGATGTGGACGAAATTCAAGGGCTCTCTCCCACCATTGCGATTGATCAAAGGAGTAACACGCAGAATCCGCGTTCAACGGTGGGCACGGTAACGGAAATTTATGATTATTTGCGTTTGCTTTTTAGCAGGCTTGGCGGTGTGCTTTGCCCTGATTGCAAAGTGCCCGCGCAAGGGTTTATGAGCGGCCAGATAATTGAGAGCGTGCGCCGCATGGTCAATGAAGGGCACGCGGTGCGAGTTTTGGCGCCTCTGTACCGCCTGCAGAAAGAACCTTGGGAGAGTTACGAAGAAGCTGTCCAACAGGCTCGCGCGACGCTGGACACCAAGCTCGTGCGTTTTGACCGCCATTATTATACCATTGAAGAATTTTTATCACTCGTGCCCAATCTGTTTGTGCCGCACATGCTTGAAATGGCGGTCGCGGAGTTTCAAACAAGTAAAAAAGAAAAAAATAATTTGACGGAAGCGGTGGAACGCGCGCTAGAGTTTGGCAACGGGCTCGTGATTGCGGATCATTTTCAAAATCACCATGAGATGCTTTTTTCCGTTGAGCCGCGTTGTCCTCGGTGTGGGAAGCGTTTTCCTCCGCTTGAGCCGCGATCGTTTTCATTTAACAGTCCGCATGGCGCTTGCGCGCGTTGTATGGGTCTTGGCGTAACACTTGAAGTGGATCAGGATTTGGTGATTCCAAACCCTCGGTTGACGCTGGCGCAAGGCGCCATACAGCCATGGATGCGCATTACAGGCAATCAGCAATGGTACGCGCACTTGCTTGCCGCCATGGTGCATGTTCAGCGGATTTCTATGGATACGCCCGTGGAAAAATTACCGCGCAAGGTGCTCCAGATGGTGATGAACGGCACGGGCAAACAGGTGTATGAAGTTGATGGCAAACAAGTGCCATATGAGGGTGTGGTTCCCAATTTAATGACGCGTCATCGCGATACGACATCTGATTATGTGCGCAAAGAAATTGAAGAATATATGCGCGAGCAAACCTGCGGCCTATGCAAGGGAGAACGGCTGAAGCAAGAAAGTCTGGCGGTGCGCGTGTTTGAAAAAAATATTGCGGAGATATGTGCGCTTCCTATTGATGAAGCAGTGGTATTTTTGCGTTCCATTGCGTTAGGGCAAGGCGAGAAACGGGTAAAAAGCGCGGTGCCCATTGTGACGGGATCTGACTCACAGATTGCTGAGCCACTTATTAAAGAAATGCTCAAACGTCTTACCGCGCTTGAACGCGTGGGGTTAACGTATGTGAGTTTGAATCGCGCCATGCATACGCTCTCCGGCGGCGAGGCTCAGCGTGTGCGGCTTTCTACTCAGCTTTCTACCGGTTTGACCGGTGTAATTTATGTTTTGGATGAACCTTCCATTGGGTTGCATCCGCGCGACATGGACAAGCTGGTAGACACACTCATGGAACTCCGTGATTTGGGAAACACCGTGGTGGTGGTGGAACATGACGAGGCAATTATGCGTCGCGCTGATTATATTATTGATGTGGGCCCCGGCGCCGGAGTATATGGCGGCAAATTAATTGCGCAGGGGACGCCTGCGGAAATAATGAAAGACAAGGCGTCTATCACCGGCGCGTTTTTGAGCAGGCGTGAAGAAATTGAATGCGCGCATACGCGCCGCAAGGGCAATGGCAAAGTAATAACGATTGAAAAAGCCACTGCATTTAATTTGAAAAATATTACAGTGGATTTGCCGCTTGCGCGGCTTGTGTGCGTAACCGGCGTGTCTGGGTCCGGCAAGTCCTCGCTCATTATTGATGTGTTAAGCAAGGCTTTAGCCAAGCACTTTTATCATGCAAAAGAGGCGCCTGCCGCACACGTGGGACTCAATGGATTGGAATATATAGACAAGGTAATTGCGATAGACCAGACGCCGATTGGCCGCACGCCACGCTCCAACCCGGCGACCTATACCGGCGTCTTTACGGCAATTCGCGATGTGTTTGCGGCTCTGCCAGAGGCGCGCATGCGCGGCTACGCGGCGGGCAAGTTTAGTTTTAATGTCAAAGGCGGCGGCCGCTGCGAGGCGTGCGCGGGGGACGGCTACACGCAGATTCCCATGCAATTTTTGTCCAATGTGTTTGTGGAGTGTCCCGAGTGCAATGGCAAACGCTACAACAACGAAGCGTTGGAGATTCATTACAACGGAAAAAATATCGCCGAGGTATTGAAAATGACGGTGGAGGAAGCGCGGAGATTTTTTTTCACCGTGCCGGCGATTTATGAAAAATTGCAAATTTTGAACGAGGTGGGATTGGGATATCTGGAGCTTGGCCAGAGCGCCACCACACTCTCCGGCGGCGAGGCGCAGCGCGTGAAACTTGCCACCGAGCTCTCACGCCGTTCCACCGGCAAAACACTCTATATTTTGGATGAGCCTACTACCGGTTTGCATTTGGCGGATATCAAACAGCTTTTGGGGGTTTTGAATCAGCTGGTTGATAGAGGAAATACCGTGCTCATTATTGAACACAATATAGAAGTTATTAAATGCGCGGATTGGATTATTGATTTGGGGCCGGAAGGCGGCGTACGCGGTGGTGAGGTTGTGGCAGAAGGCACGCCGGAGCAGATTGTGAAAAATAAAAAAAGCGCGACCGCGGATTACTTGAAGTCGTTTTGTAAGAGATAAATAAAAAGTTTTTCATCACAAAATGTCGTTGAGGCAATGACTTTGAGGGGACTACGGAGCTAGGGCGTGGCGAGTATTGAGCGAAAATTCAACAGAATTTTCGCGTGCCCCGAGAAGTTATTGCCTCAAGAAGACATTTTGTGATTTTTATTTCTTGCGGCTGTCTTTCAGTTTTTTGTTTGGGTCGCGCAAATACGCCAATTTGGCGCGGCGTACGACACCTTGTTTGAGCACTTCAATTTTGGTGATAAGCGGAGAAAAGAGAGGATATACTTTTTCTACTCCCACGCCTTCGGAGATGCGGCGCACCGTAATGCCGGCGCCTATTTCTGACCCGTGTTTGCGCGCGAACACCACGCCTTCAAACACCTGGATGCGTTCTTTGTTTTCGCCCTTGGTGTTCATTTCAGTGATTTTTTGGTGTACGCGCACGGTCGCGCCCGGGCGAATATCTGGTCGGAAAGTCTTTTCTGTTGTTTTCATATATGAGATGGGATAAGGTTAAGTGATTGGTATCATAAAACAAAGTGAGATTTTTGTCAATAATAATGCCTCACTACCACGAAGCGTTTACAACACCCCTTTTTCTAATTGCTCAACTTTGAAAGGTTTAATTTTTTCACTCGGTGAGGAAAACAGCTGTTTAATTTGCTTTTGTAGAGCAGATGGTGCTGTTAAATGGAGCACCTCTTCTAGATCGGTTTTGAGCTCCGACATGGTGTTCAAGTGGTCAATAATTTGGTCCCCGCTTTCAGGAGTTAATTTTTGCGTTGATACTACTTTCAAATCAGAGAGTTGTTCTTTAAATTGGCTGATCAGGTCAGTGGCAGATTGTGTATCTTCTTTTGACGCTTTCACACGACGCAGACGCGCTTCATATCGTTTGGCATCAGCGGTGAGTTGGTTGACTGCTTGCCGTATATTTGCCACGGTGCGAATATTATCGGCCAGATCAAAAATTTCATCCAATTTTTCAAAAATCTGATCATTCAGTGTATCAATCAGTACATCACCAGCGCCAGATGTTTTTATAGTGGTCACCGCGTCTTTTGCTTCAGTAAGCAGTGTTTGCATTATTTCCAGTGTATCAGATACTTCAAGTTTCAACCGTTTGGATATGGTGTCGGCTTGCTTGATTGCTTTTTCTGCCTCGGTAATACGACGATTCACAAGACGCAATACGCCGGGCAGACGGAGCAATTCTTCCAATCGCGGGAGTGCGTCATTGAGAGCTTGTCCGATATCGGGCATTTGTTCGGCAATGTCTTTAATCTCGTTGTAGGATTTTGCCTTCTTTACTTGTTGTGCCATTTCTTTAGCAGTGGCGATGGTGTTGATAAGAATCACATCAACCGTTATACCAGATTTTTTTATTTGCGCCACCTTTGTTTCCAGAGTTGCAATGTGCCGATCAAACAGACGCAGTCCTTGTTTTAATTGTTGTAACGCGCGCGCTTCCGCGCGCGGGTCAGTGGTCACCTCGCGTTCACTGCTCGTCGCGGTAGTACCTTGCAGGCTCGTGATTTGTTCTCTATATGTTGCAAGCGTTGATATATTTTCTTCATCTTCCGACTTTAAGGAAAGAATTTTGTCTTTGAAAGCTTGGAGTTGTTTTGGATTGATCTCAATAATATCGCGTTTGACCAATCGTTCCAACGCGCGCAGATCTTGGAGCACTGCCCGCCGATTCGTCAAGAATTGTTCTTGTCTTTGTATTTCAGCGCGTTTTTGTTCAACCGTTTCGGCGCGCAGATCAACAAATGAGGGTTGTGGTATGGCAGATGGGATAGTTGTCTCGCGGCTCTTGCAGGCAGATTTTGCCGGCGCGCAATAACCTGAGAGACTGTTGGGAAAATCACTGTAACACCACAGCCCGCCTGCTTGCAGACATTGTCCGATTGGCGTTTCTTGAGCAGTGCATCGTCCATCGGGTAATACAATGTTGCCAGTGGCGCATGGTGTTGGTTTAACAGGACAGATATTTCCAGCCGACGCACCACCATTTTCAGAACACATAAGAGTAGATGACGCGGCAGGGAGAACGGCTGGAGGTATAGGAACAGCGGTTGGGATTGGAATGGGTAATGGGGAGATTGAAAGAGTGGAGGATGCAGTTGGATTTATAGTTTGGTTTGGCGTTGAAGTAATTGTTGTAGGAGTGAATTGGCCGTTGTAAATAGTACCGCCTTGTACCGTGAATATGTAGGTATTAAAATTGAAAGTACCTGTGGAGTAACCCGCTTGCCCCGGTAATTGCCAAATATATCGTTTTGAAGTTGGCCACCAAACAGATCCGACCGCGTACGAGCTCGGTGGAACATAACCATGCCATTCGCCATTAATTCCGCATACCGCGCGCGTGCATATTGCCGCGCCCGCTACCTTACCGCTTGCTATATCTACTTGCGCCCATGTTCCTGATTCAGCAGCAGTTGATGGTTCAGGCGCGCCAGCGCCCGGCACTGGCGTTGGCGTGCAAACAAATGGCGAGAGGTAAGGTTTGTTTGAACTGTCCACACAGCAATAGCCATAGGCAGTGCCGTCAGAACTTTCCGGACCGCATTTACAACTAGAAGTAATTTTGGTATTGGACGCGCAGGTGGCAGAAGGAATAGCAACGCATTGGAATTGACCGCCATTTGCTTGAGAAAAACCGCACATTTTGCCGGTAGCGGCGCAATCTTCTAACACGCCGGGCGCGGTACTCTCACTACAGCTGCCCGCCGCGCAGGTGGAGTTGACTTGATATTTCATTCTCTTGTCGTACAAATATGTACCTGTGAGGCCGCAAAAAGTGGCGCCGCTTGAAGGAAAATATTGACCGCCACATTCAGAATCAGCTACGCATCCTTGAGCCGTGAAGAGAATAATTTTTGATGCCGTTTGTCCCACAGAATCTTTTGCGTTCACGGTGATGGTATACGATCCGGGTTTATCAGGAACAATAATATAAATCGGTTCGGAACAATTTTTTATATTTTTGGCGCATTGAGATAATGTAACATCTGCCGAGCTATACTTCAGGCCCGGCGCGTTAAAGCCTGCTGAAGCAATTCCATTGTCATCGGTTATGGTTATGGAAATATATGCTCGCAAACCGGCAAAAATGGTTGTTGGTTGCAATTCATTTGCTGATTTTACAAAAGCAGAAATTGTTGGAGGAGTGTCTGTGGCGCTGGTTGTTCCAAAATTGACCGTAACCATATTTGAATCAACTGATTCGTAGGTGTTATAGGAACGCACAACATATTCGTAGATGGTATTTAATCTTAGCTGATAGGTGTCAGAATAAGAAACAAAATTTCCTGTTCCATTGTTGAAGACCGCGGCAACACCAAACCAGCTTGTGTCGCCCTTGGCGCGGCGATAGAGACGGAACCCCCATTCACTGGTGGAATTATCCGTCCAATCAACGGTAATAGAAGTGGCTCTGGCTGAAGCGGTAAGATTGGAGGGTGTGGCAGGCGCCGCGGCATCAATAGTCCTTGAAATAATACTTGATTCCGCGGAACATCCAGAGCTATTGCACGCTTTCACGCGATACTCATATGTTCCGGCGCCGTTTAAGCTATTATCAGTATAGAAGGTGTTCACATTGGTGGTGGCTTTGGTGGTGGGAGTACCTGCCACAGAGCCTGCAAGCGACCACGATCCGCTATTAAATCTGCGTTCAATTCTAAATTCTGATTCATCAATGGAATTATCAGACCAATAGATGCCAATAGAGGTGGGGCTTGAACCGCTAAACGCTAAACCACTTGGCGCAGTAGGAATTGATACTATCGGGGCGAGCGTAGAGGCGGTTACTGAAGATGACAGAGCAGAAATATTTCCCGCTGCATCATAGGCTGCAATGTTGTAAGTATAGGAATTATTTGCGTAAAAAAGACCTGTGTCAGCGTACGAAGTACTACTCGAGACAGTGGCAATTTGACTGCCGCTTCTGTAAATTTTATAACCCGCGACTCCTACATCATCAGTTGAGGCAGTCCATGTGAGATTGATTTGGGAAGAAGATATGGCTGTAGCAGAAAGACCAGTAGGCGTGCTGGGAGCTGTTGTGTCTGCACCGCCGCTTACCGTAACTCTCACTATGTTAGAATTTGAAGACAAAAACATAGGTGTCCCGCCTCCGCCGCTATAGGCTTGCATGTAATATGAATATGTTCCGTCCGGTACATTTGTATCCGTGTAGGATCGTATCGTTGAACCCCAATCTCCGGGTCCGGGCGCTGTCACGCTCCCATTAGGATTTGTTCTATAAATTTTGAACCCCGTGACATTAGGTGAGCCGGATGTCCATGTAATAGTAACATTGTTCCCGTTGGCCGTAGCCGCTGGGGTTGGCGGATTTGGCGGCGCGCCAATGGTAATAGTTGCGGAAGATGACCAAGATGATGACAAACCAGTTGAATCTACTGCCTTTACTTTAATAGAGTAGGTTCCGGCAGAACTCCAAGAATGTGACGCGTCAAATGACATGCCCGCGAAGGAAGGGGGATAAGCCAATCCTGAGGTGAAGTTTGGCGAACCATCTCCAAAATCAAACACTGCCTGCACAGAGCTTCCGTCAGGGTCCGGATAGAGTGTGGATGAAAAATAATAGAGGGTGCCTACCGTGCCTTGAGATGGAGGTGTTGGAGTTTTTGGAGTTGGCGGCGGGTTGTTAGTTTGAGCCGATGCCGCTGATAATAAAAAAATAAGCTTTTGCGGTGGCGGCAATGCGGTAAAAATAAAAAATGCGGAAATAGTTAAAAAGAGAATGAGAGCTTTTTTCATATGGCGCTTGTGAGGTTTGTTAAATAAAAAAGATAATGAAGCTGAAAAATTTTGAAATAATTTTGTCCGAAAGATGCGCATTGCAGCCAAAATTGCATTTGGCGACAGACCAATTATACCATATTTTGATTAGATGCGAATTTGGCGGCAGTAAAATAAAAAAACCTACGGGTTTGCGTAGGAAGCAGGAATGTTGAAGCAGACTAGTACTCAATTAACTTAATTTCCCAACCTGTATTTAAAAACTTTTCTCGCATCTTCTTTTGTAAATTTCCACTGGATTGTTGCGCCCTTTCTGTTTCTCCGCCC
>JACRFU010000028.1 GCA_016212585.1 Candidatus Magasanikiibacteriota bacterium | reverse complement strand
GGCACTTCTTCAGGTGATACCTTTTCTTCAAGCACGGTGAGTGCCGGACTCTTAACTGTTGCATCAGCAGGATCAAATGGCATGTCATCCACCACCTATCTTTCAGGCAACTACCTCTTACTCGGAGCAGGCACTTCAACCTTACGAGCTACCTTTGACGGCACCAGCGGTGGAGGCGGTGCATTCTATGTTGCACAAAATGGAAGTGTGTCAACTTCCGGCACTATCAATTTGACTTCTTCAGACGCAACGGTTGCTGGATTTGGCAAATTAACTATAAAATCTGTTACTCCAAGCTCTGGTGGGCTTGCGTCTGCGGCAACAACATTCTTGGTGGATGATTCAATAGGGAGTTTAGGTAGTGGTATAGGTACGGTTGCTGCATTTAGGTTTGCTACCGGTACAGGTAGCGGACAAGCTGGTGTGAATACATTTTTATCAATTTCAGCTTCCACAAGCACTGCTTCTAGTAATGGTTTTTCTACCACCACATTTATGTCGCATGTTAATAGTGGAGTTGGAGCAGGAGCGTTTGTCTTTGATACAAAGAATGCACTTGTTGTTACTAGCGGCACAGTTCTTATGTCAATTAGAAATGCAGGTACTAAAGCATTTAGCTTTATGTCTGATGGTGCATTTTATGCGACAGGCACAGTTAATGCTAACACTGCAGTAAGTAGTGTTGGAGACTTTGCGGAAAACGTGAGTATAGTTTCAGGAGAGTCAGTTGAACCTGGTGATGTAATGATTGCAGATCCTGGAAGTATCAATAAATTTAAAAAATCATTTGAGAGCTTCGCAAAAGGAGTTTCCGGTGTAATTTCTGATACTGGCGCTTTCGTGATTGGCGCTGGAGGGGAGAATCGCGCTACGATGGGTCTTACTGGTTTGGTGCGCACTAAAGTGACCACAGAAAATGGTCAAATTGCTGTGGGGGACTACTTGGTTACTGCATCAAAAGCCGGTTACGCTATGAAATATGACCAGGAATCAGGTGAATCCGCGGGGTTGGTTGGTATGGCGCTGGAACCACTCACAAGCGGAGAAGGCAGAATAATTGTAATGATCAACAAAGGATATGTGTCTGGCGCAGTTGCCGCAAAAGCCACTACTTTGAGTGTGGCGGCAGACGCAAAAGGCAACTTGGTCCAGACAGGAAATCTTGATATGGCAGGGCAATCTATTATCAATATTGCAGGGCTCAAATCCAAGAATGGCACATGGTCAATTGACAGTTCAGGTAATTTGGTTGCCAAGAACATAAAGGCGGATAAAGTCCAAACCAAAGAATTGGTCATAGAAAAAGATCAGCAAGATAATAAATCAACAGTTGGCAGCGCCACTATCAAGAACGGTCAAACATATATTGATATTGCCAATGACGGCGTGAAATCAACAAGCAAAGTGTTTGTTACTTTCCGCGGCAACCCCAACTCTTTCTGGTGGATATCAAATCAGCAAGATGGCAAGTTCACCGTATCTTTGAGCAGTCCCGCGGCGCAAGATATTACCTTTGATTATTGGTTGGTTAATACGACGGACGCTTCTTCTTCTGACACAGCTTCAAATGAATCTGCAGATACAGATGTGGTTCAACAAAACGCTCCGGTGAATGTTACATCGCCTGTGGCGCCAGCAGTTACGGAAGAAAAGAAATCCGAGCCAACCGCATCTGACGCAAAAGATTCAGCGGAAACAAAAACTGAAGAAGGCAAAAAGTCTGACGCAGAAGCCCAAAAACCCTCAAACGACGAGTCCACGGTTGAAAAAATTGAGGCACCAGCAAGCCCTGATGATGCTGGGAATTAGACCTGTGGCTTATTAAGAAGTCTTTACGTAGAAAATTGCCAAATTACTTTGAATTACGAAATGTCGTATTCGGCAACATCATTGAGGGGACTGCACAGCCACGGGTCGCGTGCGAGTTGGAGAAAAAATCCTTCAATGATTTTATGCGTGCCCCGAATAGGTCTACCTTGTTTATTTTGAACATGAAAAGACGCAAGGAGGAGATGTATCACAAAAATTATACACAGGGGTCTGATAACACCATCAGACCTTTTTGTGCTATACTATAAGTGATTCTCACTTGACTATAATTTATTTGAATTACTTACGAAATGGCGTTGAAGCAATGACTTTGAGGGGACTACGGAGCGCGACGGCGCGAGTATTGAGCAAAAATTCAACAGAATTTTTGCGTGCCCCGAAAAGCCATTGCTTCAAAAAGACATTTCGTAATTCAAAACATTGATAAGGCAATAAATTTTAATTTTTTTATTTATCATATGGAAACATCTTTTACGCTCTTTTTAAAAAAGATCACCTCGGCTCTGCTTTATGTCGCGGTGTTTTGCGTCCCGCTTTTCTTTTTGCCGGTGACGGTTGAAACAATGGAATTGAATAAATATTTCCTTCTGTATATCTGTGTGTTTCTTGCTTTGCTCGCGTGGATTAGCAGGGGCGTATTGCTCAAAACATTTGTATTTAAACGCACGCCACTGGACATACCGCTGGTGGTTTTGTGGTGCGTGGTTTTAATCACCAGCATCGTGTCACAAGACCGTTATGTGAGTTTTTTTGGAGATTTTACATTGACGAGCATTAATTTTTTGAGCACGACCGCCTTTCTCATCTTTTATTTTTTACTTGTCCAAGAAGTTGGGGACATTAAAAAAGTATTAAATTTTGTCAACACGCTTTTTATAGCAGGGTTTATTTCCGCTTTATTTTTTATATTGCGCGCGAGCGGGCTTTGGACTTCCACCTACGGATTTCTACCACAATTTAACACCTTGAATATCTCAAACGGTTTGTTTGGCATATTTTTGGTTATTTTATGCCTTTTGAGTTTAGCGGTGTTAGCGGTTAAAAAACAGAGTATTGGTGCTGATATTTTTGTATTTTTGGTATTTTTGGCATCGCTTGCCGGTATTGTGATGATAGGATTTAAAATTTTGTGGATTATATTCACGGTCGCGCTCATTTTGCTTATCGTATTTTTGGTGAGCCATACGAGTGAAGTGCGCACGGTGTGGACTTCCGTGGCATTTGCGTTGTTTGTGGCTGGCGTGTTGTTTGTGCTTTTGGGCGTGCCGCAATTTTTGACCGCAAAACTCCCGCTTGAAGTTTCACTTGGGCCGTCTACTTCTTATGGCATGTTTAAAGATACCATCACCTACAACGCGCGATATTTCTTATTTGGCTCCGGACCATCAACTTTTGCCTATGATTTTTCACAATTCCGCCCGAGCGGACTAAACAGTAATTTTGCGTGGAATGTTCGTTTCCGTCAGCCGTACAGCAGTGCTATGGAGTGGGGAATGTCCACCGGAGTTCTTGGCATATTGGGCTTCCTTGTCATTTTGCTCATGGGTTTGGGGTTGATTATCAGTACATGGCTTAAACAAGTGGTAATCAACAGAAAGAAGAAAAACGGATTTGCGCAAGCAGGAGCGTTGCAAGATTCTCCTCTTGTGTTTTGGGGTTTGACCGCCGGGTGGCTCACTTTGGCAGTCGCGTTTTTTGTGGTGAATTTTGGCGCCGCTGTATGGCTTTTATTCTGGCTGTTTTTGGGTCTTATGATTCGCGCCGCGGCGCATCTTTCCAAAGGGGAGCTTCCTGAAACAACAATCTCTCTCAAGACATCTCCGCAATACAGCATAGTAACATCGTTTGCTTTTATTATTGTATTTACTTGCGTTTTGGTGCTTGGCATTTATTTGGGCCGTTTTTATACCGCGGAAGTGGTGTATGCAAAAGCATTAAACACATCAACCACAGGACAAACAGGTCTTGACCGTATCGCGCAATTGCAAAAGGCGGTGAAATATAATCCCAACCGCGTGCCGTTTTACTTAACTGCCGCGGAAGCATTTTTGATAAAAGCGCAGGAGGTGGCAAATTCCACCAAAGATCCAAATCAAGTGGCGCAACTGGTTTCAGCGGCAGTCAACGCGGCAAAAGCGGCGAGTGAAAAATCTCCGCAGAGTGTTGCTACATGGGAATCGCTTGCCACTATGTATGCTAACGCGCGCGGCGTGGCGCCAGAGGCAAATAATTGGCTTATTTCTTCTCTTGAGCGCGCAATCATTCTTGAACCAACCAACCCCACCTTTTATATTGGTCTTGGCAACGCGAAACTTTTGGAACGCCGTTATAGCGAGGCTCGCGATGATTTTGAAAAAGCAGTCGGATTCAAGCCCGATATGTTGCAGGGGTATGTATTGCTTGCCGCTACCTATGAAGCGCAAAATAATATAGATAAAGCGATAGAAACCATGGAGCGCGGATTGCCAATCGGCAGAAACGACGCGATGTATGTGTTTCAGACTGGCCGTTATTATTTTAATCGCCACAGAGACAATGATTGGCCGCTTTCGGAACTTGCGTGGCGCCGCTCTATTGCGCTGAATCCAAATTACTCCGATGCGTTGTTCGCGCTCGCGCTCCTCTATGAACGCACGGGCAACAAAACGCCGGCGTTGCAGTTGTATAAGCGCGTGCTTGAACTGAACCCAGGAAATGCTCAGATACGAAATAAGGTTGATGGATTAGGCGGCAGTGAATCAGCGCCCGCAGAAGAGCAAAAAACTTCATCTGAATCAGACACCAAAAAGAAATAAATGTGATTACGCGCTCAACGCGCATGGTGAGAGGTGTGAGGATAAAAATTTGTGTGAAGAGGAACCGCTCCGAGGTCTTGATTAACTAACTAGACAAGGGGCGGTTTTTTAGTTACACTGATAAAGAAATTAGATTTGTCCCCAAATAAGCTTTCATAGCGAAATTGCCAAATTTTGAGACAAAATTGTTGAATAAATTTTGAGGTTTAACAGTGGTTAAGCTGAAAAATTTTGAAACGATTTTGACCAAAATTTGGCAATTGCAGTAGAAATGTTATTTGGGGACAAGTCTATTGATCAAATGCGTAAGTCGTAAGAAGTATGATTGAACATTATAATAAAAACCAAACCGATGCCTTGCGGTATATTGAGCAGAAAACGCGGCGTTTTTTTAAAGTTAAAACAGCACCCGGACATGGAATAGAACACGCTCAATGCGTGGCGCGTTATGCGCGCGAAATAGCGGAAAAAGAAAATGAACGCGCGTGGTTATGTGAAGCCGCGGGTTGGCTTCATGATATTGGACGCACTCCGGAGTATTTCAATAATCAAGCGAAAAAAACTCATCACGAGCTTTCATTTGAATTATTGCAAGAATGGTTTGAAAAAGATACAAAATTAGCAGGATTTTTTACCGCTCGCGATCGCGAGGAATTGCTATACAGCATTCGGTATCACTGGGATGATGGAGCAAATAAGTACAAAAGCGCGCTCATTTTGCGAGATTCAGACAAACTAGATCTACTTGGTCAGAAAGGGATTGAACGGCATTTTGAAGCGCATTTTGCTTTGGATGACACACAGAGGTGTATATGGTTTTTGATTAATATCTTGCGTGGCGAGCGTTTGGGAACCGGCTCGGCGCGCGCCATTGCAAAAAAATACAATTTGTATGATCCATTTTTTGTATGGATAAAAAATTATTTGCCACGAAACAAGCGTGTGTTATGCGCGCTTTCTGGCGGGGTGGATTCCGCGGTGTCCGCGTATATTTTAAAGCGCGCGGGATTTGAGGTGACCGGAGTCTATATGAAAAATTGGTCGGATAGGGTTGGTCTTAAGGGTGAGTGCCGATGGCAAGATGAGCGCAGAGACGCATTGCGTACGGCGGCGCATATCGGCGTACCATTTATCACCCTTGATTTTGAAAAAGAATATCGCGCGCGCGTGGTTGTGTATCTTTTTAAGGAATACCAAAAAGGGCGGACGCCCAATCCTGATGTGTTATGCAATAATTTGATTAAGTTTCCTTTGCTCTTGAAAGAGGCGCGCAGGAGAAACATGAATTTTGTGGCAACTGGCCACTACGCGCGCGTTATACATAAAGAAAAACATGGTCATTTTTATCTGCAATCCGCGATTGATACTAACAAAGATCAAACATATTTTTTGCATCGCCTAAAAGAACAAGAACTGTCGCGTGTCTTGTTTCCATTGAATTTAATTTCTAAAGATGAAGTGCGTGCGATTGCGCGACAAGCGCGCTTGCTTGTTGCTGACAAAGAAGAAAGCATGGGAATTTGTTTTATTGGAGAAGTGCCGATGAAACAGTTTTTACAACAGACAATCAAAGAAAAACCGGGGAATATAGTAGATGTTGCTGGTCATATTTTGGGTGTTCATGATGGTTTGTATTGGTATACCAATGGCCAGCGCCACGGATTGGGTTTAGGCGGCGGCACGCCCTATTTTGTGGTAGGTAAGAATATGCAAAAAAATGAACTGGTGGTTGCTCGCGGAGATAATAATAAGGCTCTTTTTATTGATAAGGCATATCTTGAGAGTCTACATTGGGTTAACAAGCCGCCGCGCATGCCATTATCATGCGCAATGCGCTTGCGCCATAGACAACCGTTGTTTGAGGGCAGTGTGAGAGCGCTTAATGCGCGAGAGAAAAAGAATGCGCCTCGTGGAGCCACGCATGAGGCTCTATTTAAGCATAAACAACAGGCTGTTACCCCCGGACAGTTTGCGGTTTTTTATGACGGTGCCCGATGCCTTGGGGGGGCGGTTATTGCTGGTGTCTAGTCTTTGGGTTATACTATTTATCTAAAATAGGTATGAACATTCACGCGATACGAAAAGCATATATTGATTTTTTTGCAAAAAAAGGACATGCAATACTGCCCTCTGCTTCGCTTATCCCGGAAAACGATTCCACCACACTTTTTACCAGTTCCGGAATGCAACCGCTCATACCATATCTTTTGGGAGCGCCGCATCCAAAAGGGACTCGTTTGGTTGACTCTCAAAAATGTTTTCGTACGCAGGATATAGAAGAAGTGGGAGATAACCGCCATACTACTTTTTTTGAAATGCTCGGAAATTGGTCATTGGGAGACTATTTTAAAGAAGAACAGATCCCCTTGGTGTTTGAATTGGTGACCAGCGTGTTTGGACTTGATCCCACGCGCTTATATGTTACTTGTTTTAGAGGCAATGAATATTTTGGCATTCCGCGCGATGAAGTATCTGCAAAATTATGGCAGAAAATTTTTTCGGAGAAACATATTGACGCTCCCATTGTTGATTTTTCGGAACGAGAGGGCATTGGTAATGGCCGTATTTTTTATTACGATGAAACCAAAAATTGGTGGTCGCGTTCCGGAGTGCCAAGCGCAATGCCTGAAGGCGAACCCGGCGGACCGGACACGGAACTATTTTGGGATTTTGGCGCGCATTTGGGGATCCATGAGGCATCTTTATATAAAGAAACACCTTGCCATGTGAATTGTGATTGCGGCCGATTTACGGAGATTGGCAACAGCGTGTTTATGGAGTATGTACGGGTCAACGACGGGTTTGAAAAATTGAAACAACATAATGTGGATTTTGGAGGAGGAATTGAACGGCTTGCGGCTGCCACAGAAGATTGTCAAGATATGTTTCGTATTGATATATTTGCGCCGCTCATTAAATGTTTGGAGGATTTGTCAGGGAAACAATATGATGCAAGCGTGAGTGTGTCGCGCTCGTTTAGAATAATTTTGGATCATGTGAGAGCCGCAACATTTTTGATAGCAGATGGCGCGGCGCCATCCAATAAAGATCAAGGATATTTTACGCGCAGACTGTTGCGCAGAGCGGTATTTCACGCGCAAAAATTGGGTATTGCGGGCGTGTGTTGCGGAGAGCTCGCGGCGCTTGTAGTTGATTCATATAAAGAGGTATACCCGCAATTAATGGAGTGGAAAGTTGTTATTGTGGCGGCTATGAACCAAGAAGAAATTAAATTTGGCAAGGCGCTCAAGCTGGGGTTGAAAGAATTGGATAATTTGGAACAAGTTGGCGGGATAGAGAAAATTTCCTATGGTTTGCTCAAACCCGTCAATAGAGTGGATGGTGTGAGAGCATTTTTTATACATCAGAGTTTTGGCATCCCATTGGAGATGATTCAAGAACGGCTTTCCGCGCGCGGGCTTTTGGTGGATGAAACAGAATTTAATTTGCAAGTGAAAGCTGAAAAGAAAAAACATCAAGAAATTTCGCGCGCCGGCGCGGAAAAAAAGTTTAAGGGCGGCCTAGCGGATCATAGCGAGATGAGCATTAAATATCACACCGCCACGCATTTGTTGCACGCTGCTCTGCGCAAGATTCTGGGTGAGACCGTGGAACAGCGCGGGAGCAACATTACGCCGGAGCGATTGCGTTTTGATTTTTCTTTTGTTCGCAAGATGACACCAGAAGAAATCAAAGCGACTGAAGATTTGGTTAATGCCGCAATCGCGCGCGATTATTCGGTGAGTTGGCAGATTATGACCGTGGATGAAGCAAAATACAAAAAAGCAATAGGTCTGTTTGAAGAAAAATATGGTGAAAAAGTAAAAGTCTACACCGTGGGCGATCCAGAGCAGATTGCCAACGCAGATGCTTCCGCGCCCACTTTTAGCCGTGAATTTTGCGGAGGTCCGCATGTGGAACACACCGGTGTTATCGGACATTTTAAAATTCTTAAAGAAGAAGCGTGTTCAGCAGGCATTCGACGCATTAAAGCAATTGCGGCATAAATATTTAAGGTTGTTTCGTCATTCAAAATAAAGTATGTTAAAAAAAATTTTCCATCATCTATGGTCAATGCGGCATCAATTTATTAAATATTTTGTCGTGGGGGTAAGCGGACTTGTGTTTGATATTGGTTTGCTATGGCTCTTAAAAGAATATGGGCATTTGCGCGCCGTTATTGCGGTTATTTTTTCACAAATCATCGTTTTGTCGTATAACTTCACACTCAATAAGTTATGGGCTTTTGGAAGCAAAGGCTTGAGCCATACGCAATTTATCCGTTATTTTGTTACCGCGGCATGGAATTATTTTTTTGCCATCGCGGTTATGTGGAGTTTTAATGAGAAATTGGGTTTTAATTATTTAGTGGTTCGTCTGGTGTCAATCGCGCTCATGGTAAGCTGGAATTTTTTTCTGTATCGTTTTTGGATTTTTGTTCATCAGACACAGCCTGCTCCCATTGATGTATAAGTGGACTGTCACCGAACGCTGTTTTGTAATTCAAAGTAATTCACAAAATTCACATACTTGTCCACACCCCCTTCCTCTTGACAAAACACATTGGTTTCGTATATAATTAAGGCACTTAATTGGGTGGTAAGGATTTTGGCTAAAATAAGCCAAATTTTACTGCCTGCAAGGTTATGAATCATGCAAATCCTTGCGCTTTACTCTCTACAATCTAAAGGTTTCAAGTAATCTAAAAAAGACCCCCAGAAAAACTGGGGGATATCTGTTTTAGTTGTTTTTTCATTTTTGGCAATAATTTATCTTCAAGACTGTCGCTAAATACCATTTTGTAATTTTTATATTTACATATTTTAAAACACGGTACCTTATGAGTTTTAAACGCATGCCAATCACGACAGCTCCTCGCACATATTTTACCGCGCATCACAATGCAAGCGAACTTCCCGATTTGATTGAGATTCAAAAAAACGCGTATCAATGGTTTTTTAAACAAGGATTAAAAGAATTATTTGATGAAATTTCTCCCATTAAAGATTTTAATAATCGCGATTTAGAACTTTATTTTACTAACTACTATATTGATGAGCCAAAGTTTGATGAATCAACTTGCCGCAAAAAAAATATCTCATACGAAGCGGCGTTGCGCGTCAAAGCAAAACTCACCAATAAACGGGCCAACGAAGTCAAGGAGCAAGAAGTCTACTTGGGAGATCTGCCCATCATGACTGAAAGGGGAACCTTTGTCATTAATGGCGTTGAGCGCGCGGTAGTATCTCAGGTGATCCGCAGCGCGGGCGCGTTTTTTACTTCAGAATTGATACGCGGCCGTCGTTATTATGGCGCCAAAGTGATTCCCAACAGAGGTGCATGGATTGAGATAGAAACTGACGCCAACAATGTCATATGGGTCAAAGTTGACCGTAAGCGCAAAGCGCCAATTTCAATGCTTTTGCGGGCTTTTGGCTATAGTAATTCAGAAGCAATCAGCGCGCTTTTTAAAGAAGTGGATATTCATCCGCACGCGCGCTATATTGAAAGTACATTGGCAAAAGACACCACAAGTTCCGAAGACGAGGGGTTGATTGGTATCTATCAGCGCATCCGTCCGGGAGATTTGGCAACCGCGGAAAACGCGCGTTCACTTATTCACGCGATGTTTTTTAATTTTGACAGATATGATTTGGGTCCGGTGGGGCGTTACAAATATAATCAGCGTTTTGGCATTAAAGATAAAATTGATGTTTATGATAGGGCGTTTCGCACACTCACCAAAGAAGATCTTGCCATGATTGTCAAAGAAGTGGTTCGTTTGAATGTGACGCAAGAAGACGCGGACGATATTGACCACTTGGGTAATCGTCGTATTCGCGCGATTGGAGAATTGGTGCAGAATCGTTTCCGCGTAGGTCTTACGCGCATGGAACGGATCATCAAAGATCGCATGAGCACCATGGAAATTACCGCCGTCACTCCGAACAAACTCATCAACGCGCGTCCGGTAATTGGCGCGGTGCGCGAGTTTTTTATGTCTTCACAGCTTTCACAGTTTATGGATCAGACCAACCCTCTGGCGGAACTTGAACACAAGCGCCGTCTCTCCGCCATGGGTCCGGGGGGTCTATCGCGTGAGCGCGCAGGATTTGATGTGCGCGATGTGCACCCCACGCATTATGGCAGAATTTGTCCAATCGCGACCCCTGAAGGCCCTAACATTGGTTTGGTGGGGCACTTGGCAAGCCACGCGCGCGTCAATGAATTTGGTTTTATTGAGACGCCGTATCGCAAAGTATTGAGAGAATTACCCGGAAGCGCTGTTAAAGAATTGGTTGGCGAAATAGCGCGTGAAGAAGTGATAGACCCAAAGACCAAAAAAGTTTTGATTTCCGCCGGAGAAAAAATCACGCGTGAGTCCGCGCGCGCGTGCGCGGACGCGGATGTGGAAAAAGTGCGTCTGAAACCGCGTGTTACCAAAGAAATAATTCATTTGAACGCGTTTACTGAAGAAAAAGTAATTACCACTGCCGCCACCATTCCCACCGACGAATATGGTTATTTTTTGGTTGAACGAGCTGAAGTGCGAAAATTTGGCTCACCAGGCATTGAGCCTGTTGATCAGATTGATTATGTGGATGTCGCGTCAAACCAGATTGTGAGCATTGCCACTTCGTTGATTCCGTTTCTTGAACACGACGATTCGGTGCGCGCGCTTATGGGCACCAACATGCAACGCCAGGCCGTGCCGTGCATCAAACCAGAACCTCCGTTTATTGGCACTGGTGTAGAAAGCAAGGCCGCGTTAGACTCCGGTCATGTCGCGCTTTCTTATGATGAGGGAGAGGTGGTTGCGGTTTCAGGAGATACAATTGTCGTTAAAGAAGACAGCGGCGCGACGCGCACGCACATGTTAAATAAATTTGTGCGCTCCAATGCCTCCACCTGCATTAATCAGCATCCGACGGTTCAAAAAGGCGTGCGCGTGAAAAAAGGGCATGTGTTGTCCGATGGTCCGGCTATTGCGGATGGCGAGCTGTCGCTGGGTCAGAATATTTTGGTGGGATACATGATTTGGGACGGATATAATTTTGAAGATGCTATTATTCTCTCGGAGCGCGTGGTGCAGAAAGATCGTTACACCTCAATCCATATTGAAAACGATACCATTGATGTGCGCGACACCAAATTGGGGTCGGAAGTTATCACGGCGGATATACCAAATGTGAGCGAAGAAAAATTAAAGAATCTTGATTTTGAAGGCATTGTGCGTATTGGCGCGGAAGTAACCTCCGGTGATATTTTGGTGGGTAAAATTACCCCAAAAGGAGAAACAGAACTTTCCGCGGAAGAAAAATTATTGCGCGCGATTTTTGGCGAGAAGGCGCGCGATGTGCGTGACAGTTCTCTCTATTTGGAACACGGCGAACACGGAAAAGTTGTGGATGTAAAGATTTTTTCCGCAGAAGCAGGAGACAAATTGCCTCCGGGAGTTATTAAATCAGTACAAATTTCAGTGGCAGATATGCGCAAGGTGCAGGTGGGAGACAAGATGGCGGGTCGACATGGTAATAAAGGCGTTATTTCCAGAATTGTGCCGGTGGAAGACATGCCTGTTTTGCCTGATGGCACGCCGCTTGATATTATTTTGAGTCCGTTGGGTGTTATTTCCCGTATGAATTTGGGACAGATTCTTGAAACGCATTTGGGTTTGGCCGCCAATTCTTTGGGGTACAAAGTTGCCTCTCCTGTTTTAGACGGCGTATCAGAACAGACCATTCAAGAAGAACTTGGTAAGATTGGAGTGCCTGCGCATGGTAAAATTCAACTTTTTGACGGACGTACCGGAGAGCCGTTTGATCATGAAACCACGGTAGGGTATGTGTATATGTTGAAATTGAACCATATGGTTGAAGACAAGATCCACCAACGCTCAATTGGGCCTTACTCCCTTATTACGCAACAGCCGCTTGGCGGCAAGGCGCAATTTGGCGGTCAACGTTTTGGTGAAATGGAGGTGTGGGCGTTAGAAGCCTATGGCGCGGCCAATATGTTGCAGGAAATTTTGACGATTAAATCAGATGATGTTCCCGGCCGCTCCAAGGCGTATGAATCAATCATTAAAGGAGAGCCTATTACACGCATCAATATTCCGGAATCTTTTAATGTGTTGGTGCGTGAACTAAAAGGTCTTGGGCTTGATGTAGAACTTCTCAATCAAACCGATGTGGGATCGTATCAAGTGATTCCTGATCAGAGTTTGAAAAATGCGCCAGACGCGCCGTTGCGAATGGACGCGCCGCCGCACACTACTTCATAACATCTCTTCATTTTAACCCTTTCATATGTTTAAAGAACCCCAAACAGCATTTGATGCCATGCGCCTTAACATTGCGTCACCAGAACGGATTAAAGAATGGTCTTATGGTGAAGTGTCAAAGCCAGAGACCATAAATTATCGCACACAAAAACCGGAAAAAGGAGGTTTATTTGCGGAAGAAATTTTTGGCCCCACTAAAGATTGGGAATGTTATTGCGGCAAGTATAAAAAGATCCGTTACAAAGGGATTATTTGTGATAAGTGCGGGGTGGAGGTAACACACTCGCTCGTGCGCCGTGAACGGATGGGTCACATTGATTTGGCAGTGCCGGTAACGCACATTTGGTTTTTACGCAGCATTCCTTCCAAGATTGGCACCGTGCTTGATATGTCAATTTTGTCGCTGGAGAAAGTTGTTTATTTCAATAATTTTATCATCACGCAGGTTGATGAACAATTGAAAGCGCAGACGCACGAACAATTAAAAGCGGAATATAAATCAAAATTAAAAGCATTGCAAGGCGAACACAAGCAGAAATTGGAAGCAATTGCCGCGCGCGCCGCGCACTCGGATACTTCCCCTATTATAATGGAAAAAGTCGTTCAAGAGCATGACCGCAAAGTGGCGGCGTTGGATGCGGATTTTATGGCCGCCGAGAAAGAATTAAAAGAACTCACGCTTTTGAATTTGCTTACTGAAAACGAATATCGTGAATATTCTTTGCGCTATGGGCATTTGTTTGACGCGCAAATTGGCGCGGAAGCAATCCGTGAGTTGTTGAGCAAGATTGATTTGTCCGCCACCATAAAAAAATTGGAAGAAGAAACCATTGATGCTCCGCCGGCGCGCCGTGAACGGATGATTCGCCGTTTGAAATTATTGAAGAGCATGAATCAAAATAGAATTGAACCGGAATGGATGGTGATGACGGCAATTCCAGTGGTACCGCCGGATTTGCGCCCTATGGTGGCGCTTGATGGCGGACGGTTTGCTACATCTGACTTAAATGATTTGTATCGCCGCGTGATTAATCGCAATAATCGTTTGAAACGTTTGCAAGAATTAAACGCGCCGGAAGTTATCTCCCGCAATGAAAAGCGCATGTTGCAGGAAGCGGTTGACGCGCTCATAGACAACAGCGCGCGCCACACCAAGACGGTTACCGCGTCTACAGGGCAGAAGCGCTCTTTGCGCTCGCTTGCTGATATTTTGAAAGGGAAACAAGGCCGTTTCCGCCAGAATTTACTCGGGAAACGCACCGATTACTCTGGCCGCAGTGTGATTGTGGTGGGGCCTGAATTAAAATTGGACGAATGCGGGTTGCCCAAACGGATGGCGCTGGAACTTTTTAAGCCGTTTGTTATGAGTCAAATTATCTCGCGCGGGCTCGCGCATAATATTCGCAGCGCGTCGCGCTATATTGAAGGGGACCATCCGGAAGTGTGGGATATTTTAGAAGAAATTACCAGAGGCACGCATGTATTGTTGAACCGCGCTCCAACGCTCCACCGTCTTGGTATTCAGGCGTTTCGTCCGCGTCTTATAGAGGGCAAGGCGATTCAGGTGCATCCGCTCGTGTGTACCGCGTTTAATGCGGACTTTGACGGCGACCAAATGGCGGTGCATGTGCCGCTTACTGAAGAAGCAAAACGCGAGGCAGCCGAGCTTATGCTTGCGACTAAGAATTTGTTGAAACCTGCAACCGGCGCGCCGGTTGCGACGCCCAAACAAGATATCGCTTGGGGAGTCTTTTATTTGACCATGTTAAAAACAAAGGTGGAAGAACAAAAAATGAAAGCATTTTATGCTCCTGATGAGGCAAAACTTGCCTACAAACTCCGAAAAATTGGATTGCAGGAAATGATTAAAGTGCGTTTTTCAAATCTTGAAAAATTTTCTGGAGCGGAATCTCATCTCATAAAAACTACCGTAGGCCGTATATTATTTAATGAAGCGTTCTCACCAGAATTGGGATTGCCGTTTTTTAATGAAGAAGTAACTTCCAAGCGCTTGGGAGACATTGTGCGCCAATGTTTGGAGGTGGGAGGACAAGAGCAGACAGCAATTATGCTTGATAGTGTCAAATCTTTAGGGTTCAAGTATATTACCAAATCAGGATTTTCTCTTGCGATGGCGGATTTTCCGCTCGTTTCCGCCAAACAACAATTATTGTATGAAGGCGACACGCGTGTGAGAGAGATAGAAGATCAATATGCTGAAGGACTGCTCACAGACCAAGAGCGCCATAGTAAGATTATTGAAGTATGGAGCGAGATTAAAGATCGGGTTTCACGCGCAAGCAAGGGCACGCTTGAGAAGTTCACTTCCGTATCAACCATTATTGAATCCGGCGCCCGCGGCACATGGGGCCAGCTCACGCAGGTTATAGGTATGAAAGGGTTGGTGAGCAACCCAACCGGAGATATTATTGAACTGCCGGTAAAAGGAAGCTTTAAAGAAGGGTTTGACGTGTTGGAGTTTTTTATTTCAACACATGGTACGCGCAAAGGTTTGTCTGATACCGCGTTGCGTACCGCCAATGCCGGATATTTGACACGCCGTTTGGTGGATGTGTCCCAAGATATTGTGGTGCGTGAAGAAGACTGCGGCGACACGGAAGGCATTGAGTTGAACTTTGAAGACAGCAATGAGATGGGAGAAACGGTATCTGGGCGCGCGTTTGGCCGAACAGTGGTTGTGGATGTGAAAAATCCAAAAACCGGCAAGAAATTTATTGAAGCCGGTGAGCTCGTGGATGAAAAACACATGCGCACTATTGAAAAGCTTGAAATAAAAAGTGTGCGTGTGCGTTCTATTTTGCAGTGCCGTTTGCCTAAGGGTGTCTGTAAGAAGTGCTATGGGTATGATTTGGCAACGAATCGTTTGGTAGATATTGGAGTGGCAGTTGGTATTATTGCCGCGCAGTCAATCGGTGAGCCGGGAACACAACTTACCATGCGTACGTTTCACACCGGCGGTGTAGCTGCCGCTGGCGGAGACATCACTCAAGGTTTGCCGCGCGTTGAAGAACTGTTTGAATCGCGTTCTCCAAAGAAAAAAGCGTATGTGAGCGATGTGTCAGGACAGGTTGAAGTAGTCTCAACAGAACAGCGTGTAATTGAATCACCGGAAGGCAAACAGATATTTGAGGGGCGTTTTGGCCAGAAAGTGATCCGTATCCGCCATACCTCACCAGGGGAAGCGGTGTTCAGTATTATGAGCGGAGATGAGGCACTGGCCGCGGAGGGCAAGACGGTAACCGCCGGTGAGGCGCTCATCAAACGGAAAACCGGTGAAAATATTTTGTCAACCATGAACGGATCCGTAGTAATTGAAAAAAAGAAACTCAAAGTGGTTGGTATGGTTGAAGGAGTTAAAGAATATATTATTCCAGCAGGTTATACTATTTGGGTGAAAAATGGCGATCTTGTAAATATTGGAGATCAGCTCACAGAAGGGCATCTGGATTTGCATCATTTGTTCGCGCTCAAAGGACGCGAGGCTGTTCAGCGCTACATTTTGCGCGAGATTCAAAACATTTATTCTTCTCAAGGGCAGAAACTCAATGATAAACACATAGAAATTATTATTCATCAAATGTTTTCGCGCGTGCTGGTGTCTGACGCGGGCGATACGGATCTTTTGCCCGGTGAGATAGTGGAAAAAGCACAGTTAATAGATGCAAATTTGCATACGCGTAAAGAAAAGAAATCTCCCGCGGTCGCGGAGGAACTTTTGTTGGGAGTAACCAAAGTGTCTCTCACAACACAGAGCTTCTTGTCCGCGGCGTCTTTTCAAGAAACTGCTAAGGTCTTAATCAATGCCGCCATTACCGGCAAGGTTGACCGTCTTGAAGGGTTGAAAGAAAACGTGATCATTGGCCGCCTCATTCCCGCAGGTACGGGATATAGGACGATATAATATATGCGCGTTTTAGGCATTGACCCAGGTTTTGGGCGTCTTGGAGTGGCGGTTATAGATGACGACCACGGCCATGTGCGGGTACTCATGAATGATTGCTTAGAAACTTCCTCTAAACTTTCGTTTCTGGAGCGCTTGTTGATTTTGCATACAGAGGTAACACGCAGTATTGAAGCATATAAGCCAGATTGTATGGGGCTTGAGAAATTATTTTTTTTCAAAAATCAAAAAACCGCCATGGATGTAGCGCATGTGCGCGGCATGCTCATGGCGCTTGCTGGAATTAAAAAAATTCCTATTAAGGAGTTTACTCCTTTGCAAGTGAAACAAACATTGGTAGGGTATGGGCGCGCGGACAAAAAACAAATGAAAAAAATGATACAAATGCTATTCAAACTCAAATCATCACCCATTCTGGATGACGCGGCGGACGCGCTCGCGATTGCGTGGTGCGCCCTGCGCTGGAAATAAAATGTTTCTCGCGCCGGCCAGTATGGTGCGCCTTTTTTTTAGACTTCCCACAGATCAAAATGTTCTCGTAATATTGAGCGATACACATCTCCGCGAGAAATCATTCCAACTAATTTTTCTCCATCAACAACCGGCACGCGATGAATGCCTGTCGCGACCATGAGCGCTCCTACTTTGAGCACTGGAGTTTCCGGCGTGGCGGTAATGAGCCGCGCGGACATGCATTCTTCAACTTTTTTATTTTTCACTTCAATCGCGCCTTGTTCCATGCGGGTAAAATCAGTATACAGCTCCGGCGAGGTATAAAAATCGTTGTAGGTGGGGTAAATGGCTTTAAACAAATCTTTTTCTGATACCACGCCGATGAGTTTGTTGTGTTCGTCCACCACCGGCGCGCCGCTTACGCGTTTTTCTAGAAGAGTTTTAGCGACTTCAAAAAAAGGCGTGCCTTTGGAGATGGAGACAATTGATGTTTTCATGATTTCTTTGACGAGCATAAGTGTAGAAGTTAAGGGTCTGTCGCAAACATACCGGGCATTCGGCGACAGTCCCGTTAATGAATAAAAGCAGGGTTTCCCCTGCTTTTATTATCTACCTTGTGCGAGGTGTTTGTCAAAGATTTTGAAAGTTTTTTACGATTCTGCGTCAATTGCTTTGGAAACAAGCTGAATAGCCAACTCCTCATCGGTGTAAGTGAGAACATAACCGGGAGCAATTCGCTTGGCAGATGGTACCATATCCCCAACAGCTTTGACGGCCTCACCAGATTTCACCCACACCATGCGTCCTTGTGCGCTGTTCGGGTCAGAAACAGGTATACGATCAAAGTCATCTTTCTCAGGATTATACACTTCGGCAAACCCTTTTACTAACCCAGCCTGCTCTAAAAGAGCATCTTCAATGCGAGTGGTTTGAGCAAAGCGCATCGCTCCATCTCTAGACACACATCCATGGTACCCCTGGACCGCGAGCGGCAGTGCGACATCTCCCTCGGCTACCGGTACCTTACCGTCGGATACAACTTTCGCTATAGTGGCTCCTTGTATCAATTCGTTTTTGCGCGCGTCAAATTGCTCTGGTGCAAAGGAACTTAATTCACTGATTACGCGCCCTCGATCCACCAAGTACTCTTTCGGAACATAGCCGGGATATCCAGACTCTCTGCAAGCTGCCGCCAAAACCAAATAAGTGCGAACATTGGGGTCTTTTGCATCTTTAAGTTGATCAGCAGATTTCCACGGGCCTTCTGTATGTAATTGAGCAATTAACGGCCAGACTGCTTCGGAATTCGTTCCCTGACTTATCGCCACAGCCTCTGCCAATGGCGCGGTGTCGCGCACTGCCATCATACCTGCCGGGTCTAAACCGAATTTAACACGGCCATCAAGACCTCCCAATCCTCGCGCGTTACCTGCATTTTTTAAGTCTTGGACATCGTTTGCAAACACCATTTGTTCTTGCGGATTTAATTCACTTTCCGTGGCATGGTCTAATGTCATATATTTTATGATTAAGGGGACTGTCGCCGAATGCCATTTCTACCGCAATTTCTGAATTTTGGCTATATTCGGCGCTAGTCCCGTAAGAGATATACATAAAGTTTGAAATTGCGTTGGGCTTCTCAAAAAGAAAACCGCATTTTTTTTGACCGAGCAATTATAAATTAAGAATTTGTTTTCGTAAGGCATTAATTTTATCTTTGGCGCTTTTCTCGATCAATTCTTTAATTTTATTTTCTACCATCTGCAATTCACTCAACAATAATTCACGCCATTTTTTTTCTTGCACAATGAGGGCTTTAAGATCAGCTATTTTTGTCTGAACAGACGATTTTTTAGCAATTGTATATTTACGAATCATACGCGCAAAAATTAAAACGCTGACACATCTTTAAGTTTAATACCTCGCAAAATGCTATCAGTGAGCCGCGCTTGAGAAACATCCATGCCTTGAGCGTGCAACAAATTTTTAACATAATCAAGATTAGATATGGCATCTGGCCGATAATGGCCGGATCCGTTGTTAATTTCCGTAAGCATCCATTGTCCATTCTTTTTTTCAAAAGCTAACTCACCGGCGCCGTATATATTTCGCCCCTGGGCTAGCTCCGAGTGTGCCGCGCGCCCGCTCACATCGCCGCGGATAACTTCTTCTTGCACGATTACTTTACCATCGGATGTGACGGCATAAATAAATTTAATTATATTCTCATCAATCTTTTTAGTTTCACGCTTGGCGAATGTCTTCCATTCTGCTTCCGGCACAATGTGCCGATATAAATTTGACAATTCTTTATATATAGTCAGAATTTTTTCTTGATACTCCGCAGACACCACTCTAATAACATCAAAGGCTTTAGCTCTTTCCTGCTCGACATGTTGAATGTTCGTATCAATTTCGGCCAATTGATTTTCGGAACCGCCGTTTTTGGCAAGATCAGCGCGGTCTTTTTTAAGTTGTCCTGCTTGAGTATTACATTCTTTAGCATGTTCTTGGGCATGTTGTTGCAAACCACTCATAGTCTGATCGCGGTCAAGTTCTAATTTTTTGATCGTCTTTCGCGCCCGGACAATCAGACTCTTATTTTGATTCTTGCGTTTGGTACCGGCAATATAGCGCTCTGCACGCTCAATATTTTCACGAACAATATTATTTCTCGTTTTCTCAATTTCCTGCTCCGTCGTGTCGGTCTGACGCGTCACCACCGCATAGAGTCCATCAAGATACTCTTGCTGCTTGGGTTTCAAAGCGCCAAATGTACTTTTAAGAGTTTCATTCCCTGACTCATCCATCGCCGCCAAAAGCCGCTCTTTTGATTTATATTTCAAAGAAACTTTTTTGGCGTCAGCCCCAGCCGGAGACACAAATAATAAATCAATCGCTTCCGCTCCCAAAACCTCACTGATTTTTTTACGGTCGTACATTGCTTTTTCAGTAGCCAGCGGGTCGAACACTTGTAATTCCAAATAGCGCCTATCTTCTGTATTGAGCATTTCGGGGAGTTGCCCGGCTGATACAAAGCGTTCCGGCCAGTCATACGAACGCACAAAAGCCGCCTCTTTAATAAGCCGCCCCACCTGTTCTTTTTGCCGCTGACTCATCTTTTCATAAGCCGCCTTTAAAATTGATCCTTCAGGCAGAGCGAGCGCCGCGTTCCAATCGCCTTCCGATCTAAACTTAAAAATTAGTGTGTTTGGATTTTCATTGGAAGGGAAAAAAAATAGATCTAAATTTTCTTTTCCTACACCCTTTTCCATTGGCGCGCGGTCATACCCGGCTTTAGTGATAGAAAAAATAGCGTCCATCATGATATGGTCAATATCAAGGGCAACTCCTTCAGGGAGGCCTGTATACCCAAGCGCTTGGCGCTGTGCCTGTTGAGCCGCTTCGTTAGCTGAACCAGCGCGTGCCAATTCGTACTCCCGGATTTTTTCTACGGCTGCGAGTGTACGCTCAACCGCAAGGGGTACTTGTTCTGGTTTTAAAACATAAGCGGACTTGGCGGCGGCGAGTGCCGGGTTTTGCTTCAAAAAATCTTGCAACTCGCGGACTAAATGTTCTACAAAATCTCGTTTAGCATATTCCGAAACCGCGCTCTTTTTGTTTTCTTTGTTTATTTTTGCTGAATCAGCAATTACCTTCAGAGTGTCAACAATACCCTTGGAACGCAACCTGTCATATTCTTCAAAAAGACGGCGCTTGGTAATTTGCATCGGGTCGTCAAGGAGTGGGCGCAACTCGTCAGATGCCGCAACGGGGTCAATATTTACATCGGTAATAATGCCAATGATGCGCTTGTCGGCAAGCGACTGCTGGATACCACGAATAATGAGCTGGTCATCTTCGTCATAATGTGCCTCATTGTGAAATTTGAGCCCATCAGCGCCTTTGGTTTGCTTCAGAACAAAACGATACTCCTTGCCGCTCGGCAAATCAAATGTGTAAATAATTTCTACATCAGGCGCATGACCATGGTCATCAATTTTTTCGCCAATCGCCCAATCCAAAAAAGCATGATCAATGCGACCCCGTATTTCCACCGTTGCGCCAGCAACAATGCCTTGATCAATGGCGGCCTGATATTTGAGGATTTGATTACGCGCCTGAACATCAGAACCGTACCGCATGCGCGGGTAACTTTTCGTTTCTAAAATATATGGGTTTCCTCCGCGCCGCAAAAAAACATCTAATTCAATCGGTGCGTCTTTTATCTCTTTGGTTGGAGCTAGAGTGTAATCCGGCGCGTCTGGAGCGCTCGGCGCTTTGGTTGCGTCTTTTGTATGCTTTTCGCTCTTTCTTTTTTCATATCCACTATAAGTAACCGTTAGCGCTCGTTTCTCTTCTGTCACATGTACATCTTCCAACCCCTGTCGCATAACGGTAACGGTACGCGACATTTCAAATACTGCCCCGAGCAAGTTGGTGATGACGGCAACTTCATCTTTGTTTTTGAAGACCGTTCGCAATCGTTCGCTGTATTTTTTTTGCAAGGTCGGCGGTAATTGTTCAAAATATGCGACAAAAATATCCCGATCTCGTTTTGGGATTATGGATTCGTCATCTAAACACGCGTCTAAAACAATGGCTTTTTCTTCACCAAGGGGGACATCTTCAATTGGCTTGATTGCTCTGACTCGCTTCTCAAATGCTTTTTTTGCCGATACAATCTCTTGCCGGAACAAATCATTGAAACCGTCTGACTTGAGCAGTGCCACATAACGCTCGCGCAGACGAGTGACCAGTATGGCATTTTCTGCCGAGAGTTGCGCAACTTCAGCACTAAGCAGCTCAAGTTCTTGTTCTGGAGTTTCGATGACTTTTGCTGGCGCGTCCTCGGGTATATCCGCTTTTGGATGTTCATTTCTCTCACTCCGCATAGATGTTATTTACATTCGCTCTCTTTTAACACTTGGGTAATAGGGCGCATATTTTTTCCTAGCGCTTTACCAAATTCAGAGCCGATAGTTTTTGCTTGGCCATCAGCTACAAGCTGAACCATTTGCTTTTTTTGTTCTTCAGTGATTGTGCCGGCGGCAACTAAAGCTATTAATTTTTCGGCAAACACTATGGTGTTGTAGCGGGTAGGCGTACATTCTTTTTTTATTTTGATCAATAGTTTATCAATACTCAATGGAATCTGTACGGTGTTTTGCAAAATTGCGTCTAATTCTTTTTTGACTTTTTCAGCGTCAAGTTGCCCGCTTTGTTGCTGTGCTGTTATTTCTTCGTTATTTTTTAACGCTTGCCAAAGCTCATAATTATGTTTGGCGCCAAGCATATTCATAAAATTGCTTAAATCAGGCTTGCCAGACGAGGTAAGAGCCGATGTCGTATCGGAATAAGAAGCCACCAACGCTAATGTCCGTTCTTGATCAGATAAACTGTCAAAATGTTGTTCATAAGTTTTGGCAGAGGCATTAACAAAACTATAAGCGACCTCATGTTTCTCAATTGCCTTCAATACCGCTGGCGAAACACCAACATAACCAAGCGCGCGTAAGACTTCTGCCCCCTCGCGGCCGTGCATCTTCCCATGCTTCACTACTTCTGTTTTCCCGGCTTCATTTTTCTTGATAATCTCTGGTTGATAGTATCCAATAGCTGTTATGTGTTGTTGAGCGGCATAGTGAGCAAATGTTTCTGGATCAGGATTGTTACGAAGCTTTGTTGGTAACATATCCTGCCACTCTTGCCATGTGGGAGAAAGAGCCGTGCCATCTTCAAATTTAATAGTGAGGCAGTCTTTTTTTGAAATATCATGGAGAAATGTATAGCGCTCAAGAGTTTCCCTATTATTTGTTGTTGCTTCCTGTAAAAGTTTTTTGATATTATCTGGTATTTCTGGCGGAAATTCTCCGCGTTGAATATTTTCCAAATTCGTTAAAATTAAATCCAGGTGCGTATCCATATATATGCCTTCGTTGTGGTGTTTGCCCCATTGCGGCACCTGAAAAGATTCCAAAATCTGCTCACGTAACGGTTGCAATGCTTCATCAGGAAAAAGCACCTCTACTTTTTGTGTAAGGCGCGCAACGCGTTCAGGGCACTCTTTGGCTTCTGTTTGTAGCTTGAGTTTCTGTTCGTCGTGAATGGCGTTTTCGTTAGGAGGTGTTTCCCGTGTCATAGGTGTGATTTTATTAGAGAAAATTTTCATTGTGGAGCGGGTAGGGGGAATCGGACCCCCGTCTTTAGCTTGGAAAGCTATCATAATACCATTATACTATACCCGCAAGGGAGGAGCGAAATGAACAAGCTCGCGTGGTTATAATAATTGATTTTCACATATTTGGCAAGGAGAAAAATGTCTTATATAAAAAACCTCCCCAATAGGGAGGTTTGATGTTTGTTTTTTTAAATTCGGCGACAGCCCCATTAGAGCAATGGATCGATTGTTTGTTTAAGCGATTCAAATGGTACCGCGCCTGGGATCAACTTGGTTTTGCCGTCTTTTGTCCAAATAAGGTTGCCCGGAGTGCCATTAACTCCAGCGACTGTGCCTTCTGCAATATCTTTTTGTACTTTGGATGCAAATTTGCCGCTATTCAAACAATCTTTGAATTTCGTCTCGTTCAGACCGATTTCTTTGGCAAGCGGCGCCAACGCGTCTAACGCAAATCCCGTCCCATTTGAGGTGGTGCGTTCATTTATTTTGTTGGCAAATTTCCAAAACGCTGTATTGCCTCCTTGGTCTGCCGCGCACTCGCTTGCTTCAGCTTCTTTTTGCGCGTTGGCATGGAATGAAAGCGGGAAGTGGCGATATACCCACGCAACCCGTCCTTGGTATGCGTCAACAATTTGTTGCGCGGTGGGGTGGAAGCGTTTGCAGAATGGACATTCAAAATCGGAATATTCAATCAAAAATACTTTGGCGTTTTTATTGCCATTGATATGATCAGCATCAGAAACTGCTTTTACGGTTCCCGCTTGCGGTTCCGGCGAAGGCGCTTGCGCGGCCGAAGGAGACGGGGAAGGAGACGGCGCCGAGGCGACAGCATTGGAAGGTGTAACCGCGGAAACACCGAATGAGCCTCCTTTAAGGAATATGCTTAACAAAATAATGAAACCAATAGTGGATAAAACTAAAATTCCTCCAATAAGCCCAACCCAAAAAGCGATTTTGGGAGGTAATGATTCAAATAGGTTCTGCATACATGTTCTTGATAGTTAATAAATAGAGTTATAGGGTCTGTCGCCGAATGCCATTTTGGCTGCAATGCGCATAGTTCGAGACAGAATTGTTGAATAAATTTTGAGGTCTATGGACATAATCTTATGAAACCGCGCTCCATAATCCATTATTGCGTTGATTTGCTTGTGTTTCATAAAAAAATAAGCTCGCTGTATAGTTAATACAGCT
>JACRFU010000026.1 GCA_016212585.1 Candidatus Magasanikiibacteriota bacterium | reverse complement strand
TCCTAAAACTTTAACCATCTCTCTAAAACACCAACAAACCTTGGTGTTTTATTTTTTATCTAACCACACCGCCGCCAAAATAACTATGCCAAAACCAAGTGGATGATTAAGATACGGAGTAAAAATATGTATTACCGCAAGAGCAAGAAGAGAAAACGCGAGTGTTGAGGGAACAATCACTTCTTCCCAATTTCCGCGCAAGACACACGCGTGAGCAGATTTAAAAAGCCCTACAAAGATATTTTTTAAAATAATAAGATACGCTAATAACCCAAAAATTCCGATTTTCAGCCATATATCCAAATATCCCCATTCAAACGCGGTGGTGGTAAATTCGCCATTTGGATGTTCCGCTCGCACGCGCGGGTCATTTGAAATATAGGTTACGGTTTTGCCAAATCCGGCGCCCAAAAGCCAATCGTCTTTGACTGCGCGCCAAAGCGGACTCAACTCTGCCCATCTGCTTGAGGCCGCGGCATCATACGTAAACCGCGTACCCCATGCGTCTGAAAGAGAAAAAGGATTGCGCGCCGGATACGGCCAAAATGTTACCGCAAGTACCATCAACACTCCGCCAAGCACGCTCGCAATCATCAGCCCACCGTAGCGCAGAGTTTCTTTTATGGTAAAACGCCAAAATATGAGTACTACAAAGAGCATGGATCCCGCCGCGCTGGCAAGTCCCAGCGCAAAAGAGCGCGACAAACTCATTATGAGGCTGGAAACCACAAACGCGGAAAAACCCCACAAGAGCCACCGGCGCATGCGCGACTCTTCTTTAAGAAGAGCAATCATGGCGTATATCCACCCGATGATCAAATAAATATGTGATTGAAAAAATACTCTGTAAAATCCGCCTTGTGCTGGGGTGAGTTCTCCTACACCTGTATCCCTAATCCACTTATAGATAAGCGGCACATTGAGCGGTACGGCATGGGTAAACACAAAATAGATAAGTGCTGTTTTAAATGCCAAAAAACTGACCGCGGCAAGGGCGTAGGGCTTTAAGGCATTCAGATCTTCACGCGTGCGCAGGAACACGATCCACACCCAGATATATGCCAAAAAAAAGTATGCGTTGACATCAAAAAACACCGCACGAGGGTTATACCCCCTCAACAACCCATGCACCACACCGAGCGCCGCAAAAAAAGCAAGCCAAAGCCACTTGCCCCACAACGCGCTTTCTGTGATACGAAAAAAAGTATGATTTTTTATGCCATGGTATAGCGCCGCCGCGCACGCTATCACAAAAAACGCCAATCTGATTGAAACCGAGAACCCTCCGATATGCGCGAAAAAAAGATAGCCCATTCCACCCACCGCAAGCTCAACAAATGTTACATACAAAAAATCGCGCGGATAAAAAAAGGCAAGCGCCGCCGCGCCCACCGCAACCAACACAAAAAATGCAAATGCGAATTGCGGATACAAAAATCCTAAAAGCGAGATTGCTTCAACGGCGATAAGCGCGACAAAAATACGAACAGTGTTTCTCATAGATCATAGGAAATAATCGTAACTTGCGAAATGTCTTTTTTCAACAAAGACTTCTCGGGGCACGCATAAAATCCTTGAAGAATTTTCGCTCGGGCTCGCCCCGTCGGGATCCGCCAGTCCCCTCAAAGTCCTTGTCTCAACGATATTTCGCAAGTTACATTTTCTCATACCAAGTGATGTTTAGCCATCACCCGCGCACGAGCCTCTTTATAATCTCTTACTCGCTTCCATTTATTAAGCCATGGTATAGTATAGGCAAACGATGGCAACCACGCGCTCATCCCTGCGGCGCCGCGGCGCGGCGTAATATGGAAAAGCGCTTCCGGAATCCAAACGCCCGTGCCGCCGCGCTCCGCAATGGTGAGCCACACATCCCAATCCTGAAATCGCGCGAGCGATTGGTCAAACCCGGGAAAAAATTCGCGGCGCAAAAGAGAAGTGGTGGTAATATAGTTTGTTTGCTTAAGGCGCTCCGCGTCAAATGGCCCGCACAAAAACTTTTTCCAGCCAAAATAAAATGAACTGTACACAAACGCCGCAGACGGGTTTTCTTTGAGCGTGTATACCATTTTTTCTATCATCTCCGGCTTGGCGGTGATGTCCGCATCCCAAAATATCACCAATGTGCCGCGCGCGTTTTTAATGCCGGCATTACGCGCCGCCGGAGCGCCTTTATGCTCTGTGCGTATATACTTAAACGAACGGCGATCTTGCCAATTGTTATGCTCCTCTGCCAGAGCGGCTTGCGTATCGTCTTTTGAACCGTCATCAACTACAATAATTTCCAAAGAACCATAGGTTTGCGCGCGCAAAGTATCAAGTGTGTGCAATAATTCTTTTTTGTGATTATACGCGGGGATAATAACACTCACGAGCGCTTGACGAATTATATCTTCATGCGAACGATGAAAAGGTAGTGGAGGCAAAAACGCGTAAATCCGCTCCGCAAACCGCGCAACATTTTCTTTCACATTAAATACGGTTTGAGCGCGCGTTCTCCCCTGCTCGCCCAAGCGCCGCCGCAACGCGCCGTCGGACAAAAGGCGTGTAACCGCGCCGAGGATTGCGTCTTCGCTTTCTCCGTCAATCAAAAGCCCATTCACGCCGTCATTCACCACTTCATCCACACCTGCGCCCTTGCCTCCAATGACCGGCACGCCGTGCAAGCCGGCCTCAACAAACACCAATCCAAAGCCCTCAACATCCGGCGTGTGGGATACCGTGGGAAGCAAAAATAAAGTAGCCGTTGAATACCACAAAGAAAGCTCGGTGTTCTGCACTGAACGCAACAAGGTAACCGACGATTTTAATTTTTTTTCTTTAATCAGTTGTGTGATTGCCTCTGCTTCCGGCCCGTCTCCAATAATCACATAATGCGCGTCCGGATTGCCTGATAAAAGCGGCGCAAGCGCCGTAAGAGCGCGGAGTTGCCCTTTGCGCGAAATTAAACGCCCTACGCTCAAAATAATTTTTTTGCCGCGCAATTTTTCAATGAATGCCGAAGCGGAAACGCGGCCGCTCTGCACCGCATCTTCAAACATCTGCCCTCCCGGATACAAAATATGAATACAATCTTCCGACACGCCGTGCATGCGCAAAATACTGGCTGTAAATTCAGAATTTACCACCACAAGTGCCGTGTGCTTCAAGATATATCGCATCCACCATCGCTTCCATTTGGATTCTTGGGGCAGGAATACATCCAATCCATGGGTAAACACCACATACGGCACTCCGGTGAGAAATTTTATTACGAGAGCAATGTACCCCATGGGCAAGACATGGCTAATCCACACCATATGAGGACGTTCTTCTCGCACCCCCCTCCACGCGGTAAAAATTCCACAAAGCCATTGCGGCCAGAACCACTTCCAAAAAAACGGCCCGCGTACAATCCGCACTTCCCCTGGGAAATGCTGTACAAGGCTGTACAAATACTCCGCTACCCCTCCTTTGTCCGGCGGATATTCCGGCGTTAAAAGCAAAAATTTTCCATCATGCCTGTTCATAGTTCTTCAATAGATTCTACTGTGCCGCGGTCTCGTTTGAAGATCGCGATAATCTCCTTGAGCACTTCAAGGCGAAGCACTCCGATTGCATACAAACAAATTACATACAACGCACTAGTTGCCACCACAAGCCCCACAACATACACTATCTGTCCCGCAGGAAGGCGTGTGAGCGCTAAAAATGGTTTTATGAGAAACCACATGCCTCCTATGGCACCTATACCGCTCATACATATTTTTATGATTGACATAACAAAACGAGATGTAGGAGCGCCCACCAATTTTGGCGAATATGCGCATCCACCTACGGTTAAAAATATATTGCTAATGAGCGCGGCGAGCGCGGCTCCCATAATCCCCATAAACGGAATAAGCAAAAAATTAAGAGAAATATTGAGCGCGGCGGTTAAACCTATAAACATTGTTTGCACATTCTGGCGACGGCTCGCGTTTAAAAGAGACCCCGCGGGGTACCCCAAAAATGTAAAAAAAAGTGTAACCGCCAAAACGCGTAAAACGCCCACTCCCGGAAGATATTGCGCGCCATAGAGCGCGCGGATGATCGGCTCCGCAATAACCAGCAGTAACGAAACAATCAAAACAGCAATCATGCCAACATATATCATGCTTTGTTCAAACAAATGCTTGAGCTTTGCGCGGCTTTCCGCGTGAGCTCTGCTCATGGCTGGATACAATGCCGCCACCACTGCAAGCGGAATAAATTGAAACGCAAACGCGAGCTTGTAAGGTATGCTGTAGAGCCCCACCGCGTGCACGCCGGCAATGCGCGCCAAAAGCAATGAATCAACAAATGAATACAATTTTACAAAAATACCCGCGAGCGCAAACGGCGCGGCGCAAAAAAGCAACGCGCGCACATGCGTGCCGGATAGACGCAACACAAATGGCACGCGAAAGCGAGTGCGCAAGACAGACAGGCTCCACACCACATTAAACACGCTTGCCGCCGCGAGCGCCGCCAAAAACCACGCCAAGGACGCGTGGCGCGCCAAAAGCGCCACCCCAATGCCAAACGCGCAGAGTTGCCCAATGATCATGCCATAAGCTTCATAACGCAAGTTCCCGAGCGCGCGCAAAATGCCATAGAGCGTCAGCTGTGTTGAATCCAAAATCATGATAACTCCCGCTATCCACGAAAGACGCACAACGGCCTCCGGATACCCTGCAATGCGTACGCCGAGATATAGTATGGCATACGCAATCAAGGATAAAAAAAACTTTAAGGCAAATGTGTTGCCGATAAGTTCTTGCTCCTCTGTTTTGTGGTCACCCGAGCGCGCGTGCAATGCCGCCAAGTCGCGTATCAAGACCGATGTTAATCCAATATCGACAAAAATTGAGAATATAAGGCTCAAAGAGACCGCGGTGCTGTAGAGCCCTATTTCTTCAATGGTAAGAGAGCGCGCCAAAATCGTAAAATAGACAAACGCAATAAACTTTTGCCCTATAAGGGCGGTAATCAAGTAGATGGTATTTTTGACAATAGGCGTGCTCATACAAAGCATTGTACCTTAAAATAAAGGTGAAAAGCAAACAAAAACCCCGCACTGTTTGCGGGGTTTGAGAATGTATGATGCCTGTTCGAGCACATGTGAATCACCGTGGCGCGTTGGGAATCCTAGCGCTTTGCCCATTGTGGAGCACGGCGAGCGCCTTTGAGACCGAACTTTTTGCGTTCTTTGGCGCGCGGGTCTCGTTTCAAGAATCCCGCTTTTTTGAGCGACGGACGAAATTCCACGTTCCATTGAAGCAGTACGCGTGCCATGCCGTGGCGTACCGCGCCTGCCTGCCCTTGCGTCCCTCCTCCTTCAACTTTTATGGAATAGTCATGATTATCAAACTGGCCAACCAACTTGAGCGGAGCGATAATATCATCTCGCATAATCACCAACGGAAAATATTTTTCAAAAGAACGACCATTAACCGTGATGGATCCATTGCCTGTTTCCATCATGCGAACACGAGCGGTTGCTTCTTTGCGGCGGCCGATTGCGCGATAAAAACCTTTTGCGGGCGACTTTGTACTGGCTGTTTCAATCTTTGGCGCATTGGGTACGACTATTTTTTTTACCACAGATTTTGCCGTGTGCGACGGCGTTTTTGTACTGGCTGTTTTACGCATACGCACCGCGTGCGCGGGCGCGGCAATTTTCTTTGTTTTTATTATACTGGTGGAGGTTGGCATAGATGGATGTTATGGGGACAAACCCTTTTTATACGGATATCTTGAGGCGTCGTAATTTACGCTTTCGCAAACGATTTTTAGGAATCATAAATTGTACGGCATGGCGCAGTACCTTTTCGGGATTTATTTTCATAAGACGCGCCACCGATTCTTCTTTCAAACCGCCCGGATAATTTGAGTGGTGTTTAAGTGTTTTTACCGACAATTTTTTACCAGTCAAAACTAATTTTGAAGCGTTTTTGACCGCCACCACATCGCCGCAATCCGTGTTTGGTTCATAATTTCTCTTATGCTTGCCATTCAAAAGATTGGCAATACGAGTAGCAAGCCTGCCAACTATTTGACCGCGTCCATCTATAACATGGGTTGTACGAACTATCTGTTCCATACTTATACTAATTCAATCTGGACAACACTCGCGCCATCTCCAACGCGCTCACCGAGTTTTATGGTACGCGTATAGCCTCCTGCGCGATCTTTGTAGCGCGGAGCCAAAACCTCCATAATCTTTTTAACCGGATTTTCTATGGGAAAAAACGCAATCATCTGGCGGCGGCAGGCAAGCGTCCTTTTTTTGCCAAGCGTAATCATTTTTTCCGCAATGGGGCGCAAAGCGCGCGCTTTTGCCTCTGTGGTTTGAATTTTTTCATACAAAATCAAATTCATCACCAAACCTTTAAGGAGGGCGGCGCGAGGCGCTTTCTTTCTATCTAAAGTTACTTTTCTCTTCAAATGACGCATACCAAATTATTTCTTTTTCTTAGTTGGTTTTCTCTTTGCTTTTGGCTTTTCAATAGGTTCTTCATTGATCTCCGCAATGGGAACGATTTCATCTTCCTGTGCTGTTTGTAGCGCTTCAGGATCGCTTGCGGTATGTGTTCCTTCTACATCACTTCCGCCGCCGAGCGCGTTAATCGCCAAATTGAAATGATCAAGCAAAATAGTGGTTGCGGAAAGCACTGCTTTTTGAGGAGTAATGGTGCCGTCAGTTTCAATAGTCATAATGAGTTTCTCATAATTGGTGATTTCTCCCACACGCACCTGCTCCACATTATACCCCACATTGATAACCGGAGTAAAAATAGCATCAACGGCAATCGTACCAAGCTCTAACCGTTGTTTCCCCTGCTCTTCCACCGGCACATACCCGCGGCCTTGGTTCATAAACAAATCCACTTCAAAACGCGCTTTAGGATCCGTCAATGTCGCAATGTGCAATTCCGGATTGACGATTTCAACTTCCGCGGAAGGCTCAATATCATACGCGGTCACTTCTTTTTCACCTTTGACGGACAAATGAAGGCGCACTTCTTCTTCACTGAAAACGCGCAAACGCAATTGTTTTAATTGCAATAAAATTTCCACCATATCTTCTTTGACATGATCAAGTGTGCTGAATTCATGTGGTACTCCATTAATTTTGACTGCAACCACCGCCGCTCCCGGAAGCGAGGACAAGAGCACACGGCGCAGTGCGTTGCCGAGCGTGGTGCCGTATCCGCGAAAAAGAGGCTCTATAATCAAACGCCCTTCGTGCGGTTTACCTGTTTCTTCAAAAGAGAATGTTGAGGGAAGAAGAAGTTGTTGCATACAAAATAAATGAGTAAAAAAGATCGTTGAAAAAATTAACGCGAGTAAAATTCAATGATTTTGGTCACATCAAAGTTTGCGGCTATTTCTTCCGGTTTTGGCGCGCCCAAAACTTTTATGGTCAAGTCACGCGCGTTGATAGAAAGCCAGCTTGGAGATTCCATCTTTTCCAGCGCGGCTGAAAGCGACGCGTATAAAGTGGACTTCTTACTGCGTTCTCGCACGCCAATAACATCATTTGGCCTGACTTGATATGAAGGAATGTTTACCATGTGTCCGTTGACTGTCAAATGCGCGTGACTGACTGTTTGGCGCCCCATACGGCGCGTCTTAACAAACCCGGCGCGATATATAACATTATCCAGCCGCATTTCCAAAAACTGCAAAAGCAAGTCTCCGCTGTTTCCGCGTTTTGACATCGCTTTTTCAACATAATTTGCAAACTGTTTTTCCAAAATACCATACACTGCTTTTGCTTTTTGTTTTTCTTGCAACTGCAATCCATACCCAGTGAGCTGTGGTTTACGTTTGTTGCCATGCACTCCGGGAGCAAAATTACGACGCGCCAAATACTTGACCGCTTTTTCCGTAAGAGCTTCTCCCAATCGGCGTGAACGTTTAACCTGTGGTTCTAAATTTCTTCCCATATATATAAATAATTTATACGCGGCGCACTTTACACGGACGGCATCCGTTGTGTGGAATAGGAGTAATATCTTTGATTGCCAGCGCGGAGAACCCGTTTGCGTACAACGCGCGCAATGCGCCGTCGCGCCCAGAACCAATGCCTTTTACAAAAACATTTACTTCTTTAATGCCAAATGTCGCAAGCCGTTCCGCCAAATCTTTTACCACAATGCCTGCCGCGTATGGTGTGGATTTTTTAGGCCCTTTAAAACCCATATGCCCGGCGCTTGACCACCCAAGCGTATTGCCATTGGGGTCGGTAATGGTGATAAGCGTGTTATTATAGGTAGCCTGAATATACACATTCGCAAGCGAGACACTGGTAACCTTATTCTTCTTTTTACGCGCCTTTGCTTTTGACACTTTCTTTTTGTCAACAACAGCTTGTCCTTCAACATTTTTTATTTTTTGTTCTTCTGCCATAGTAAAAATTAAAGGTGTACGAAATTATTTCTTCTCAACGGCGCGTTTTCCGCTTCCCATGGTACGGCGCTTGTTACCGCGGACCGTGCGTGAATTGGTTTTGGTGCGCTGTCCATGCGCGGGAAGCCCTCGCGCGTGGCGCACGCCCCGATAGGCGCTGATTTCTTTTAACCGTTTAATATTAGATAATACCTCGCGGCGCAAGTCGCCTTCTATACGGTAATTCTTTTCAATATACTCACGCAATTTGTTCGCATCCGCTTCTGCCATGTCTTTGACTCGTATCCCGGAATTGATTTTCAATTTTGACAATATGACACGCGATTGAGCAATGCCGATGCCGTAAATATAGGGCAGGGCATATTCAATCCGTTTGTTTGATGGTAAATTGATGCCGGCAATGCGTATCATAGAAAATATTAACTTAACCTTGGCGTTGTTTATGTTTAGCGGTTTTACAGATGACAACAATGCGCCCTTTCCGGCGCAGAACTTGGCAATCTTTACAAATTTTTTTGACCGAAGCGCGTACTTTCATGAAATTTTTTTGCTTAAAAATGATTGGTATGCCGGGACTGCCGCCAAAAGCCATTTTGACTGCAATTTATGAATTTTTGCCATAATTGCTTCAACATGTTTCGGCTTAACCACTGTTAAACCTTAAAATGTATTCAGCAATTCTGTCTCAAAATTCAGAAATTTCGTTACAAAAGCGCATTTAGCGACAGTCCCATAATAATCGTAAATACAAAAAATGTCAAGAGCAGGATGTTTAGATCATGCTTTTTCTGGTTTTTATGCTTATATCAGCTAAAAACGATATACGATGCGCCCTTTGGTTAAATCATATGGGGTCAAAGCGACCTTAACCTCGTCACCTGGCAAAAGCCTGATTTTATTCATCTGCATCTTGCCCGCGAGATACCCGATAATAGTGTGTCCATTTTCCAGTTTGACTTTAAACTTTGTAGAAGGAAGAAGTTCTTCAATCACTCCTTTGAATTCTATAACTTCTTTTGATGAAGCAATGTGTTCATTGTTGCCTCCTTGCATAGGGTATGTTCGTAGTAAATGACAAAATTATGTTGAACTAGTTAATCAAGTAGGACCTACGCATTTGAGACAAGTTCAAGGAAAAGCCGAGTATCGGAGCAAGCCGTAGTATACCTACGACGAGCGAGAAACGCAGGCTTTGACGAAGAAATTGGCCAAATGCGTAGGTCCTATCAAGTATAAAGGCATTTTATGGTAATGTCAAACATCATCAAAAATGACAATTTCACCTTGTTTGATTTTTTTTGCCGAAGACAACGCCTGCTGGGTCTGTGGAGCCATGTTTTTTTCTTGCGACGGAGCGGCACGAAATTCTTTATGCGCAGGAGCTTGTGTTGGTATGCTCTTTTGAGGAGATACGCGCGTGATCTGCACTGGCGGTGGCGCTTGCCGCAACGCTTCTTGCAAAGAAATGGGTGCGGGCGTATTTAAAACTTTTACCTTTGCCTCTCCGGTGGGTGACGGTTGTATTATTTTCTCTCTTGGTTTCACCGGTGCAACCGGCGCTGAAGCGATGTGCGCCGGCGCGGTGTTGCGCGGTGTTGCGCGCGCACTTGTGCCCATTCCTCCATCTGGATTCTTAACTCCCCCGCTTTCTTTCAATTGTTTGCGTTTTTCTTCTTGTACTTTGCTATAACATTCCACGCAATAAAGAGGACGCGAAGGGTCTGGCTTAAACGGCACATCGGTGGGTTTGCCGCAACACGAACAAGTGGTCGAATATCTCGTGCCGTCTAACGCAGTCGGTTTGGACCTTTGCGCTTTGTGATAGGCGCCATCATCCACACGCTTTGAGTGTTGACCTGTTTCCAATTCTTCTTCATGCAAATAAATATGATTTTGTTCTTTTTGGGCTACTGTCGGCGCACCACCGTTTGCGTCCACTTCTACACTCTCCGGCAATTCTTCTCCTCCCACCATGCCGCTCCAGCGCATTATCTTTTCCTCAATAATCAATCGTTCTTCCGCATAACGCTCGCGCGAAACCTTAATAACTTTTTCCGTGTTACCGGTTGGCTTGTATTCGGTCAAAAATGTTTGTGCGCTAAACGGATTTGAAGCAACCCCGTCTATCATCAATTTAATATATACATTATATTTGCCCAAATTAACCAAATCTTCCGCTAAAAATTCCGGCGTAAATTCCGGCTCCAAAAAAGTGGCGTCCTCCGCTCCAACGCGAAACACGATCATGGTGCCCACATTGCCAAAAACCGCGGGACGCACTTCCTCGCTTAACTGTTCAATATATTGATGCGCCATAATCAAATCCAACCGATATTTGCGCGCTTCGGACAAAATGTTAGCAAAACTTTCCGTAGCGAAATTTTGAAACTCATCGACATACAAAAAGAAATCTCTACGTTCCGTCTCCGGTATGTCGACGCGTTCCATGGCCGCAAGCTGAATTTTGGTAATGAGCATGCCGCCCAAGAGCCTGCTTGAATCTTCGCCAATACGGCCCTTAGAAAGGTTCATAATAAAAATTTTACCAGTGTCCATGATCTCACGGATGTTGATGGTTGATTTGACTTGCGCCACAATGTTGCGAATAATGGAAACGGACAAAAATTGTCCCACTTTGTTCTGAATTGGCGCAATAGCTTCTGTGGCAAATTTTTCACTGTAGCGAGCGTATTCGTCGGTCCAAAATGTGCGCACCACTGGGTTCTCTATCTGCGCGATTACACGTTTTCTAAAATCCTTATCCACCAACAATCTATTGATCCCCAGCAAGGTGCTCCCCTTAAAATCCAAAAGCGCGAGAATACAATTATTCAAAATATATTCCATGCGCGCGCTCCATACGTCCGGCCAAATTTTCTTGAATACACCCATGAGCCCGGATGCCACTAAGTGTTTATGGCGCGGGTCAATGGTTTCTAACACATTAAAACCGATTGGATAATCTATGTCGGACGGGTTGAAGTACACCACATCATTGATGCGGCTGGTGGGAATGTAATTCAAAATCTTCTCCGCAAAGTCTCCGTGCGGATCCACCACACCAAGTCCGTTTCCTTTATTAATATCATCAAAAACAAGTTGTTCCAAAAGCGTTGTCTTGCCCATACCTGTTTTTCCCACCAGATACATGTGGCGGCGGCGGTCGTCCAATTTAATGCCAAAACGGCGCCGCTGATTGCGGAAGTTTGTTTCGGCAAATAGTGTAACGGGGTCTTGCGTATCAATCATAAGATAGATTTTTGTGAATTACGAAATGTCGTTGAGGCAAGTGTCTCCAATTGGGCTAACGGAGCGCGACGGCGCGAGTTAGATGGAAAATGCTTCAAGCATTTTACCAGTACCAATTGGAGACACTTGCCGAAAAAAGACATTTCGTAATTCAAAGATATTTATACAGGCAAATTGGGCGGCGGGGAACCTTTTGGCGGACCGCCTTTATTCGGATCAAAAGGAGGAGCGTCAGGCGAGTGTTCTGCAAACGGCTTGGGGCGCAGATAACCGCCTTCAACAGGCAATGATATAGGAGGTTCAACGCGTTTTGCTTCTGTCTTCTTAAGCAGTGGAGCTTTTACGGTCAAAATCGGGAAATGCCACAGCGTAGCCAGCTCCTCCGCGTTCAACGGCCACTCTAATATGCCAATCCAGCGGCTGCGATTTTTATACGCGTTGACGATTTTGGTGCGGCGCCAATCATCACGCATTTTTTTAAAAAAGAAATGCGTTTTGGTAATAGTTCTCTTGCTTTCCGGTTTGATTCCGTTGTGCCCTGAAGTGTACTGCTTAAACGCGCCAGTCAAACCATAAGAAACGCGAGCGCGATTAAAGACTTCATGGCGAGCGATATAGATAAAACGAATTTTTGTGGCAAACGGCAGTTTATCAATTTTATGCTCTACCGCTTCCACCTTTTCTTTTTCTCCAGGGCTCAAAAACAACATAAGAGAGTGCGGCGCGTCGTCTTTCTTTTTGACTGGTACCGTGCCTTCTTTGGCAAAAAACGCATCAACTATAGCGTCAATAATTTTACCCGGCAGGACCGCGATGGCGTGCAAAGGATGCGCCTTTATTTCCACCTTTGCGCCAATTAATTTTTTAACCAATTGAAGACCTTTTGCTTTAAGAAAACTGGTCTCAAGCGGCTTGATTAAAAATTGCACCCATAAGTGCTCTCCGCGACCCATACGGGTAAACACCTCCAAAAATGCGGCCATAGGGTCTTTAAAAGTCCCTTCTTCCGCTCCAGAGTGTTCAAATTCTTCATAGGTTTTAATGGGATAAAGTGGGTCTTGAGCATGAACATATTCAGCGCCAAACACTTCCCATTCTTTGTCCGGATAGTGCGTGGGGAATGACTTGGTATAATCCTCCACTTCCGTAATTTCCGCGTCCGGATATTGCGCGTAAATAATTGATTCTATCAAATCGCGGCGCTTTCTTGGTGTGCCAATAATAAATTGGATGTAGCCTTCTATGCTGACAATCTCAAAACTAAACCAATACGGCATATGACCGTTCCAATTCCGCTCTTCGTAGTCCGGTATTTTATGGGAACCAGCTAACTGATTAAATATATTTTCAACCGCTTTGGGTGTTTGTTCATTTGCTTTAGGCACATCTACCGCAAGAAAGCACCATTTTACACTTTTCCCTAAATAATGTATCTGACGCGCGAGTAAATAGGCTTTAAGCGCCCCCACCCACACAAGAGGCAAAAGTATAGCCCAGCCGATGGTTTGGAGAATATAGTAAGCTACCACATACCAAGGTTGGGTTGCGGCAAAATAAGCAAATTGATTGCTTAACATTGAGATCACCTCCAAAAAATTCATACCTTGGAAGCATTATGGGACTGTCGCCGAATGCGCTTTTGCAGCGAAATGCGCAGATTTCTGGACAAAATTATTGAATAAATTTTGAAGTTTAACAGGAGTTAAGCTGAAAAATTTTGAAATCATTTTGTCCGAAAGATGCGCGTTGCAGTC